>DASYGP010000066.1:0-3644 GCA_035999615.1 Mycobacteriales bacterium
GTCACCGCGGACAGCAGCCCACCGGCGGCACACAACACGGCGGCGATGAGGACGGCCTGGTGGAAGCCGTGGGACAGCGCGGCGGGATTGGCGTATGCGGCGGGGGTGATGCCGGCCAGCGCGGGCAGGACCGCGACGGCCACCAGCCCCGCGGTGCGGGCCACGTCGTTGTTGATCGCCGACGCGACCCCGACCTGGCGTTCGGGCGCCGCGGCCAGCACCGTCGCGGTGAGCGGGGCGACGGTGGCCGACAGGCCCAGCGCGAAAATGAGGACGGCCGGCAGCACCCCGGTGGCGAACGTGGACCCCGGGCCCAGCCGGCTGAGCAGGGCCAGTCCCACCGCGGCGACGAGCGGACCGGCGGTCATCGGCCAGCGCGGACCGATCCGCTGCGCCAGCCGGCCCATCCGCGCCGACAAGAGCAACATCACCACCGTCACGGGGAGGAGCGCGCTGCCGGCGGCGACCGGGGAGAACCGGGAGACCTTCTGCAGCTGCACCGGCAGCAGAAACAGGGCTCCGGAGAGGGCGGCGTACACGACGAAGGTCACCAGATTCGCGGCGCTGAACTGACGAGAGCCGAACAGCCCGAGCGGCATCATCGGGTCGCGGCGCCGGTGCTCGTTTCGCAGGAACCCGGCCAGCAGCAGCAGTCCGGCGCCGGCGGTGAGCAGCAGCCCGAGGGGCCAGTTCTGCGCCGGGCCCTCGGTCAACGCGTAGATCAATGCGCCGAGCCCCAGCGCCGCGTACACCGCTCCCGGGACGTCGAGCCGGCCGGTGGCCTGCTCATCGCGGCTCTCGGGGACCCACCGCTGGGCGACAACGATCACGACCACGGCCAGCGGCACGTTGATCAGAAAGACCAGGCGCCAGCCCCAGGGGGCCACCCCGACCAGCACACCGCCGAGCACCGGACCGATGGCGGTGGCGATGCCACCGAGCCCGGACCAGGCGCCGACCGCCGCGGCCCGATCCGACCGGCGGAAGGCCGCCTCCAAGATGGCCAGCGACCCGGGGGTCAGCAATGCGGCGCCGACGCCTTGCAGGGCCCGCATGCCGATCAGCAGGCCCGACGTGGGGGCCGCCGCGCACCCGACCGAGGCCACCGCGAACCACACCACACCGATCAGGAAGATCCGGCGCCGGCCCAGCCGATCCCCGAGCGAGCCGCCCAGCAGCAGCAGCCCGGACAGGGTGAGGGTGTAGGCGTTCAGCGTCCATTGCAGGCTGGTCAGCCCGGTGTGCAGGTTCGTGCCGATCCGCGGCAGGGCCACGTTCACGACAGTCCCGTCGAGCTGCGCCATGCCACTGCCCAGCACGGTGGCCAACAGAACCATCCGTCCCCGCGCCGACCCGAACGCCAAGCCCTCAGCGTCGCCGGTGAGACCTGCCGTCACGGCAGTCACAGTAGGCGCAGATCCCGGCTGCGCAGGCCCACGTGTCAGCCGCTCTTATCCGCCGCCAGGAGGTCGGCGAGGACGGCCATGCTGTGCTGGATCGCCGGGCCGAACTCCGGCTGCAGGTGCAGCGTGGCCGGGTCGAGCCCTTCCGGCAGGTCACCGTGCAGGTGCCGATCCAGCGAAATCAGCCGAGGGCCGTAACCCCCGCCCATGCAGTAGACGGCGTCGAACACCTGGCCGCCGATCTCATGGGTGTCCAGCGTGGTGGCGTGTTCGAACTCGAGCACCGTCGTGCCGTCCGGGCCCGGCTGGAGCCGCAGCTCGATCTCGTCAGGCGCGGGGTCGCCGCCGAGAGCGACAGTCAGCAAGCGCGGCGCCTCGCACCGCGAGATCGTGCCGGAACCGAAGTCGCCCTGCGTGAAGGTGCCACCGGGGCGCAGTTCCCCCACAACGGGCGCGTACCAGCGCGCCAGCCGCTCGGGGTTGGTGCAGGCGTCCCACACCTCCTCGATCGGCGCGTCGTAGCTGCGCCGGAAGATGGCACATCGTGCCTCCCCGGCGGCGATGCGCCGGTGCCGCAACTCATGGTGCGTTTGGTCAAGGTTCTCAGTGTCGGTGGTCATGTTCTGCCCCTGCCCTTCGTCGTCGGGTTGTGCGCCCGCCTGGCCTTCTTTCCCCGGGCAAGCTCGGTGGCCAGGGCGTCCAGGCGTTGCGTCCAGAAATGTCGGTACGGGTCGATCCACGCGTCGACCTCGCGTAAGGGTTCGGCGTCCACGGCGTAGAGCCGCCGGGCCCCCTGCGCGCGAACCGTCGCGAAGCCGTTGTCCCGCAGCACCCGAAGGTGCTGCGACACCGCCGGCTGAGAGATGCCGAACTGCTGTTGCACCACCGCGCCCAGCTCGCCGGCAGAGCGTTCACCGTCGGCGAGCAGCTCAAGCAGTCGCCGCCTTACGGGGTCACCCAGGATGTCGAACGCGTGCACCCAGTCACCATATTTGCCATTGCTTATATAAGCAAGCCCTTACAAGAACGGATCGGCCATTCGCCCGAGAGTTCCCTTTCCTCCTCTGGCGGCGCTGGTTCGTCGGCAGGAGACTGCTCGCCTAGCCGGACGCAGTCTGGCGCCCGGCCCGACCCGGTGGGGGTGGTCCCATGGCCGATGCTCTGGTCAGCAACGTGGAACTCGGCGAGACCCGTCAGTTCGCGGCACACGGGCACGCGAAAATCGCGAGCGCGGGTGGGCTGACCATCCTGAAGGGAGTGTTCGAGCCAGGGTGGAGATGGTCCACCGACGTGGCGCCGCTCGCCGGCACGAGCTCATGCCAGACCCGGCATCTCGGATACGTCATTTCCGGACGGATGCGGGTACGCCAGGACGAGGGCATTGAGTCCGAGGTCGGGACAGGTGACCTCTTCGACCTACCGGCCGGCCACGACGCGTGGGTGCTGGGCGACGAACCGTGCACGATGATCGACTTCTCCCCGGACGCCACCCGGTATGCCCGCCCGGCCGGCCTCCAGGCGCCGGACGACGCCAGCATGAACCTGGTCCGCCGGGGATACGCCGCGTTCAACGCGCACGACGTGGACACGCTGCGCTCGGTCATGGCCGAGGACGTGGTGCAACACGTACCGGGAAGCGGGCCGTTGGCCGGCGCGTACAAGGGCATCGACGCGGTGCTCGGCTACTACGGCAAGCTCGCCGAGCTGACCGGCGGCACCGTCCGCGCCGATCTGATAGACGTGCACGGCGACGGGCAGGGGCATGCCTCCTCGCTGCACCAGATGACGGCGACGCGCAACGGGATCACTCGGGTGAGCCGAGCCTCGATCCTGTTCTCATTCGTCGGCGACCGCGCCACCGAACTGCTGGAGCTGCACGCCGATCTTCCCGGAGACGACGCCTTCTTCTCCTGAGGATCGCTTCTCCTGAGGATCTCCGGTGTCGGTCCGCGATGGGGGGGTCGCGGACCGGCACGACTCGGGGCGCGGCTAGCTCGCCTGCATCAGCCCGACCCGATTCCCGGCCGGGTCGGTGAAGTGGGCGATGGTGGGGCCGCCGGGAACGTCCATCGGCGGCATGACGGTCGTGCCGCCGAGCTCGCCGATCTTGTCCAGCGTCGCCTGCAGATCGCTGACTTCCACGTAGAAGGTGAGCTGGGCTGAGCCGTCTTGGCTCGGCCCGATGCCGCCGCCGATGCCCGTGTCCTTCGCCTCAGTCATGCCGTAATTCATCGGGTTATT
>DASYGP010000085.1:0-2439 GCA_035999615.1 Mycobacteriales bacterium
CTGACCGGCCCCAATTCCGGGCTCAGCCCGAACTCGCGGACCATCCGGGTCGCGAGATCGGTGGCCCCGGCCAGGTCGTTGGACGCGCCCGTGGAGCCCTCCCCGAACACAATCAGTTCCGCGGCCCGTCCGCCGAGGCGCACCGCAAGGCTGTCGGTCAGGTATCCCTCGCTGTACAGATGCCGCTCGGTCAGGGGCAGCTGCTCGGTCACCCCGAGCGCCATGCCCGCGGGCAGGATCGTCACCTTCGCCACGGGGTCGGCGTGCTCGGACAACGCAGCGACCAGCGCGTGGCCGGCTTCATGCACGGCGACGGCATGCTTCTCCTCGGGCAGCAGCACATTGGACCCATCGCGGCGACCAATCAGCAGCCGGTCCCGCGCGTCGGCAAGGTCATCCGCGCTGATGGTGGCGCGGCCGTCGCGGACCGCCACGATCGCGGCCTCGTTGAGCAGGTTGGCCAAGTCAGCGCCGGAGAAGCCGGGGGTCCCCCGGGAGACCACGTCGAAGCTGGCATCGGCTCCGATGTTTTTGTTCCGGGCGTGCACAGCCAAGATGGCGGCCCGTTCGCGTTGGGTGGGCAGCGGGACCGTCACCTGCCGGTCGAACCGGCCCGGCCGCAACAGCGCCGGATCAAGGGTTTCCGGCCGGTTGGTCGCGGCGAGCACCACCACGTCGTGGTTTTCATCGAAACCGTCCATCTCGGCGAGCAGCTGGTTCAAGGTCTGTTCACGTTCATCGTTGCCGCCCAGGCCGGTGCCGCGGCGCTGGCCGATCGCGTCAATCTCGTCGATGAAAATGATCGAGGGTCCCCGCTTGCGGGCGTCCGCGAAAAGGTCCCGTACCCGCGAAGCGCCGACACCGACGAAGATCTCGACGAAACTCGAACCGGTGACGGCGAGGAAAGGCACATCAGCTTCGCCGGCGACAGCTCGCGCCAGCAGCGTCTTGCCGGTACCCGGCGCGCCCACCATGAGTACGCCGCGCGGCCCGACGGCCCCGGCGTCCCGGTAGCGCTGCGGTGATTTGAGGAAATCGACCACCTCGTTGATTTCCTGCTTCGCGCCCTCATAGCCGGCAACGTCCGCGAACCGGGTCGTCGGCCGTTCCACGTCGATGACCTTCGCTCGGGAGCGGCCAAAACCCATGATCCCACCGCCGCCGAGCGCGCCGGAGAGCTGACGCCGCGCGCGCAGTCCGGTGTAGACGAAGAATCCGATGAGAAGCAGCAGGGGCAGCAGGCCCAGCAACACGCTCCCCACTGACGAATGCGTTGCAGTGGCAGTGATCAGGACGTGGTGGGCGCGCAATTCCGCGGCCAGGTTCGACGGAGCGATCGCCGTGGGAATGCCGGAGGTGAAAGTCTTTCCGTTGGTGAATGTACCGGTCACGGCGCCAAGAGCGTTGATGCCGACCTTGCTGACTTGACCACTATCAACCTTGGTCAAGAAGGTGCTGTAGTCCAGCGAGGTGGAGGCGGGGCCGCCGATCCTGGGCAGGAACAGCAGCGCTGCGCTCAACGCCAGGCCCACCGGCAGCAAGAACCGCCGCCAACCCGGCGGGGGCGGTCCGACCGGAGCCGGCTGCTTATCGGTCGGCGGCGCTCCGGGACGGCGGCTCGACACGGCCGGATGAGACCCACGGCGGAGTGAAGTCAAACCCCAGATACGCACAACGTCTCATCTCTCGCGCCAAGGGGGACGGCGGCGGCGCCGACTGGATCTTTTGATCCGACCAAACGGGACCGCCCGCTCCGCCTCGACGACACGGACACCCGCTGATGTCAAGCCCGGGATGAGCGCGCCCATTCCACCAGGCCGTGCCACGGGCCACACCGTCATTCGCTCGTAAGAAACCGGTAGGGACGTTGGTCCCGCCGTTTAGGTCCGTTCTCCCCTGCTCGCGGACCGGCCGCGCCGTGATCATGGTGAAGTCACTTCGCGGAAGAAAGAGGGGAACCATGTCCATCCACGTACCGCTTCGCTCCACCTCCCGGCACCCCGAACTCGCCGAGGTCCCCGGTGCGATGATCACCGCGACCGCGGCCAAGGCACTCGCCGTGTTACGAATCGCCACCGGCTTCATCTTCCTGTGGGCGTTCTTGGACAAGACCTTCGGCCTGCACTACGCCACCCCCACGGCGAAAGCCTGGATCCACGGCGGCTCCCCCACCAAAGGATTCCTCGCCTCGGTCCACGTCGGCCCCCTGCAGTCCCTGTTCCACCAGATGGCCGGGACCTGGTGGGCGAACTCGCTGTTCATGCTCGGCATGCTCGCCATCGGCGTCGCGCTGATCACCGGGATCGCGGTCCGCATCGCGGCCGCCGCCGGCGCCCTGATCCTGGCCATGATGTGGCTCGCCGAGTCCCCGTTCGCCCAGCACACCAGCGCCGGGGCGGCCACCGGATCCAGCAACCCGCTGGTCGACTACCACTTCCT
>DASYGP010000099.1:0-28945 GCA_035999615.1 Mycobacteriales bacterium
GCCGTGCACGACGAGTACGGGGCAGGTGGCGTGTTCGGCGCAGTTGGCGCTGACCGAGCCGAGGAGCAGCCCGGTGAAGCCGCCGTGGCCGCGGCTGCCGACAATGAGCATCCGGGCGCCGCGGCTGGCCTCCAGTAGCACTTTCGCTGCGTGGCCTTCGCGCACGGTGGTCTGCAGTGTGGCCGGCCGGTGCGCGCCGAAGATTTCATCGACGGTTTCGACCATGACCTTTTCCGCGTTCTCGGCGGGGTTCCAGTTCCAGTCGCCAGGCCCCCCCGAGATCTCGTATCCGGCCCAGCCGTAGGCCACCACCGGCAGCCAGGCGTTGACTACCTCCAGGTCGGCGCCGGTGGTGCGGGCGAGGAACTGGGCCCAGCGCAGGGCCTGTTTGGAGGGTTCGGATCCATCGACGCCAACGACGATCCGGTTGCTGAAAGCTGGCTGTTCGAGGCTCATGGCGAGTGCTCCTTGATCGGGGCGGCTGATGGGTGCGGCTGGCTGGGCGCGGGTTGCAGCCGGGTAACCCCACAAAGGTGGCTACCCGGCTGGTCGTTAGAGGGCCCAGTGGTGGCGGTGCACGAACGGCAGCCGGGCCCAGATCCGGCCCAGTCCCCACGTAGTGCTGGCGTAGCTGGTGGCCAGGACGAGAAGGACCAGCGCGTAGAGGACGTGGTAGTCGACCAGCGGGTTGCTGGATCCGGTGGCCGCCCCGGCGCTGGTGTGCTGGGCGAACGGGGACTCGGCGAGCCACATCATGGCCAGGATCAGGGCGCCGGCGGCGGCCGCGATGCGGACCGCGATCCCGCTGATGAGTGCGAGGCCGATGGCGAGCATGCCGAGCATGAACAGCGAGTTCGCCCACCAGGTCCCGGCCATCTGGTGGAACAGGGACTGCAGCGGGCCGACGTGGACCGAGGCGAGGAAGCCCTTGGTGGGGGAGCCGCCGTGGATCCAGGCTTTCGCCGTGGGGGTGGCGTAGTGCAGGCCGAAGGTCTTATCCAAAAACGCCCACAGGAAGATGAAGCCGGTGGCGATTCGCAACACGGCGAGTGCCTTGGCCGCGGTCGCGGTGATCATCGCACCGGGGACCTCGGCGAGTTCGGGGTGCCGGGAGGTGGAGCGAAGCGGTACGTGGATGGACATGGTTCCCCTTTGTCCTCGAAGTGACTTCACCATGATCACGGCGCGGCCGGTCCGCGAGCAGAGCAGAAGGGACCCAAACGGCGGGACCAACGTCCCTACCCCCAACGACGATCCGGCAAGTCAAATCACGGATAGGGCCCAGATCACGGTGATTTCCCGGCCACGTCCATCGCATAGGCCGACCTTTCGATTGTTCGCCTGCCGCCAGGTGACTTCCGACCCTGTTGCTCGCGGGAGCATCGACGATCATCAGTGGCACAAGTACTTCGAAACCATGGAGGCCACATGCGCACCATCCCGCACGACCTTTCGGACCTGCACTTTGCGCCGGTCGTGCTTGCAATCGATGCCCGGGTCGCCGAACTCAGCCGTCTTGGCCTCGGCGAACTCGCCGATCGGATTGCCGTGGAGACCAATCGACCCGACTGGAGCCGAGAGGTCCGGGTAGCCGGCCTGCTTGAGGCCATAACCAACAACATCGACACGCACAGGTGGGCGATCTCTTGGAAGGAGAGAGGAATTCAACTCGCACACGAAGAGCACTGCATTGTTCTCGGCGTGCCGGCCAGCTTTGCTGAGTATCTGTCGGGCGTCGACCGCGTGGCGGACGGCGGCGTTCGGGTTTGAGTCCGAGGTATCTGCGAGGTTGCGCCCGCCTACGGCCGCCTTTGTGAGGGCGCTCGAGAAGCAGCGGATCCCCACACCTCACGTCGCGCGGCTGCTTCGACAACCCCGACATCAGCCCGCGTATGACCAGGCGCGACCGACCTAGACCAGGGGGAGCTTCGGCCGCGCCCCGGTCTCCCGCTGTTCGCAAAGCCGGACCAGCTCTGTGTAGGCAGCCGGACCCACCAACGCGGTGAGCTCCGCCGCATACGACAGGTAGAGCGGTTCCGGCGCGACGAAGGCAGCCTTTGACTCGGTGCACCACCAGGACAGGTCGGCGCCCCCTTCGCCCCAGGAACGGCGGGAAAACTCGGCGACCGTCGTGAGCAGCGAGCCGTCCTCCCGCCGTTCCTGGGTCCGCGAGAGGGGGACCTGCCAACAGACATCCGGCTTGAGCTCGAGCGGATGCCGGCCGGTACGCAGCGCCAACCCGTGCAGCGCGCAACCGGCGCCCATGGGGTCATCCGGGCCGTTCAGGTAGATGCACGCCCCCGCCACGGTCGCCGTACGCCGGGCCGGCGCCCCGTCCAACTCGTCAACCTGGGCCAGCGGCCGGTGGCCGTACCGGGCCCAATCGTCGGCGGTGAGTTCCTTTGCGGCTGCCCGGACCCGTTTCTCATCTGCCTTGTCGCTGAAGAAGGCGCCGTGGCTGCAGCACCCTTGCTCGGGTCGGCCGGCGATGCCCTGGCAGCCGCCGCCAAAGATGCACGCCCACGACGACAGCAGGAAGGACAGGTCGGCCCGGATCTCGTGGTCGGGGTCGGCCGGGTCCGGGAAGGTGACCCACTCCCGTGGGGCTGGTGGCGCGAACGGCACGGTGGCAGGTTATCTCCCGCGCCGCCGGCGCAGCGTCGAGTCCGCGCCGCCGGCGCAGCGTCGCTCCCGCGCCGCCGGCGCGAGGCCGATACGGTCACCGCATGCGGCTTGGCGTGCTCGACGTGGGGTCGAACACCGTCCATCTGTTGGTGGTCGATGCCCACCGAGGTGGGCGGCCACTGCCGGCCACCAGCGTCAAGGACGAACTGCGGTTTGCGGAGCTGCTGCGGGCGGACGGTGCAATCTCCGTACGCGGGTCCGACCGGCTGGTCGAACTCGTCGAGCGGGCCCGCACCCACGCCGAAGAGCACGCGGTGGAGGACCTCGTCGCGTTCGCGACCTCCGCGGTCCGTGAGGCGCCCAACGGCGGCCAGGTGCTGGAACGGGTGCGGGCCGAGACCGGGGTCGATCTGCAGGTGCTCCCGGGTGATGAGGAAGCGCGGATGACCTTCCTCGCCGTGCGCCGGTGGTACGGCTGGAGCGCCGGCCGGCTGCTCGTCCTCGACATCGGCGGCGGTTCGCTGGAGTGCGCCGCCGGCCGGGATGAGGAACCGAGCATCGCGGCCAGCCTGCCCCTCGGCGCCGGCCGGCTGTTCCGCGATCACCTCGCGGCCGCCGACCCGGTGCGGACCAAGGACCTGCGGGCGCTGCGGGCCTATGTCGCGTCAACGCTGGACACGCTGCCGGACCTGGGCGCGGCCGACCATGCGGTGGCCACCAGCAAGACCTTCCGTTCGTTGGCCCGGATCAACGGGGCCGCGCCGTATTCGCAGGGGGAACGGGTACCGCGGCACCTGGCGTTGCGCGACCTGTCCGCGGTGCTGCCCAGGCTGGCGAAAATGACGACGGCGGAACGGTCCCGGCTGCCCGGGGTCTCGCTGGGTCGGGCCGCCCAGCTGCTCGCCGGCGCCATCGTCGCCGAGGCGGTCATGCTGCGGCTGGCGGTCGACGTGCTGGAGGTCTGCCCGTGGGCGCTGCGCGAAGGTGTGATTCTGCGGCGGTTGGACTGGCTGGCGGGCGCGTGAAACCAGGCGCCCGACGGTGCGCCCGGCATACCCTGGGTGATGTGGCATCGCCGGACGTGACCTCGGGTGACAGCCCGGCCGCGCCGTGAGCGTCGTCCAGATTCCCTCGGCCCGGGTGGCCCTATCCACGGCGAGTACCTACCCGGAATCGACCGCGCGGGCCTTTGAGGTAGCGGCCCGCCTGGGCTACGACGGGGTCGAGGTGATGGTCTGGACCGACCCGGTGAGTCAGGACATCGACGCGCTGCGCCGGCTGTCGGACTACCACGGCATTCCGATCCTCGCGATCCACGCCCCCTGCTTGATCATCACCCAGCGGGTGTGGGGAACCGACCCGTGGGCCAAGTTGGTCAAGGCCCAGGAGGCTGCCGAGACCCTCGGCGCGAACACGGTGGTCGTGCACCCGCCGTTTCGCTGGCAACGCGACTACGCCAAGGATTTTCTGGCCGGCATCCACCGGATGGCGGGGGAGACCGCCGTGCAGTTCGCGGTCGAGAACATGTTCCCGTTGCGGGCCCGGGGGCGGGCAGTCACCCCGTACGCCAACGACTACCAACCGTTCGACGAGGAGTACCGGCACTTCACCCTCGACCTGTCGCATACCTCGGTCAGCCAGGACGACGCGATGGCCATGGCGAAGGCCATCGGCGACCGGCTCGCGCACGTACACATCGCCGACGGGGACGGGGGTCCGCGCGACGAGCACCTGGTTCCGGGCCGTGGTTCGCAGCCCTGCGCCGAGCTGCTGGAAACCCTCGCGGTGCAGGGCTTCGCCGGCGTCGTGGTGGTGGAGGTGAACACCCGCAAGGCGGAGTCCCGCGCCGAGCGGGAGGCCGATCTGGCCGAGGCGTTGGCGTTCACCCGGCTCAACCTGGCCGCGCCGGTGACCCCGCGCCGGCGCCCGGCGGCCCCGCGAAAGACCCCGGCGGCCGCACGCGAGCATCCGGCCGCGCCCCGGGTTCGTCCCGCGCCCCGCGAGCGGCCGGTGGCGCCGCCGGGTCGCCGGTGAGCGACCCGGACCGCACCTGGGGCCGGCACAGCGGGGGCGCCTTCGACGCGCTGGCCGACGACTACGACGCCGCCCGCCCGCGCTACCCGCAGGCCATCTTCGCCGCGCTGCCGCCGCTGGCCGGGGCCACCGTCTTCGACGTCGGCGCGGGCACCGGGATCGCCAGCCGGCGGCTCGCGGCGGCGGGTGCCCGGGTCATCGCGGTGGACCTGGGAGCCGGCATGCTGGCCCGGCTGCGCTCGCGCACCCCGACGTTGCCCGCCGTCGTCGCCGTAGGCGAGGCCCTCCCCTTCCCCGCCCGCTGCGCCGACCTGGTCACCTACGCGCAGGCCTGGCACTGGGTGGACGTGGCCACCGCCAGCGCGGAGGCCTCCCGCGTGCTGCGTCCCGGCGGGACGCTGGCAGTGTGGTGGAACGACGTACCCGCCGGTTTGGATTGGTACGACGCGCAGCAGGACCGGCTGGAGGCGGCGGTGCCGGGTTACACCCGCGGCTACCGCGTGGCGGACTACGGCGCGCAGCTCACCGACACCGGCGTCTTCGCCTCCGTCGAACCCCTTGAGGTTCGCTGGGAGCGCCGGATCGACCTGCCGACCTACGAGCGTTGGTTGCGGTCCAAGTCCTACGTGGCGCAGTTGGGGACCGGGGTCGAGGCGTTCGTCGCCGCCGAGATGCGGCAGGTGGCGGCGGTTTTCCCGGCCGGCGAGGTGACCGAGCCGTTCACCGCCCGGCTGTGGCTGGCCCGCGTACCCGGCTGATCACCGGCCGGTGGCGCCGATAGTCTGGCCGCATGTTTCGCGCCCCGATCCTCGCCGCGGCCCGCTCCTCGCGGGTCCGGGCGGTCATCGAGCACGCCCCGCTGAGCCGCAGCGTGGTTCAGCGCTTCGTCGCCGGCGGGGACACCGACGACGCGGTCGCGGCCGCCCGCCGGCTGCTGGGCGAAGGCCTTCGGGTCAGCTTTGATCACCTGGGGGAGGACACCCTCGACGCCGGTCAGGCGGAGAACACGGTCAAGGCCTATCTGGCCCTGCTGGCCCGGCTGGTCGATGAGAACCTCGCCGCCGAGGCGGAAGTCAGCGTCAAACTGACGGCGGTCGGGCTCGATCTGGACACCGCGCTCGGCCTGGACAACGCCCGGCGGATCGCGGACGCCGCGCACGCGGCCGGCACCACGATGACCGTCGACATGGAGGACCACACCCGTACCGACGCCACCCTGGCCGGCGTGGCCGAGCTGCGCCGTGATTTCCCCGAGACGGGCGCGGTGCTGCAGGCCTACCTGCGTCGCACCGAGCAGGACTGCCGGGTGTTGGCGATCGCCGGCTCCCGGGTGCGGCTGTGCAAGGGCGCCTACGCCGAGCCCGCCTCGGTGGCGTTCCAGTCCCGCGCGGAGGTCGACGCCTCCTACGCCCGCTGCCTCGCCGTGTTGATGGCCGGCCCCGGCTACCCGATGGCGGCGACGCACGACCCGGCGCTGATCGCCCTCACCGGGCGGCTGGCCGCCGAAAACGGCCGCGGGCCGGACAGCTTCGAATACCAGTTGCTGTTCGGGGTGCGCCCCGGTGAGCAAAAACGCCTGGCCGAGGCGGGGGCGACCGTGCGCGTCTACCTGCCCTACGGCAGTGAGTGGTACGGCTACCTGATGCGACGGTTGGCCGAACGGCCCGCCAACATCACCTTCTTCCTGCGCGCCATGGCCAGCCGCGGATGAGCATCGCGATCCTCGGCGCCGGGAAGCTAGGGGAGGCCCTGCTGTCCGGGCTGCTGCGCTCCGGACACGCCCGCGACGATGTGCAGGTCAGCGTGCGCCGCCCCGAGCGGGCGGTGGAGCTGACCCAGCGGCACGGGGTGCGGGCGGTCAGCAACGCCGAGGCCGCCGGCGCCGCGGAGGTGCTGCTGCTAGCCGTCAAGCCGCAGGACATGCCGGCGCTGCTCACCGAGATCGCGCCGTCCATCCATCCCGGTCAGCTGGTGATCAGCATGGCGGCGGCGGTCACGACCAAGACCATCGAAGCGGCGTTGCCGGCGAAAACGCCTGTGGTGCGGGTGATGTCGAACACCCCGGTGCTCGTGGACGAGGCGATGAGCGCGATCTCGCCGGGGGCGCATGCCACCGAGGAGCACCTGACGCGGGTCGAGGCGCTGCTCGCCCCCGTCGGCCGTACGGTGCGGGTTCCCGAATATCAGCAGGACGCGGTGACGGCGCTGTCGGGCAGCGGCCCGGCGTACTTCTTCTACTTGGTTGAGGCCATGATCGACGCCGGCATCCTGTTGGGGCTGCCGCGCGCCGTCGCCGCCGACCTCATCGTGCAGACGGCCGTCGGCGCCGCGGTGATGCTGCGGGAAACCGGCGAGCACCCGGTGATCCTGCGGGAGGCGGTGACCAGCCCAGGAGGCACCACGATCAACGCGATCCGGGAGCTGGAGAATCACGGGGTGCGGGCGGCGCTGCTGTCCGCGCTGGAAGCCGCCCGCGATCGCTCGCGCGAGCTTGGCGGCAGCTAGTAGCGTCGAGGCGTGTCCGACTCCACGCTGGTCGTCTGGGACGACGCGCTGACCGCCTACGACATGGGCGAGGACCACCCGCTGCGCCCGATCCGGCTCGAGCTGACGATCGCCCTGGCTGGCGAGCTAGGCATCCTGAGCCGTCCCGGGGTGACCGTCGCCCCGCCGGTCGCCGCGAGCGATGACGTGCTCGCGCTGGTGCACGACCCGGACTACATCGCCGCGGTGAAAACCGCGCCGGATGATCTGCTCGGCCGGTTGGCGCAGCGCTACGGGCTCGGCACCCCGGACAACCCGGTGTTCGCGGCGATGCACGAGGCCGCCGCGCTCGCCACCGGTGCAACGGTGCAGGCCGCGCAGGCGGTCTGGACCGGCACCTCGCAGCACGCGGTGAACATCGCCGGCGGGCTGCACCACGCGATGGCCGGCCGGGCCAGCGGCTTTTGCGTCTACGACGATCCGGCGGTGGGCATCGCCTGGCTGCTGGCCCAGGGGGCGCAGCGGGTGGCCTACGTCGACATCGACGTGCACCACGGCGACGGGGTCCAGGCCGCGTTCTACGGCGATCCCCGGGTGCTGACGGTGAGCCTGCACGAGTCCGGCCGGTATCTGTTCCCCGGCACCGGGTTCGCCGCCGAGACCGGGACCGGGGACGGGGCCGGGACGTCGGTGAACGTGGCCCTCCCGCCGGGCACCGGCGATGCGCAGTTCATCCGGGCCTTCGACGCGGTGGTCCCCTCGGTGCTGCGGGCCTACCGCCCGCAGGTGCTGTTCACCCAGCTCGGCTGCGACACCCATCACCTCGATCCGCTGGCGCACCTGGAGCTGACCTTGTCCGGGCAGCAGCACGCGCACCACGCGCTGCACGCGCTGGCGCACGAGCTGTGCGCGGGCCGGTGGGTGGCGACCGGCGGCGGCGGTTACGCCCTGGTGGATGTGGTGCCCCGCGCCTGGACGCATGCGCTGGCCGAGATGACCGGCGCCCCGGTGGCCGGCCGTATCCCGCCGGGCTGGCAGGAGACGGTGCGAGCGCGGACCGGCCGCATTGGCCCGGACCAACTCGCCGATCAGCCGCGGCCTGGCAGCGACCGTGGGTTGACCGAAACCATCGACGAGACCCGCACCGCCGTGTTCGACCTGCTCGGAGCTACCTGAGCAATCCGGCGGAAACCGCCCGCCGATGAGGCCGTTCGGCGCAACCGGCCCCTCTGGTCACAGCGGCCACAGCCGATACGCTCAGCACAACAACCTCGGGCGCCGTTCGCCCGGCGAAGGACCGGTGCCGCATGGCAGGACAGGGACCGGCGGTCGGCGAGGTCAAGTTCCTCACCGTCGCCGAGGTGGCCGCGTTGATGCGCGTGTCCAAAATGACGGTCTACCGGCTGATCCACGCCGGTGAGCTGGCCGCGGTCCAGGTCGGCCGCTCCTATCGGGTACCCGAGGAAGCGGTGCACAACTACCTGCGCGCGGCCTACATCGAGGCGGGCTGACCGAGCCGGCCGATCCGCCGTCCCGCGGTCGGCCGGGGCGCGTCTAGACTCGCCAGGTCCGTAGTACGACAGACTCGACAGGCAGGCTAATTCGTGGGCTCCGTCATCAAGAAACGCCGTAAGCGCATGGCCAAGAAGAAGCACCGCAAGCTGCTGAAAAAGACCCGCGTCCAGCGCCGCAACAAGAAGTAGGACCCGCGGTGTCTGACAGTTCGTGGGTGACCTTCCTGTCCGACTACGGCCTGGATGACTCCTTCGTGGGGGTCTGCAAGGGCGTGATCGCCCGCACCGCGCCGGACGTACGCATCATCGACGTCTGCCACCAGATCGCCCCGCAGGACATCGAGCAGGGCGCCGTCACGCTGGCCAGCGCGGTGCCCTACCTGCCGGTCGGGGTGCATCTGGCGTTGATCGATCCGGTCACGTCGATGACCAGCCGGCCCGTCGTGGTCGTCACCGCAGACGGTTCCCGGTTCGTCAGCCCCGACAACGGGCTGGCCGGGCAGGCCTGGAAGGTCGCGGGCGGCGTCACCGCGGCCTTCGAGGTGCGCAACCTGGAGCTGTGCCTGCCCACCCCGTCCCGGCTGTTCCGCGGCCGCGACATCTTCGCGCCGATCGCGGGGCGGCTGGCCGCCGGGCTGGACCCGGCGAAGGTCGGGCCGCCGCTCGACCCGGCCGAGCTGATCCGGCTCGAGGTCACCGAGGGCTACGTGCACGGCGATCACGTGCACGCCGATGTGGTGGCGGTCGATCACTTCGGGAACCTGGCGCTGAACGTGGCGCGCAGCGACCTGGAAGCCGCCGGGCTGACCCTCGGCGACACGGTGGAGCTGCGGGCCGGCGGGCGCAGCATGCAGGTCCCGTTCGCCACCCACTACGGCGAGGTGTCCCAGGGCCGGCTGGCGGTCTGCGAGGACTCGTTCCGCCGGATCACCGTGGCGGTGAACCTCGGCCACGCGGCCAGCACGCTGCGCGCCGGCCGCGGCGAGCCGATCGTCATTGCCCGGCTGCCGGTGGCCGCGCAGGCGCCGATCCGCCGGATCGGTGTGCTCGACCCGCCGCCGGCTTCCTGACATGGCCGGCTTTGCGGCAGCGGGTTTTTAAGATGGCGGCCCGCCGCGTCCTGGTGACCGGCGTCAGCCGCGATCTGGGCGGCCGCCTCGCCCAGATCCTGTCCGCCGATCCCGCGGTGCAGCAGGTCGTCGGCGTGGACACCGTGCCGCCGCCGGGGGACATCGGCCGGGCCCAATTCGTCCGCGCCGACATCCGTAACCCGCTGATCGCCAAGGTGATCGCCACCAGCGCCATCGACACCGTCGTGCACATGAACGTGCTCGCCACCCCCGTCGGCGCGGGCGGCCGGGCGGCGATGAAAGAGACAAACGTCATCGGCACGATGCAGCTGCTCGCCGCCTGCCAGAAGGCCGCCAGCGTGCGGACACTGGTGGTCAAGTCCACGGCGGCCGTTTACGGGACGTCCCCCCGGGACCCTGCCCTGTTCACCGAGGACACCGAACCGAGGGCCCTTCCCCGGTCCGGATACGCCAAGGATGCCGTCGAGGTGGAGGGCTACGTCCGCGGCTTCGCCCGCCGCCGCCCGGACGTGGCGGTGACCGTGCTGCGGTTCACCAACTTCATCGGCCCGGATTTCGACAGCACCCTCAGCCGCTACTTCGGCTTGCCGGTGGCGCCGACCGTGTTCGGTTTCGATCCCCGGCTGCAGCTGTGCCACGCCGACGACGCGCTGGCGGTGCTGCAGCTCGCCGTCGGCGGTGCGCGCCCCGGGGTGTTCAACGTGGCCGGCGACGGGGTGTTGCTGCTGTCCCAGGCGCTGCGCCGCCTCGGCCGGCTCTCGATCCCGGTGCTGCCGCCGGCGGTCAGCCTCACCGGGCGGGTGTTCCGCCGGTTCGGGATGGCCGACTTCTCCCCGGAGCAGATGGGCTTTTTCGAGCACGGCCGCTGCCTGGACACCACCGCGCTGCGGGACAAGTTCGGGTACGCGCCGCGGTACACCACCGCGGAGGCGTTCGAGGACTACGCCCGCCGCCGGCCCGGCCCGCTGCGGTCCGCGTCCCTCGCGGCGGCCGCCCATGCCTGAGGCGAGGGTCATCCCGATCCGCGAGCAGCAGGTCCCGCCGGTGGATCCGCCGCCGCCGACCGGTGCGGAGCCGGCCGCCGAACCGTCGGCGCTGGAACGCCGGCTGGCCGAGGCGCTGGCCTTCCTGCGCCGCCGGGTCACCGGCGAATATGAGGTCGACGAGTTCGGCTTCGACCCGGACCTGACCGACACGGTGCTGATGGCGCCGCTGCGCCCGCTGTATGACAAGTACTTCCGGGTGGAGACCCGCGGACTGGAGAACGTGCCCGACGTCGGTGGGGCGCTGGTGGTGTCGAACCATTCCGGCGCGGTGCCCGTCGACGGGATGATGACGCAGCTGGCCCTGCTCGACCGGCACCCGGCCCGCCGGCACCTGCGCGCGCTCGGCGCCGACCTGGTGTTCACCCTCCCGCTGATCGCTCCGCTGGCCCGCAAGGGCGGCAGCACGCTGGCCTGCCAGGCCGACGCGGAACGGCTGCTGCGCGGCGGGGAGCTGGTGGGGGTCTGGCCGGAGGGGTTCAAGGGCATCGGCAAACCGTTCAGCGAGCGGTACAAGCTGCAGCGCTTCGGCCGCGGCGGCTTTGTCAGCGCCGCCCTGCGCACCGGTGTGCCGATCATCCCGGTGTCGGTCGTCGGCGCCGAGGAGATCTACCCGATGGTGGGCAACCTCAAGACGTTGGCCCGGCTGCTGGGGTTGCCCTACCTGCCGGTCACCCCGACGTTCCCGCTGCTGGGGCCGCTCGGCCTGATCCCGCTACCCAGCAAATGGATCATTGAATTTGGCGAACCCATCGAAACCTCGTCCTACGGGGCTGAGGCAGCCGACGACCCGATGCTGGTGTTCAACCTCACCGACCAGGTCCGCGAAACCATCCAACAGACGCTGTATCACCTGCTGATGCAGCGCCGCAGCATCTTCTTCTGAGCGGCTTACGCCGCTGTTTCCATGAGCGGCTTACGCCGCTACTCGCCGGCGCAGCGCGATGCCGGCCACGACCGCCCCGGTCAGCATGCCCAGCCCGCCCGCGGCCGGGACGCCGATCTTCGCCGCCTTCCGGCCGGTCCGGAAATCGCGGGTCGGCCAGCCCCGCTCCTTGGCGTAGCGCTTCAGGTCCGGGTCGGCGTTGACCGCCATCGGATGCCCGACCAGCGACAGCATCGGCAGGTCGTTGGCGCTGTCGGAGTAGGCCGAGCACCGGGCCAGGTCCAGCCCTTCCCGCTCGGCCAACGCCTTGATCGCCTCCGCCTTGGCCGGCCCGTGCAGCGGCTCACCCACCAGCCGGCCGGTGTAGATCCCGTCGACCGACTCGGCGACCGTACCGAGCGCGCCGGTCAGGCCGAGCCGATGGGCGACCACATTGGCGAGTTCCACCGGCGTCGCGGTGATCAGCCAGACCCGCTGGCCGGCGTCGAGGTGCTGCTGGGCCAGTGCCCGGGTGCCGGAGTAGATCCGCCCGTCCATGAGCTCGTCGTAAATCTCCTCGCCGTAGCGCACGATGTCGTCGACTTTCCAGCCGGCGACGAAGGCGAGCGCCGCTTCCCGGGCATCGACCATGCCGGCGTGGTCCTCCCGGCCGCCGACCCGGTATTTCACCTGCTGCCAGCCGAAGGCCAGCAGGTCGCGGCTGGTGATGAACTTGCGGGCCGACAGGCCCCGGGCGAAGTGATAGATCGACGCCCCGGCCATCATCGTGTTGTCGCAGTCGAAAAACGCCGCTGCGGTCGGGTCGGCGCCGAACCCGCGGGCCTCGTCGACGTCCGCTGCGGCGGCCGACGCGATGCCGGCGAGCCTGGCGCTCGCGGTATCCCGGCGCCGGCGTCGGATCATGCCGAGCAGCCTACGGCGCGGGCCGGGTCAGCCCCGCATCCAGCGCCGCCGGCCGGCCAAGACCGCGACCCCGAGGCCGATCGCGAGCAGGGCGATGGTGCCGGTGAGCGGGAACTGCGCACCGGTGTAGGCCAGCGTGCCGGTCGTCGGCGCCGGCGCGGCGAGCGCCGCCGGCCCGGCCGTGGCGGCGGGGCGGGCGCCGGACGCGGCCTGCAGCCGGCCGATCAGCACATCGAGCAGCGGTGCCTGGCCGCCCGGCTGGGCGACGCGGATCTCCAGGCCGGAGAGGGCCGCCGACGCGGCGCTGCCGTCGGCCGCGACTTTCTGCGCGGCCACCTTGTCCTGGGTGATCGAGATCCCGGCCACGTTCAGCAGGCCGTTCAGGCCCGCGTTGAGGGTGGCGAGGCCCGCGTCCAGCTGGGTCAACGCCTGCGCCAAGCCCGGCGGGACAGCGCCGGCCCCGAGCGTGGTGAGCACCGCGTTCAGGGCGCTGGTGTCCACCTTCAGACCGTTCGGGCCGATGACCGCGCTCAGCACGTTGCCGATCTTGACGACGGCGGCGTTGGGCTGCGGGACGACCTTGGCGCTGCCGGCGGTCCCGCCGGCGTAGGTGGTGAGCCGGTTGTCGAAGCCGTCGAGGGTGATCAGGCCGCCGAGTAGCGAGAGTTTGGCCAGGTGCGCGTGGACGGTGCTGACCTCCTGCTGGCCGACCCGCTGCAGGCTGTGGTCGGACTGCAGGCCGCTGATGTCGATCAGCGCGCCGTTCTCCAGGTTCGCCAGCGAACCGTTGACGACGCCGTCCAGGGCGGTGAGCTGGGCCTGCAGGCTGCTCAGGGCGGCCCGGAGCTTGTCCGCGGGCGTGCCGGCCGGCAGCTGGCCGAGGATGGAGCCGACCTGCTGGGACAGCGTCGCGCTCCCGCCGGTGAGCTGCTGCGAGACCATCGTGATCAGCGGTTGCAGCTGGCTGGCCGGGATGAGGTCGGACAGCTTCGCGGCGGTCAGCCCGACCCCGGTGTTGTTGATCGTGGTCGACAGCGGCGTGGGCAGCGCGGTGGCGGTCAGGCTCGGCAGCTGCGTTCGCGCCACCGTCACGTTCTGCGAGGCGGGGATCTGGCCGGCGGCGAGCCCGGGCGCGGTGTGCGTGCCGGGGTGCGCCAGGTCCGCCAGCACGCTGGTGTTCAGGCCGAGCCGGTCCAGCAGGCTGGTGAACAGCACGCCGGTGCCGAAGCTCGCCTTCGAGCTGGCGACATCGGCACTTCGCCCAGTGGCGTCATGCGACAGCGCGCCTTCGGCGTGCACCAGGCCGAGGCTGAGGCCCTTACTGAGGTCGGCGCCGGGCAGCGGGAGGCTGGGCAGGCTGGCAATCTGGCTCGGCGGGGTCAGCAGCAGCAGCAACCCGTCGCTGGCGGCGCTGCCCTGATAGCTCAGGGGCGGTGCGCTGCCCGCGGCCGTGCTGCCTGCAGCCGCGCCGGTAGCGGCCGCGGCGGTCACCGCCGCGGCGGTCATCCCCGCGACGGTCGCCAGCGTGGTCAGGCGCAGGGCGATCTTGCGGGCGGTCAGCCGGCGGTTGCGGCCTCGGGCGCCCACGGTGATCGACATGCAGGACCTCTCGGCGCGTGGGAAATCCGCCCTACCGGCGACACGAAAGGTAACGAACCATCCCCTGCCGGGTTACGGCATCGATCAGCCGGCGGCGCAGGCCGCGCTCGAACTCGACCCGGGGGGCGGTGGCGCTCCCGGTGAGGGCGGCGGCCAGCGCGGCGAGAGCAAGCCGTTCGCGTTCGCGGGCCACACCCGGTCAACGACGGCGTCCGTCGCCCGGTTACGCCCCATACGCCCCGATTCTTGGGATCCGCGGGTGGCTCACAGGCTTCCCGCCGGCAGGAGTCGACCCAGGGACCGGACCGCGCGGTATTGCAGCGCCTTGATGGCGCCCTCGTTCTTGCCCATGGCGAGGGCGGTCTCCGACACCGACAGGCCCTGCAGAAAGCGCAGGACGACGCACTCCTGCTGTTCGGGGCCGAGCCTTTTGACCGCCGCGAGCAGGGCGTCGTTGGTGAGGTTGGTGAGCACCTCCGTCTCCGGGGTGCTCTCGCCGGGGGTGTCCCCGGCGGTCGCGAGCAGGTCGGAGGTGGCGACCTCAAGCTTGTAGCGGCTGGACTTGAAGTGGTCGGCGATCAGGTTGCGGGCGATCGTGACGAACCAGGCGCCGATGTCCCGGCCCTGCCAGGTGAAACTCGCCATCCGGCGCAGCGCCCGCAGGAACGTTTCGCTGGTCAGGTCCTCGGCGAGGGCCTGCGAGCCCACCCGGTAGTAGATGTAGCGGTAAATCAGGCTGACGTAGCGGTCATAGAGCTGGCCGAACGCCTCGGCGTCGCCCGCCTGGGCGCGGGCGACCAGCCCCATGACCTCGGCGCTGGGTCCCTCCGGACGGTCGTCCACGCCGGCGTGCGGCTGCGCCGGGACGGCGTCCGGGCGCTCACCGACCCCAGTCCCCGGCCAGCCCACCGGGCCGTCGGCTGGCCGTGGGGCCAGCGTGCTCACCGGTCCCGCCCGCAGCGGCCAGGCCGTTGCGGGTGTCTTGGCATCACGTCTCCCTGGCTTCGGCCCGGAGGCTTGGGCTGGCTGGCTGGCGGGCGGCTGGCACGTGGCTCGCAGGTGTCGGCGCGGCACAAGGCGCGCGTCGTCCGGCGTCATGGTAGAGCGACTGGGGGACTGCGTGGCGTCCGCGGATCACGGGATGGGCCGGCGGTACCGTCTGGCGTATGTCCATCGCCAGCAGCGGGGGGCGGGCATCGGGTCGCGGCCGCCGCCGCCGGCATCGGGTGCATACCGTCGCCTGGCTCACCGCCGCCGTCCTCGCCTTCGGGGCGTTTTTCGTGGCCGGTCTGCTGGCCGCGCCGGTCAGTTTCACCACGCCCGCGCCGCAGCGGCCGACGCTGCTGGTCGACCGGGCCGGCCGCCCCTTCGGGGAGATCCAGGCACCCGAGCAGCGGGAGGTGGTCACCGCCGATCAGATCCCCGAAGTGATGCGCCAGGCGATCGTCGCGGCGGAGGACAAGCGGTTCTTGTCCCACGGGGGCGTGGATCCGCTCGCGCTGCTCCGCGCGGCGGCCTCCGACCTGACCGGCGGCAGCGCCCAGGGCGGCTCGACGATCACCCAGCAGTACGTGAAAAACGTGTTCGTCGGTGATCAGCACAGCCTGCTGCGCAAGGTCCGGGAGGCCGCGCTGTCGGTCCGGCTCGAGCAGCGCCTGTCCAAGCAGGAAATCCTCACCCGCTACCTCAACGAGGTCTACTTCGGTCAGGGCACCTACGGGGTGCAGGCCGCGAGCAAGTACTACTTCGGCATCCCGGCGAGCAAGCTCAGCCTCCCGCAGGCCAGCATGCTGGCCGGGGTGGTCCCGGCGCCGAGCGGTTACAACCCGGTCGTCAGTATGACCAAGGCCCGCGAGCGGCAGAAATACGTGCTCAACCGGATGGTGGAGGCAGGCTTCCTGACCCCCACGCAGGCATCCGCGGCCTACCTCACCCCACCGAAGATCGCGGGGGCGGCGGCGCGTACGGCGATCCCCACCGTCGCGCCGCAGTACTACGCGATGGTCACCGCGCAGATCAAACGCAAGTACATCGATCAGCAGGACCTGCTCTATCAGGGCGGCCTGCAGGTGCAAACCAGCCTCGACCTGAACTGGCAGTCGGCGATCAACCAGGCGATCGCGCAGGTCCTGCCCGCCGCGAACGACCCCGAGGCCGCGGTGGTGGCCATCGATGACCGCACCGGGGACGTGCTGGCGCTGTCGGACAAGGTGCCCCCGGCGTCGCAATTCGACCCCGCCTCGCTCGCCGACCGCACGTCCGGTTCCACCATCAAGCCGTTCACCCTGGCGGTCGCCCTGCAGACCGGCCAGAGCCTGGACACGTATCGCTACGGGCCGCCGATGCAGAAATACACCCAGGCGCAGTGCCCGAACCCCGGTTCCGACTACACGATCACCAACGACGAGGGCGGCGGTGGCGGCTACACCCTGAAGGGCGCGCTGGCCCAGTCGGTGAACACCGTCTACGGGCCGCTGGCGATCGACCTCGGCACCCAGAAGGTGGCAGCCCTCGCCGGTGCCGCCGGGATGGGCGATCACAAGGGCGACCCGATCGGGACGAACTGCTCGATGGGGCTCGGCGTCACGACCACCCCGCTGCATGAGGCGGTGGCCTACGCCACGCTGGCGGCCGGCGGCATCCGGCACGATCCGCGTCTGCTGCTCGGCGCAAAGGCGGGCGTGAGCCCCGCCGGGGACGGCGGCACCCAGATCTTCACCGCCGACCAGTCGCCGGTGGGGACCCGGGTCATGAGTTCGGACATCGCCGGGCAGGTCGACGAGGCCATGCGCGAGGTGGTCCGGACCGGGACGGGGACCGCCGCCCAGCAGCCGGCCGGTCTTGATGTGTTCGGCAAGACCGGCACCACCGACAACTACACCGACGCCTGGTTCACCGGCTGCGTGCCGGCCTACCACGTGTGCCTGACGACCTGGATGGGCTACGACTCCACCTACAACGTCGACGGCACCCCGCATTCGATGCTGGGGGTGGAGGGGGTGGCCAAGGTGCAGGGCGGCACCCTCCCGGCGATGATCTTCGCGAAGGCGATGGACCTGTTCCGGAGCAAGGGCGTCGCGCCGGTGCCGCCGCCGACCACCTCATCCTCGGCGCCGACGACCTCATTCGCCCCGGTCGCGCCGACCCCGGTGGTGCCGGTGGTCCCGCGCCGGTCGGTGACCGCGCGGCCGACCAGCAAGGCGCCCACGAGCAGCCGCCGGCCCTCGGCCTCCCCGTCGCCGACCAAGAAGTCCAGCCCACCACCACGACCCAGTCCCACCAGGTCGGCGGCTCCAGCGGCCGGCTAGCGGACGGCTACCGGTGCCGGCTAGCGGTAGGGCCTGCCGGCCGCTAGCCGAGCGCGGCCAGGGCGTCGGAGAAGCTCATGGCGTGGGCGACCGGATCGTTGCCGACCACGTTCGCCAGCCGGGGGCGGTTCCCGGCCGGGGCGGCGCCGCTGCGGCGCCGCGGCGTCGATGCGGCTGGCGCCGTGAGCGCGGTATGCGCCGCCGCGGCGGCCCGGCCGGGCAGGGCCAGCCGCGCGACCGGTGCCGGCGCCGGGGCCGCCGCGACCGGCGCTGCGACCGGTGCTGCGACCGGCGCGGGTGCCGGCGCGCGGACGATCGGTGCGCGCGCCGCAACGGGGGCGGGGGCTGGGGCCGCGCCGTACATCGGATCACGGAAATCCAGCGTCACGAAGATCTCGCCTCGACTGTCGGTGACCGCCCCGATCCCCACCTGGGTGTAGGCGTGATTGACCTCGTTCGCGTAATGCTCGGGGGAGTTGTCGAAAGCCTGGTCCAGCCCGTTCACGCTGGGACCCATGCCGACGTTCTCGCCGACAACCTGCCAGTTGCTGACGGCGCTGGTGAGCGCGGGGTTGTGAAAGATCTGCCCTTGGGCCGCCATCGACTGCGAATGCTGGCGGGCGAGGGAGGTCAGGTCCCAGGACAGGCTCAGCGCGCCCAGGCCGTGCGCGGCCCGCAGCCCGTTGAGGTGGGCCAGGAAGCCGTACTCATCGCTGACGGACGCGCCGGCGCCCGGCGCCAGAGCGACCAGACCCGCGGCGGCGCCGACCGACAGGGCGACTGCGCTCAGCGCGCTGACGCCGCTCCGCCGCAGGCGACGCGCGAGGCGATGGGGGGTGGGGGCATGGCACAGCGCGGCACGAGCAGGCACCCGATGGCTCCCTTGTCGGGGCCGGGACGGGTCGCCGCGACGGGGTGGTCGCGACCCTCCTGCCCGGGGCGTCCCCGAGCAGGTCGGGCGGCCGTGACGTTCGGCAGGCCGGCGGACTCCTTTACCGAGGAGCTCCGTACCTTTGCGGCCCACGCTCGCGCGTGGTGTGCCTTGTCGTGTCGGCGGCCGCCCCGGCGGGCGGTTGATGCGGTACACAACTGGCATCGGGTGCTGTCCCCGAACCCTGACTGGTCCACTCGGGTGACGTGCTGGCCGGAGTCGCCCGGGTCCGCTGTGGAAGGATCGCTCGCGGCGAGGGAAGGGGGATACGCGTGGCGAGCGAGCGACGACCGGCGGATCCCGGCGCCCACGACCGGCCGGCGGGGAACGAGACCGGCGCGGCCGCCCACCCGGCCGGCGAGCCTTCGGGCGCGGCCGCCCACCCGGCCCGCGAGGTCCCCGGCCCGGCCGGCCGCATCACCGGTGCGGCCACCAACATGGCCGACCTGGTCCGCTCGGCGGCGGCGCGTGCCGGTTCCCGGACCGCCATCCTGGCCGGGTCGACGCGGCTGACCTGGTCCGAACTCGACGCCCAGGTCGACGCGGTCGCCGCCGGTTTGCAGCGGCTGGGCGCCGGCCCGGGGGACCGCGTGGCGCTGCTGCTGGGCAATGACGTGCCCTTCGTGGTGAGTTGGTTCGGCGCGTTGCGGGCGGGATTGGTCGCCGTACCGGTGAACCCCGGGTACACCGCGCCCGAGGTCAGCCATCAACTGATGGACAGCGGCGCCGCCGTCGTCCTCGTCGAGGCACCGCTCGCCACTTCGCTCGCCGAGGCGTTGGCGCCGGTGCCGCACGTCGTTGCGGTGGGCACCCCGGCGTGGCGGGACCTCACCGAGGCCGGTGAGGCGCCGCACCCGACCACGCGGGGTGGTGAGGACATCGCCGCGTTGGTCTACACCTCGGGCACCTCCGGCCGGCCCCGGGGCGCGATGCTCTCGCACCGATCGATGCTGGCCAACCTCGATCAGGCCGCCGCGGTCGCCTCCCCGTTGATGACGAGCGCCGACATCGTGCTGCTGGTGTTGCCCCTGTTTCACATCTACGGGTTGAACGCCGGCCTGGGCCAGGTGGCTGCCCACGCGGCCACCGGCATCATCGTCGACCGGTTCGACCCGGTCGATTGCCTCGGGGTGGTGAAGGCCGAGAAGGTGACGAACGTGGTCGGCGCCCCACCGATGTACGTGGCCTGGTCGATGCTGCCCGACCTGGCCAGATCCTTCCGCAGTGTGCGGCTCGCGGTGTCCGGCGCGGCGCCGCTGCCGCCCGACGTGCTGCGCCGGATGCGGGAGCAGACCGGCCAGCCGGTGTACGAGGGCTACGGGCTGACCGAAACGGCCCCGGTGGTCACCACCACGCTGGTCGCCGACGACGCGAAGCCGGGATCGATCGGCCGCCCGCTCCCCGGGATCGAGCTGCGACTGGTCGATGAGCACGGCCAGGAAGTCGACGAGGACGATCCGGGCGAGATCGTGGTCCGGGGGCGGAACCTGTTCTCCGGCTACTGGCCCGCCGGCAGTGACGGGCCGGATGCGCAGGGCTGGTTCGCCACCGGCGATGTGGCCTACGCCGATGCCGACGGCGACCTCTATCTGGTGGATCGCCGCCGTGAGCTGATCTTGGTGAGCGGGTTCAACGTGTACCCGCGTGAGGTGGAGGCGGTGCTCGGCGAGCATCCCGACGTGGCGGAAATCGCCGTGATCGGGATTCCGCACCCTTACACCGGCCAGTCGGTGAAGGCGCTGATCGTTCCCACGGCGGGGAGCTCCCCCGACCCAGCGCAGCTCACCGCCTTCGCGGCCCGCTCGCTGGCGCGGTTCAAGTGCCCGACGTCGGTGGAGTTCGTCCCGTCGCTGCCGCACAGCGCTACCGGGAAGGTGAGCAAGGATCAGCTGCGTCGGCCCCGCTCGCTCACCCCGGGCGCCGATGGCTGATCCCGGCACGGGGCCGACGACCCGGGTCACCGTCTACTCCCGGCCGGGCTGTCACCTATGCGAGGTGGCGCTCGGCGTGGTCGAGCGGGTGGTGGGGTCCGCGTACGACCTGGTGAACATCGATGACCCGGCGGCCGATCCCGCGCTCGCCCTGCGCTACGGGGAGGAGGTGCCGGTGATCTGCGTCGACGGCCGCCAGATCGGCTACTGGCGGATCGAGGAGGACCGGCTGCGCGCCGCCCTCGGCTGAATCCGCGTGCCTCGAGCCGCCCCGGGATGGCCCCTCCGCGGCACGCTCAGATCAGCCGGCGGTCGAGCACTTTGCCCACTCCACCTTCGTGATCATGCAAAAAGGGTCGTAGATTTGCCAATTCAGCGACCATTTTTGCATGATCACGAAGCGCCGGCCTGCTGACGGCCTGCTGCTGGCCTCCTGCTGGCCTGGCTCGGTGACACCTGGGCTTCACCTGGTGGCGAGCGTGTTACCCGGCGGGAATCCGGCGCGGGCCACGCTCCAGCACGGTCCGCTGGTTTTGTGAAGGCCTTCACATACGCGTAACCTGGGCAGTCGAACCACGTCCCGGGAGCCGCTGTGACCGCCCATTCCGCGCAGCCCGCCGACCACGGCGCCGCCGAGGCAGCCGTGCGCGGGATTGTCGGATCACCGACCCCGGAACTCCCCAGTCCCGAGCAACCCCTCGGTGCCGAACCCGGGGCCGAACAGGGACCTGGGGCCAACGGAACCCCCGTACCCGGATCTCGGACCAACGGGGCCCGCGAGAACGGGACCCGCGATCCCCGGGTTCCCGAAGCCACGGTGGCCCGACTACCGGTGTATCTGCGCGTGCTGCTCGGACTGTCCGAGACCAAGGTGGCCACCGTATCGTCCGACGCGATGGCCACCGCGGCGGGGGTCAACTCCGCCAAGGTCCGTAAGGATCTGTCCCACCTCGGCTCCTACGGCACCCGCGGGGTGGGCTACAACGTCAACCACCTGGTCCATGAGATCAGCCGCGAGCTGGGGCTGACCCGGCCGCGTTCGGTGGCGATCGTCGGGATCGGGAACCTGGGTCACGCGCTGGCCGGATACGGCGGATTCGTCCCCCGCGGGGTTCGGGTCGCGGCCCTCCTCGATGCCGACCCGGCGCGGATCGGCGAGCGGGTGAACGGGCTCGCGGTGCTACCCGTCGCCGATCTGGAGCGGGTCATCCGCGAGCAGGACGTGAGCATCGGGGTGATCGCCACGCCCGCCGGCGCCGCCCAGCTGATCAGCGATCGGCTGGTGGCGTGCGGGGTGCGCAGCATCTTGAACTTTGCGCCGGTCACGCTCGTGGTGCCGGCAGATGTGGACGTCCGGAAGGTGGACCTGTCGGTGGAGCTGCAGATCCTGTCGTTCCATGAGCAGCAGCGTTCGGTGCGGGCCGGCGCGGCGCGGATGGCTGCCGTGGGGGTCCTTGGATGAGTGTCCTTGCCGTCGGCTTGTCCCACCGATCGGCCCCTACCGCGCTCCTGGAACAGCTCAGCGGAGGGGTGGGTGACGGCGTCAAGCTGCTGCACGAGCTCGCCGACGCGGAGCATGTCGCCGAGGTGGCCGTGCTCTCCACCTGCAACCGGGTCGAGGTCTACGCCCATGTCACCGCCTTTCACGGCGGGCACCTGGAGGTCACCGACGCGCTCGCCCGGATTTCCGGGCTGCCGGTGGACGAGCTGCAGCAGCACCTGTATGTCGACTACGACGCCCGCGCGGTCCAGCACCTGTTCCAGGTGGCCTGCGGCTTGGACTCCATGCTCGTCGGCGAGGCGCAGATCGTCGGCCAGGTACGCGCCGCCTACAAGCAGGCGCAAACCGAGCACACCGTCGGTCGGGTGCTGGGGGAGGCGCTGCGCCACGCGTTGCGGGTGGGCAAGCGGGTCCGCACCGACACCGGCATCGACCGGGCCGGCGCGTCCGTGGTCGGGGTCGCCGTCGCCCGCGCCGAGCAGGTGGTGGGCCCGTTGGCCGGCCGGTCCGCCGTGGTCATCGGCGCCGGCGCGACCGGCTCGCTCGCCGGCCACACCCTGCGGCGGGCCGGAGCCGGACAGGTCCAGATCGTCAACCGGACCCACGAACGCGCCGTGCGGCTGGCGGCGATCCTCGGCGGCACCGCCCACCAGCTGGAGGACGTACCCGAACTGCTGGCCGGCGCGGACATCGTCGTGAGCTCGACGGCCTCGATCGGGCTGCAACTGGGGCTGGACACCGTGCAGGCAGCGCTCGCCCTCCGGCCGGAGCGCCCGCTGGTGTTGCTCGACCTGGCGCTTCCCCGGGACATCGACCCCGCGGTGCGGACGCTGCCCGGGGTGACGTTGGTGGATCTCGACGGTCTGCGCGAGGACCTCGCGGCGGAGTCCAGCGGCCGGGACCTGGAAGCGGCGCGGGCGATTGTGGCCGAGGAGGTCAGCGTCTTTCTGGGCTGGCAGCGGGCGGTGCGGGTGGCCCCCACCGTGGTGGCGCTGCGCAGCAAGGCCGACGCCCTGGTCCGCGGGGAGCTGGAGCGGCTCGCCGGGCGGCTGCCGGACCTCCCGGAGCCGGTCCGCCGCGAGGTGGAGGACACCATCCGGCGGGTGGTCGAGAAGCTGATTCACGCCCCGACGGTCCGGGTCAAGGAGCTGGCCGGTGATCCCGGCGGCGACGCCTATGCCGACGCGCTGCGTGAGCTGTTCGAGCTGCCCCGGGTGCTGCCGGAGGCGGTCGCCAGCCCGATCTCCGACCCCGACCTCGCCGAGCCCGGGGAGCCGCGCCGATGACCGCGCTGCGGCCGGGCGCCGCGACGCCGGGCGCCGCGACGCCGGGCGCCGGGACGCCGGGCGCCGCGACGCTGAGCGCTCCCACCCCGCGCGCCGGGACCCTGAGCGCCGCCACCCTGCCCGCTCGGACGCTTCGGCTGGGTACCCGGGGTTCGGCGCTCGCGCTGGCCCAGTCCGGACAGGTCGCCCGGCAACTCACCGCCGCCCTCGCGGCGCCGGTCGAGCTGGTCCCGATCCGCACCCAGGGCGACAGTGATCCGCGGGCGCTGGTCAGCATCGGCGGCACCGGGGTGTTCGTCACCGCGCTGCGCTCGGCGCTGCTCGCCGGTGAGGTCGACCTGGTCGTGCATTCGTTGAAGGACCTGCCGACCGCGCCGGCCGCCGGGCTGGTCCTCGCGGCGGTCCCGGCCCGGGAAGATCCCGCGGACGTCCTCGTCGCGGCGGCCGGGTTGGCCGAGCTGCCCGCCGGCGCCCGGGTGGGGACGGGCGCGCCGCGCCGGGCCGCGCAGCTCGCCGCCCTCCGGCCTGACCTGGAGATCGTCCCGGTGCGCGGCAACGTCGACACCAGGATTGCGGCGGTACGCGCGGGCCGGATGCACGGTGTCGTGTTGGCCCGCGCCGGACTGGCGCGACTGGGTCGCCTCAGCGACGTGGCGCATACCTTCACCGCCGGGCAGATGCTGCCGGCGCCGGGCCAGGGGGCGCTCGCGGTGGAATGCCGGGCCGATGAGCCCGAGCTCGCCGCGGCGCTGGCCGGTGCGCTGGATGACGCGGCCAGCCGAGCCGCGGTGCGCGCCGAACGGGCGCTGCTCGCCGCGCTGGAAGCCGGCTGCAGCGCGCCGGTCGGTGCGCTGGCCGAGGTCGCCGGCGACACGCTTGTCCTGCAGGCGGTGGTCGGCGGCGGCCTGCGGCAGACGGCGCGGGCGCCGTATGACTGGGGCGCGGGCGGTGAGCAGTCCGCTGCGGCGCTGGGCCGGACGCTGGCCGAGCAGCTGATAGCGGCAGGGGCAATGGATGTGTTGGGCACCACGACCGAGAAGGTGATGGGTCAATAGATGGCGAGCAAGAAGAAGGCCTACCGGCCACTGGCGGTAGTCGGCACTGGTCCCGGGGACGCGGCACTGCTGACCGTGCGAGCGGTCGAGCAACTGGCGAACGCGGAGGTCGTGGCCGGTCCGGCCGCGCTCCTCACCGCGTATGCGCGACACTTCGCATCCGGCGCCGAGCTGCGCCCGGACTGTCCCCCGGCCGAAATCGTGGCAGAGGTGCGAGCCGGCCGGGCGGTGACGCTGCTCGTCGGCGGCGACCCGCTGTCCGAACCGGCCGGCGCCGCCCTGGTGCTGACCTACGCGAAGGCGCTGCACCGGGCCCGGTTGGCCTGGGAGCTGGTCCCGGCGATCCCATCGGTGACCGCCGTCGGGGCCTACGCGGGCCTGGCGCTGGCCGCGTCCGGGGTCAGCACCGTCGCGCACATTGAGGCCGAGGGGGACTGGGCGGCGCTCGCCGCCGCGCCCGGCACCCTGGCGCTGTCGCTGCCGTCGGCATTGGCCGGCAAGGCCGCCGCGGCGCTGACCGAGCACGGCCGGCGCGGCGACGAGGCCGCCTCGTTCACCGTCGGCGGCACCACCACCGCGCAGCGGACGGTCGTCGGCACGCTCGACACCCTCGGGGATCACGTCGAGGCCGGCGGGCTGAGCGGCCCCGGCCTGCTGGTGGCCGGCGCGGCGCTGGCCGACCGGGACCGGCTCTCCTGGTGGGAGTCGCGCCCGCTGTTCGGCTGGACGGTTCTGGTGCCACGGACCCGGGCGCAGGCCGGGGAAACCAGCGCGCTGCTGCGCAGCTACGGCGCGGAGCCCCTGGAGGTGCCGACGATCGCGGTGGAACCGCCGCGCACCCCGGCGCCGATGGAACGGGCCATCAAGGGCTTGGTGTCCGGCCGGTACGCGTGGGTGGCGTTCACCTCGACGAATGCGGTCCGGGCCGTGCTCGAAAAGCTCGCCGAGTTCGGGTTGGACTCGCGCGCGTTCGCCGGGGTGAAGCTCGCCGCGGTCGGCACCGCGACGGCGCAGTCGTTGGCCGACGCCGGGCTGCGCGCGGACCTGTTGCCCGCCGGGGAGCAGAGCTCGGAGGGCTTGCTGGTCGACTTCCCGGAGCACGACGAGCTGTTCGATCCGCTGGATCGGGTGTTCTTGCCGCGCGCCGACATCGCGACCGAAATCCTGGTGGCGGGGCTGAAGGACCGCGGCTGGGCGGTCGACGATGTGACCGCCTACCGGACGGTCCGGGCGGCGCCGCCCCCCGCGCCGGTGCGAGAGGCGATCAAGGGCGGCCGGGTGGACGCGGCGCTGTTCACCTCGTCGTCGACCGTGCGCAACCTGGTCGGCATCGCCGGCAAGCCGCATGAGCGCACGATCATCGCCTGCATCGGGCCGCAGACGGCGCAGACGGCCCGGGAGTTGGGCCTGCGGGTCGACGTGCAGCCCAAGGAGGCGACGGTGTCCTCGCTGGCGGCGGCGCTGGCCGAGTTCGCGGTCGCGCGGCGCGCCGAGCAGGCGCTGACCGCCGGGAGTCAGCCGGCGGTGCCGGCCGCCAAGCGCAAGCCCGCGAAGCGGTGACCGGCTTCCCCGTCGTCCGTCCCCGGCGGCTGCGGGGATCGGCGCCGCTGCGCCGGTTGGTCCACGACGTCACCCTGGAGCCGGCGGATCTGGTGCTGCCGCTGTTCGTCAAGGAGGGGCTGGCCGAGCCCGCGCCGGTCGCGTCCATGCCGGGGGTGTTCCAGCACACCCGCGACTCGCTGCGCAAGGCGGCCGCGGAGGCGGTAGCGGCCGGGGTTGGTGGGCTGATCCTGTTCGGCATTCCGGCGACGAAGGACGCGCGCGGATCGGCCGCGGACGATCCGGCCGGCATCGTGCAACAGGCGCTCGGCGACCTCGTGGGCGACGGGGTCGGGCAGCAGACCGTGCTGATGGCCGACCTGTGCCTGGACGAATACACCGATCACGGCCACTGCGGATTGCTGACCGCCGGGGGCGAGGTGGACAACGACGCCACCTTGGCCCGGTACGCCGCGATCGCGGTGGCCCAGGCCCGCGCCGGTGTCGCCGTCGTGGCGCCCAGCGGGATGATGGACGGGCAGGTCGGCGCGATCCGCACGGCGCTGGACGACGCCGGTTTCGGCGCGGTCGCGGTGCTCGCCTACAGCGTCAAATACGCCTCCGCGTTCTACGGCCCGTTCCGTGACGCCGCCGAGTGCGCCCCGCAGTTCGGGGACCGGTCCTCGTATCAGCAAGATCCCGGCCGGCGGGTCGATGAGGCCCTGCGTGAGGTCGCGCTCGACCTGGCGGAAGGCGCGGATGCTGTCATGGTCAAACCCGCGCTGCCCTACCTGGATGTGCTGGCGGCGGTGCGGGCGGCCGCGCCGGTCCCGGTGCTCGCCTATCAGGTGTCGGGGGAGTACGCCATGGTCGAGGCCGCGGCGCTGCACGGGTGGATCGATCGCGAGCGGGTGATCGCCGAGCAGCTCACCTCGATCAAGCGGGCCGGCGCGGATGCGATCTTGACGTACTGGGCGGTCGAGATGGCGCAGCGCCTGGCCTGAGCGTCACCTTGACGGGCACACTGGCCGGCATGAGCAAGGGCCGGCTCGAGGCGTTCAGCGACGGCGTGCTGGCGATTGTCGTCACGCTGCTGGTGCTGGATTTCCGCCAGCCGGATCGGGGTCAGTCCATCGCGCAGGCCCTGTCCAGCCAGGGGTACCGGTTGGGCGCCTATGTCGTGGCGTTCCTGTTCGTCGGCGTGACTTTTTGCCGCCGGCCTGATGGATGGCGGGGCCGATGCGCGGACCGGGGCCTTGACCTTCACGGCCGTCTCGTTCGGCGTCGGGGTGGCCTTCGGGGTGCTGTGGTTCATGATCACCCGGCCGGCGGCCGGCCTGCTGCTCGAGCATCTGGATCCGGTCCGTGCTCGGGCGGCGCTGGTCCGCTTCGGCGCCGGCACGGTGGTGTACGCCGCGCTGCTCGGCCTGGTGTTCGTCTCCCCGCTGCTGGTCTTGGTGCTGCACGCGGTCATCGCGCTGTACTACGTGCTTGATCAGCTGCCCGAAGATGCGTTCGCCCGACCCGGCCTCTCCGCGGCGCCCCCGGGCGGGTCCGGCGGCGCCCCCGGCTAGCGCGCCCATCGAGCGCCCCCGGCTAGCGCATGGCGCCGGCCGCGCCCGGCCTGGCGAAGTACGCGAGACTGCTCGGGTGACGTATCCCTTCCGTGCCCCCGCGTCCGAGGCCCTGTTCGCGCGGGCCGAACGCGCCACTCCGGGCGGGGTGAACTCACCGGTCCGCGCCTTCCGCGCCGTCGGTGGTACGCCGCGTTTCATGGTGTCCGGCACCGGCCCCTATCTCACCGACGCGGACGGCCGCAGCTACGTCGACCTGGTCTGCTCGTGGGGGCCGATGCTGCTCGGGCACGCGCACCCGGCGGTGGTGCAGGCCTTGCAGCAGGCGGCCGCGCGGGGCACCTCGTTCGGCACACCCAGCCCCGGGGAAGTTGAGCTCGTCGAGCTGATGGCGGCCAGAGTCCCTGCGGCGGAGCAGATCCGCCTGGTCAACAGTGGCACCGAAGCGACGATGAGCGCGATACGGCTCGCCCGCGGGTTCACCGGCCGGCCGAAGGTAGTGAAGTTCGCGGGCTGCTACCACGGCCACGTGGACGCGTTGCTGACCGCGGCCGGTTCCGGGCTGGTGACCTTCGCGTTGCCCGATACCCCGGGCGTGACCGGAGCGCAGGCCGCCGACACGATCGTGCTGCCCTATAACGATTCCGCCGCTGTCGCAGCCGCTTTCGCGGAGTACGGCGACCAGATCGCCTGCGTCATCACCGAGGCGGCGGCGGCGAACATGGGCGTCGTGCCCCCGGCGCCCGGGTTCAATCGGCTGCTGGCCGAGCTCACCACCGCGCACGGCGCGTTGCTGGTCCTCGACGAGGTGATGACCGGATTCCGGGTCGGCCCGGCCGGGTGGTGGGGGCTGGAAGGGGCGACCGAGGGGTGGGCGCCGGACTTGTTCACGTTCGGCAAGGTGATGGGCGGCGGGCTGCCGGCCGCGGCGTTCGGCGGTCGCGCCGAGGTGATGGCGCACCTCGCGCCGGCCGGTCCGGTCTACCAGGCGGGCACCCTGTCGGGGAACCCGTTGGCCGTCGCCGCCGGCATCGCGACCTTGCGCCAGGCCGGCGACGAGACCTATGCGACAGTCGATTCCCGCGCGGTCGAGGTTGCCGAGCTGGCCTCGAAATCCCTTTTCGCAGAGGGGGTTTCCCATCGGCTGCAGAGCGCCGGATCCCTGTTCAGCATCTTCTTCAACGATGGCGGCGAAGTCACCGATTACGACGCTGCGCGGCGGCAGTCGACCGAGCGGTACGCCGCGTTCTTCCACGCCATGCTGGCCCGCGGGGTTTACCTGCCGCCCAGCGCGTTCGAGGCCTGGTTCGTCTCCGCCAGCCACGACGACGACGCACTCGCGAAGATCGCGGACGCCCTCCCGCACGCCGCGCGCGCCGCGGCCGCCGTCGACGCAGCCCGGGTCGACCCCCGGTGAGCATCACCACGATCCATCTGCTCCGCCATGGTGAGGTTTTCAACCCCAACAAGGTTTTGTACGGGCGACTCCCCGGTTTCCTGCTCTCCGAAGCCGGCCAGCGGATGGCGGAGGTGGCGGCGGCATCCCTGAAAGGCCGGGACATCACCGGGCTTTATGTCTCCCCGCTGGAGCGGGCCCGGCAGACGGCGGTCCCGCTGGAGGAGTTGTTCGGCCTGACCGCG
>DASYGP010000162.1:0-7103 GCA_035999615.1 Mycobacteriales bacterium
TCCGTGCTGGACCGCGCCGTGGCCCGGGACGGGGTCGCGCCGCCGCTGGCGCAGGCACTGCGCGCGGTGCCAACCACCCGTCGGGGCGTGGTCGTGGTGGTCACCGACCTGCTGGGCGGCACGGCTGCCGGTGCGGAGCCCAGTTGGCAGGCGCCGCTGCGGCTGCTGGCCCGGCGGCACGACGTCGTCGTCGTGGAAATCATCGATCCGCGGGAGCTGGCGCTTCCGGCGGTCGGGCTGCTGCGGGTGGTCGATCCGGAGACCGGCCGTCAGCTGGACGTGCCGACCGGCTCGCGTCGACTGCGCGAGCGGTATGCCGCCGCGGCCCGGGCCCGCCGGTCGGCCCACGCGGGCGCGGTCCGGGCGGCCGGCGCGGCGCACCTGCCGATGCGGACCGACGGTGATTGGCTGCGTGAGCTGAGCGCCTTTCTGGCGGTCCGGCGCCGGGTGCGCCGCAACCGCCCGGCCGGGGCGATGTGAGCGTGCCGTCCCTGCCCACGAACTGGTCGTTCCAGGACCCGTGGCGACTGCTGCTGCTGCTCGCCGTGGCCGCCGTCATCGCCGGGTACGTCCTGCTGCAGCGCCGCCGCTCGGTCTACGCGACCCGGTTCTCCGACGTCGAGCTGCTGGCCTCGGTGATGCCGAGGCGCCCAGGTTGGCGACGACACCTGCCGGCGTCCCTGCTGGTGCTGACCCTCGTGGCGCTCACCACCGGATTCGCCCGGCCGCAGGCCGACGTGCGGGTGCCCCGGGCGCGGGCCACGATCGTGGTTGCGCTCGATGTCTCCGCCTCGATGCAGGCCACCGACGTGTCGCCCACCCGGCTGCAGGCGGCCCAGGCGGGGGCGATCCGTTTCGTGCGCTCCCTGCCCAAGACCTTCGACGTGGGCCTGGTCTCCTTCAGCGCCGCGGCCGCGGTGATCGTCGCCCCCACCCTGGATCACGCCGCCGTCGAGACCGGCATCGGCTCGCTCGGCCTCGGCGGGGGCACCGCGATCGGGGATGCGGTCGCCTCCAGCGTGGCCGCCGCGCAGGCATCTCAACGCAGCGGCGCCGCGCCGGGTACCCCGCTGGCCCCCGCCCGGATCGTGCTGCTGTCCGACGGTGGCAACACGGTCGGTCAGTCCGTGGATCAGGGCGCGGCCCAGGCCATCGCGGCGGGGATTCCGGTCTCCACGATCGCGTACGGGACGGACACCGGTGTCGTGGTGGTGCGCGGCCGGGCCATTCCGGTGCCGGTCGACGCCCCGGCGTTGGCGCGGCTGGCGTCGACCACCGGGGGAACCGCCTATACCGCCGCATCCGGCGATCAGCTGAACAACGTCTACCGGGACATCGGTCGACAGGTCGGCACGATGCCGCAGCGGCATGAGATGACGGCCGCGCTCACCGGTCTCGGGCTGTTGCTGGGGCTGGCCGCGGCGGCCGCCTCGCTGGTCTGGTTCCGGGCCCTGCCGTGAGCCCGGTTACGAGTGTTTGGTCGGCGGGACCTGCAGCTGCACCGAGTAGGTCGTGGTCCGTCCGGCGTTGATGAACAGGTCGGCGGAGGTCGACCTGCCGCCGGCGGTGATCTGGGCCGTGTAGCCGAGGTTGTCGCCCAGCTGGCAGAGCTTGACCGTGTAGATCCCCTGCGCGTTGGTGGTCGTCCGGACGGTGAGCGGGCAGCCGGGCGCGTCACTGGTGTCCCCAGGAGTGGAGCGGGTCAACACGATGACGGCGCCCGAGATCGGCGCCCCGCTGCTGTCGGTGACCTTCCCGGTGAGAGTGCCCTTCGCGGTCGGGTCTTGGCTCAGGGGGCTGCCGGGGAGCGCCGGCGCCTGCGGGATCATCGGAGGCAGTCCCGGGTCGGACGGGGGCGCCCCCGGGTCGGACGGCGGGGCGATCGGGTCGGGGCTGCTCGCGAGCGGCGGCGCGGCCAGGTCCGAGGGCGCGGGGTTCAGGGCCTGCGAGCCGGCGTCCTGCCCGCTGCCGGCGAGCAGGGCGGTCGCGAGGGCCAGCACCGCGGCGACCGAACTTGCCACCTGCGCGCTGCGCGCCACCCGCAGGTCGCCGGCGGGCTGTTCGGCGCGGGTCGCCTGATGCCCGGCGACCAAGGCAACGGCGGCGGCCAGGATCGCGACGCCGGCCCCCCACCAGTGCAGCCCGGCGAGCAGGGATACCAGCAGGAAGGCGCCGACCCCGACCGCAGCGGCGGCCGCCGCGATCTTCACCGGGGCGATCGGCCCGCGATCCCCGGCCGGCGCCGCACTGCCCCCCAGGGGCGGCCCGGCGCTGGGGGTGGGCGCGGGCGGCCCGGGCAGCGCGTACGGCAGAAAATCTGGGCCGCGCGCCGCGCGGGCGGCGGGCCGGTCGGGGTCCTGGTACTCGCTCACTCTCAGCCGGTGGCCTTCGCCGTCTTGGGCTGGGCGATCAGGTCCGCGACCGCCGCGATCGCGGGCTGGGTGCCCTGGGCCGGGACCTCAATCAGCACCCGGCTGCCCAGCGGCACGCCGCGGGTCACGTCGAAGACCATGCTCGACCCGGTTGGGGACACCGACGCCGCGGCGGGTGTCCCGACCGTCCAGGTGGACCCGGCCGGCTTGCCGCTGTAGTCCACCGCCTGCACCTGCACGATCAATACGCCACCGGTGATCAGCGGCCCGGAGCCACGGGCCAGCACCTGTCCGGCCACCACCTTCGGGGCGGGGGTGCCCTTCGCGATGGCCACCGTGGGGGCCTTGCCCAGTGCGCCGGTCACGGTCACGCCCTTGGCCGGCTTCTGGTCAACCTTGGCGTGCGGGTCGCCGACGGAAGCCTTCGAATAGGAGCTGACCACGTCGACGACGAACGCGAGCGTGTCGGTGCCCTTGATGTTGGCCTGGGTGTTGCCCTGGCTGCCGTAGCCCTCGGCTGGGGGGATCGAGAGCAGCACCCGGCTCCCCGCCTTCACCCCCACCAGCGTCTGATCCCAGCCGGGGATGACCTGACCGACGCCGATCGGGAAGCCGGCGGGCATCTTGCGGTCGTAGCTGTTGTCGAAGACCGCGCCGTTCCAGACCTGCCCCAGGTAGTCCGCGACGAGTAGATCACCCTTGGCCACGGCCGGTCCGGTGCCCTGCCGCAGGATCTGTTTTTGCACCCCGGCCGGCGGGGTCGGGCTGGGGAAGGTCAACGTCGGCTTGTCGCCGTAGCTGCCGCTCACCTTCGGTAGCCCGGCCGCGGCCTTGGCCGAGCCGCCGGACGAACCCCCCGCTTTCGGGGTGGTGCTGCCCCCACAGGCGGTGAGCAGGAACACAACGGAAAGGGCGGTAGCGGCAAGCCGGCGCACAAACACCTCAAGGAATTGGCGGAAGGTCCGGTCCAGCCTACGAGGGCCAGCGGGTCCTACGCACCACTCGGGCTGAGAGTTGTCCGAGAGCGGGTCGGCCGCGAGGTACATTCGGCACTGATCAGTGACCCGCAGAGGAGGCCTTGGTGGCCGGTCTTTTCGCGTTCCCGAATCCGGTGAACGAGACATCCGCGCGGGTCGTGGCCGGCGGGGTGGTCACCCTCGCGACGGCGACGGTGGTGCTGGACAAGCCATGGTTGTTGATGCCCTTGACCTACGGGTTCGCGGCGCGGGTCCTGACCGGGCCCACGCTCAGCCCGCTCGGGCAGTTCGCCACCCGCGTGGTGACCCCGCGGATCGCCCGGCCGGCGAAGTTCTCTCCCGGGCCGCCCAAGCGCCTGGCGCAAGGGATGGGCCTGGCCATGTCGGGGACGTCGTTGCTCCTGGCGCAGGGATTCGGCCGCAAGAAGGCGGCGTACCGCGTGCTCGGACTGCTGATCGGGGCCGCCGGACTGGAGGCCTTCTTCGGCTACTGCGTGGCCTGCCGGCTGTTCCCGACGCTGATCAAGGTAGGTCTGGTACCCGAGGACGCGTGCCGGGACTGCGTGAGCGTGTGGGACCGCGAGCCGGCCCCCTCAGCCGCGATCTAGCCGCGCGACCTAGCCGTCCCCGCCCCAATCCCCGCCGCCGTCGCCGCCCCAACCGCCGCCGTCATCGTCGTCACCGAAGCCGCCTCCGCCGCCGAGCATGCCGCCCAACATCTCCCCGCCGGCGACCGCGCCGCCGATGGCCATCGCCTTCTTCCAGAACGGCATCGGGCCGCCGCCGCCGAGGCCGCCCAGGCCGGGGCTGGCGTAGGTCGGCGCAGGGGTCGCCGGTGTTGGGTCTTCCAGCGGCGGCAGCTCGGGGCCGAGCGGCATGCCGCGCCGTTCCCGGACCCAGCGAGTAGAGGTGAGCCCCTCGATCAGGGTGCGCCGGACGATCCGCAGTTCGCCGACCGTCGTGGCGCTGGCCTTCATGCCGCCGGCGGCCTGCATCCGCTCGCCCGCGTCGGACAGCGCCTGCCGGCACACCGGGTCGCCGCCGTCATCGAGCCCGGTCACGTCCGCCGCGAGGCGCGCGTCGAGGCTCGCGATCTCGGCCCTGAGTTGTCCCATCATGGGATCTTCGTGGTGCTGCCGACTGAACATGTCTGCTCCTCAGCCTTCCTGGAAGCTACAGCCTAGATCGCCGGAGGACCCGCGGCGCCAGCAAGCCCCACACCGCGCGCGGCACCCGCCTTCCCGCACCGACAACATACGTATACAGTCCGGCCCAGGAGCGCGCCGGACTAGCCGCGGGGAGTACGCACGTTGCCCAGTATCGATATTCACAATCACGTCATTCCGTCGGAAGTCATCGACCTGCTGAACAGCGACACCTCATTCGGCGTCTCGATCGCGGACGGGGAGTGGCGCGGCGTCCACCACGTCCCCTTCCCGATGGTGCCGTCCTTCTATGACGTAGCCGCCAAGCTGGCGCACCTCGACCGCGTCGGTATCGACGGCGCCGTGATCTCCGCGCCGCCGCCGCTGTTTTTCTACGAGCAGCCGGGAACCGCGGCCGGCCGGCTGTGCGAGGCGACGAACGAGGGTTTCGCCCGGTTCTGCGCCGCCGAGCCGCAGCGGCTGCAGTGGCTGGCCAGCCTGCCCATCCAGGACCCTGATCTGGCGGTGGACGCCTACCGGGCCGCGATCGCGGCGGGCGCCCGGGGGGCCGCGCTGGGAACATCGATCGCCGGGCGACGCCTCGATCAGCCGGAGTTCGCCCGCTTCTGGGCAGTCGCCGGCGAGATCGGACTGCCGGTCTTGCTGCACCCGGCCTTCAACGAGCCGCACGAAGCGCTGAGCACCTGGTATCTGCAGAACGTCATCGGCAACCCGGTCGAGACCACGGTGGCGGTGGAACGCCTGCTGTGTGCGGGCGTGCTCGCGCGCAATCCCGGGCTGCGCCTGATCCTGTTGCACGGCGGGGGATTTTTTCCCTATCAGATGGGCCGCCTGCGGCATGCCCGGGGCGTGCGCCCGGACCTGCAGCAGACGCCGGACGACCTGCTGGCCCCGCTGGACCGGCTCTATTTCGACACCATCACCCACGACGCCGAGGCGTTGCGGTTCCTGGTCCGGCAGGTCGGGGAGGCCAACGTCCTGCTGGGCACCGACATGCCCTTCGACATGGCGATGCAAGACCCGATGAACGAGTTGCGCGCCGCCTTCCCCGACGATGTGGTGCGGCGCATCGCCGAAGACAATCCCGGCGCCTTGTTCTCCCTGGCCGGACTTGCGGGCGGGCAAGGCCAACCGGCGTGAGCGGCGCGGATGGCGTCCTCGGCTGGGGGATCGTCGGGCTGGGCCGGGTCGCCAATGATCACATCGCGCCGGCGATCACGGCGTTGCCGAACAGCAGCCTGGTCGCAGTCGCCAGCCGCGATGCAACCCGGGCGGCCGCGTTCGCCGAGCGACACGGTGCCCCGGTTCCCTTGGACAGCTACCCGGACTTGCTCGCGAACCCGGCGGTGCAGGCGGTCTACATCGCCACCCCCAACAGCCTGCACGCCGACCAGGTCGTCGCGGCGGCCGACGCCGGCAAGCACGTGCTCTGCGACAAGCCACTGGCCACCACAGTGGCGGAGGCGCAGCGGGCGATCGACGCCTGCGCCCGCGCCGGGGTGGGCCTCGGCGTCACCTTCCAGACCCGCAACTACGACGGCATGGCCGACATGCGGACGTTGATCGGTGCTGGGCAGATTGGGGACGTCGTCGTCGCCCAGCTGGAGATGAGCCCCGGGCGCACCCTGTTGAAGGGATGGCGCACCGATCCCTCCCTCGCCGGGGCCGGCGTGATGAACAACGTCGGGGTCCACGGGTATGACCTGCTGCGCTACCTGCTCGATGATGAAATCGTCGAGGTCAGCGCCATGCTGAGCTCGGAGCCGGGGTTCGAGCTCGACACCACCGCCTTGGCGTTGCTGCGTTTCGCTGGCGGCGCGCTGGCCTACGTCAACGTGAACCAAACGGTGCCCGACCACCAGCCGGACCTGGTGATCTACGGCGCGAGCGGCCGTGTCCTGGGCCGGAATGTGACCCGGCCGAACCTGGCGGGCACCCTAACCGTCACCGGTACCGGCGGGGCCAGCGAACGCCCGGTGTCCAGCGCGACCGCGTTCGCCACGACGGTGGGCGATTTCGCCGACGCCGTGCTCGCCGGCCGGGACCCAAGCCCCTCCGCCCTGGACGCTTTGGTCAGCGTGCGGGTCACCGACGCGCTGGAACGATCCGCCCGGGAGCGCCGCGTCGTCCGGTTGGCGGAGTAGCCCGGCGGTGCGGACCGGTGCGCACGCAGCTCCCGCATCGGCGCTGCCCGGGCCCCCGACGGCAACGGCCACGGCCTGGAGAGGGCTTGCGCTGCTGGTGGCCGGCGCCTTCTTCATGGAAAACCTGGACGGCACCATCATCGCGACGGCCGCGCCGCGGATGGCGGAGTCGTTCCGGGTGCAGTCGGTCGACCTGAATGTCACCATCACCGTCTACCTGGTCACCCTGGCGGTGTTCATTCCGGTCAGCGGTTGGGTGGCCGACCGCTTCGGGGCGCGCACGGTGTTCGCCGCGGCGATCGCCGTCTTCACGGTGGCATCCGGCTTGTGCGCCCTCAGCGGCAGCCTCGGTGAGCTCACCGCCATGCGGGTATTGCAGGGCGTCGGTGGGGCGATGATGGTTCCGGTCGGCCGGCTCGCCGTCTTGCGCAGCACGGGCAAGGC
>DASYGP010000172.1:0-65136 GCA_035999615.1 Mycobacteriales bacterium
TCCCTTGGCGTGTACATCGAGGATCGCGCGGCGGCCGGCCAGGTCGGGCCGGTCGACGGCAATCTGCCGGTCAAAGCGACCTGGGCGCAGCAGCGCCGGGTCCAAGATGTCGGGTCGGTTCGTGGCGGCGATGAGAATCACCCCACCCTTGACGTCGAAGCCGTCCATCTCCACCAGGAGTTGGTTGAGGGTCTGCTCCCGCTCGTCGTGTCCACCGCCGAGCCCGGCACCGCGGTGCCGCCCCACAGCGTCGATCTCGTCCACGAACACGATGGCGGGGGCGTTGGCCTTCGCCTGCTCGAACAAGTCCCGGACCCGGCTGGCACCGACGCCGACAAACATCTCGACGAAATCCGAACCGGAGATCGAGTAGAACGGCACGCCGGCTTCCCCCGCCACGGCCCGGGCGAGCAGCGTCTTACCCGTTCCGGGCGGACCGTAGAGCAGCACGCCCTTGGGGATCTTGGCCCCGATGGCCTGGAACTTGGCCGGGCTCTCCAGGAACTCCTTGATCTCCTCGAGTTCCTCGATGGCCTCATCGGCGCCGGCGACGTCGGCGAAGGTCGTCTTCGGGGTGTCCTTGCTCACCAGCCGCGCCTTGGACTTGCCGAACTGCATGACCCGCGAGCCGCCGCCTTGCATCTGGTTCATGAAGAAGAACAGCAAGGCGAACACGAACAGCAACGGAAGGAAGTTGAGCACGAAGCTCAGCAGCACATTGCCCTTGGTGATCTCTGTCTTGTAGGTCGTGGCGGCGTCGGGGCCGGCGGCGCTCTTGTTGGCGTTCTGGATCTCACTGACCAGGATCTGCCCGTAGCGATCGGGGTACTCGGCAGACTGCTTGGTGCTGAGCTTGTTCGCGGCCGTGGCCACCCCCGGGTTGAGGACGACATCAACCCGCTGCTCCTTGTCGTGCAGCACCACGGACTGCACCTGATGGGCGGAGATCTCCTTTTCCACCACCGACAGGTCAGTCGTCTTGTAGCCGGCGCCGGTCCCGAAGAACTGCGACAGGACAACCAGGAGCACGATGACGGCCGCGATCCAGACCAAAGGTCCTCGGGTGAGCCGCTTGAGATCCATCGCTCTAGGGCGCGGGGTGCGCCCCGTCCTCCTACCGTTGCAGCCCTTGCCACCGGCGGCGGATGCCGGCAGCTCCTCAGGTCCCCTCGCGCACGCGGTTCCGCCCGCCACGGGCGGCAGTGGAACGCAACTGCCAGGCTAACACCGGCGCGCCCGCGAAGTAGACCTGCGGGCAAGATCCGGTCGCCCGTTCAGCCGGCTCTCAGGAGTAGACGGTCGGGTCCAGCAGGCCGATATAGGGCAGCTGCCGGTAGCGCTCGGCGTAGTCCAAGCCGTAGCCGACCACGAACTCGGGGCCCAGATCAAATCCGACATAGCGGACGGGGACGTTGACCTTCGCCGCCTCGGGCTTGCGCAGCAGTGTGCACACATCGATGGAGGCGGGCCCGCGCGCGGACAGGTTCCGGACCAGCCAGCTCAACGTCAACCCGGAATCGATGATGTCCTCGACCACCACCACATGCTTGCCGGTGATGTCGCGATCCAGATCCTTGTTGATGCGGACGACGCCGGAGGAGGAGGTGGCCGCGCCATACGACGACACCGCCATGAACTCGAGGCTGACCGGAACGCGCAGTGCCCGCGACAGGTCGGCCATGACCATGATGGCGCCCTTCAGCACCGCGACGAGCACCACCTCGTGGCCGGCGTGATCCGCGTCGATCCGGGCGGCCAGCTCGCGAATCTTGTCCTGAATCTGTTCCTCGGAGATGACGATCTGCACGATGTCGGGATCGGTCGGCCGCTCCGGGTCCGCGCAGGTACGCGCCAAGGGGGCGCTCACACCGGACTCGACGTCGGGTTGCCGGACACGACCCGGATCCTCCCATGGTCGCGGACCACCCGCGCGCCCCCGGGTAGGGCCACCGCCCCCTGCCCATGCCAGTTCATGATCAACGCATCCATCGCCTCCACATGCGCCGAGGCGAGGCCGGCCCCCAGGCCATGCAACACCCGACGTCGAAGGGCGGCCGGAAGCGCCGCCAGACCGGCAACGGAAAGTCCGTCCGGGTGAGCCAGCTCGGCGGCGGCGGACCCCGCCTGGGCGTCGAGCAGGTCCGCGTCTGCCCGGAGCAGATCCGCGGTTCGGGCCAGGTTCGCCGCGATGTCCCTGGTGAGGGCCCCGGCCAGCATCGGAAGGACCTCGCGGCGTACCCGGACCCGGGCAAAGGAACTGTCCTCGTTGGCGGGGTCGGCGTACGGCGTCAGGCCCTGAGCCGCGCAGGCCGCGGCGGTGACCGCCCGGGGGAGCTGCAACAACGGTCGCCGGTAGGGATCGCGGCGCGGCGCCATCCCCGCCAGGCTGCGCGGGCCGCTTCCTCTCAGCAGGCCGAGCAATACCGTCTCGGCTTGATCGTCGCGCGTGTGCCCCACGAGGATCACCGGCGCGCCCAGCCGTTCGGCCGCGGCGCTGAGTGCGTCGTACCGGGCTGTCCGGGCCGTCGCCTCGCCTCGCGAACTCGCCGCAGCCAGCACCGTCGCGGCGGCGCCCATGTCACGGGCCACGCTTGCCGCGTGCGCGGCCACCACCCCGCTCTGCGCATGCCACCGGTGGTCGACGACCAGCGCGGTGACATCACCGGGGCGGAGAAATGCGGCGCCGGCGGTCAGGGCCAATGAGTCGGCGCCGCCGGACAGGGCCACGCAAATCGGGGTCCCGGTCGCAACGTCCACCAGGCAGTCACGGACGGCGCAGCGGACCGCGGCAACGGCGGCAGGCGGTCCGGTCACGGCACCGTTTCCGGCTCAGGCCCGGACCGGGCAGGTGCGTTCGATCCACGCGGCGGGGTTGGCGAACTCGGCGGCGGTGGGAATGTTCTGCGGGCCCGCGAAGGCGACCAGGAGCGCATCCGGGCCGGCGTCGCGTGCCACCGCCCGGCAGAATGCGCCCCCGATCCGGTACTGCGCCAGCTTCGCGTCCAGCCCGAGCAGCCGGCGCGCCACCCGCTCCAGCGGCGAGCCGCTGCGCCGACGATCTTCGAACCCGCGCCGAATCTCGTCGACCGTGGGGACGACCTCCGGTCCGACCGCGTCCATCACGTAATCGGCGTGGCCCTCGAGCAGGGTCATGACCGCCTGGAGGTCCGCGGTCACGGCCCGCTGCTCGGGTGACTGCAGCAGTGCCAGGGGTCCGCCGGGCAGGTCTCGCGCTACTCCCCGCTCACGCATCGCGTCCCGGACCCTTCCCAGCACCGCCACCGGGTCGAGGTCGGCGGCCACACCCAGCTGCCGGACCAGGTCTGCCAGGTGATCTTTCAGCCACGGGGTGCCGGTGAACTGCACGTGGTGCGTCTGCTCGTGCAGGCAGACCCACATGCGAAAGTCCCGTGGATCGACGCCCAGCCGGCGCTCCACCTCGACGATGTTCGGCGCCACCAGGGTCAGCCGGCCATCCCCATCGGCGGGCGGCAGGAACACCTCGTACTGGCCGAGCACCTTCGTGCTGAGGAACGCCAGCAGGCCCCCCAGTTCGGTGCCGGTGACCTTGCGGCCGGCGTATCCCAGCACGGCGGCACTCGGACCGTGGCCGACCCGCTTGGTCCGCTTGCTGGCCAGGTGCTCCAGCACCGGGGCGAGCGTGACCTGCAGGCCCGCCACATTCTGCTCGGCCCAGGTGCCCCGGTCCACGACGGTGGTGCCGGTGCGCTGCGCCGGGTCCGGGCGCAAGCCGGTGTACGCCACGACGTGGTCCAGGGCCTCGTCGGCCAGCGCGCGCAGCTGCCGCACCACGCCCTGCGCCTGGTCCGGGGCCAGCGCAGGCCCGGGGGGGCTCAGCCGGCGAGCGGTCGCCACGGCCAGTTGCCAGTCGACCATCTCGAGTCCGGGTTGCATCTGGCCGACACTACGACGTGCGGCGGCGGTCAGAGACTCGCCAGCGCGGCCGCGGCCCGATCCAGCGCTGACTCCGCCGACGACCTGTTGGTGACGGCGTTGCTGACCAGCACAAACAGCAGCTCCCGGCCCTGGGCGTCCACGACCGATCCGGCCAGGGCGCTCACCCCGAGCAGCGCTCCTGTTTTCGCGCGGACCACCCCGGCCGCGGCCTTCTGCGGATCACCCCGGTAGCGGGGCGCCAGCGTTCCATCGAAACCGGCGGTGGCCAGGGCGGCGACCAGCGGACGCAGCTCCGGGCGGCCGCCCAGCGCGCTCGGTGCAGCGGCCAGGTGCAGGAGGCCGCCGAGGGTGGCGGGCGCGATCCGGTCGTCCCGCGACAGCCCGCTGCCATCCACCAGATTCAAGCCGTCAACCGGGACATGCAGGGCCTCGACCGCGGCGGTGACGGCCTGCGAGGCGCCGGCGAAACTGGCCGGCAACCCGCGCGCGGCGGCCACCTGCCGGGCCAGCGATTCGGCCATGTCGTTGTCGCTGTTCTGCAGCATTTCCGCGACCGCCACCGCGACGGTGGGGCCGCTGACGGCGACGAGGGTACGGGCCGCGCTCGGTGCCGTCCCCGCCACGTCCGGGCCGGTGACTGTGACGCCGTGCCGCGTCAAGGCGGCCCGAAGGGCATGGACCGCCTCGAGGGCCGGGTCGCCGCTGCGATCGCCACGGGACGTGAGCGGCTCGCCACCCTCGTCCACCCCCAGCGCCGTCACGGGCGCAACCGACCCCTGGGTCAGGTAATCGGGGCGCCAGCCAGGCGCCACCCGGGGACCTTGCCAACGGGAGCCATCGGCAACCAGCGCGCCGCTGACCCGGCGCACGCCGGAGGCGACCAGGCCGGCCGCCAGCTGGTCCAGGCTCGCCCGGGCGGGCCAGGCTCCGCTCGGCTGAGCCGTGAGCAAAACGTCGCCCCCACCACGCAGGACCAGGTCGCCGCCGAGGGTGCCCGCGCTGACCGGCGCTGCCGTGACCAATGCCGTCACCGGCCGGGCGGTCGCCCGGAGGGTGGTGAGGGCCGCGGCGGCGGTCAGCAGTTTCGCGGCGCTCGCCGGAAGGAGCGCCTGGTGCGGTGCGGCCGCCCACAGCAACTGGCCGGTACGCGCGTCCATCACCTCGCCCACCGCGCCGGCGCCCAGGGACGCATCGCTCAGCGGACCGGTGATCGCCGCGGCCACCAACGCTGCGTTCACCTGCGGGGCCCCCGGCGCAAGCGCTGCCAACGGCAAGGCGCCGCCGGACGGAGGTGTCGCTGGCCCCGCGGCCAGCAGCAGGGCCACGACGCCGGCGGCCGCGGCCGACCTGACGGTGGTGCCAGCGAGCCTCATGTCGAGACGACCTTAATGCGGCGTCCGGAGCGAGGGTTCCGGTCTGGCACAATCCGGCCGTGGAATTCGACGTCACCATCGAGATCCCTAAAGGCCAGCGCAACAAATACGAAGTTGATCACGCTACTGGCCGGATCAGGCTCGACCGCATGCTGTTTACCTCCACGCGCTACCCGGCCGACTACGGCTTCGTCGATGACAGCCTCGGTGGGGACGGCGACCCACTCGACGCGCTCGTGCTGGTCGAGGAACCCACCTTCCCGGGCTGCCTGATCCGCTGTCGCACCATCGGCATGTTCCGGATGACCGACGAGGCCGGCCCGGACGAGAAGCTGCTCTGCGTCCCGGCCCGGGATCCCCGCCACGAGCATTTGCGCGACATCCACCACGTCCCCGAATTCGACAAGCTGGAAATCCAGCATTTCTTCGAGGTCTACAAGGATTTGGAGCCCGGCAAGTCGGTCGATGGCGCCTCCTGGGTGGGGCGGGTCGAGGCGGAGGCGGAGATCGTGGCGTCGTACGCCCGCCGCAAGGCCGCCGAGCACTGACCGACGGCTCGCCCGGGTACCTCAGCGAGGCGGCATCAACCGGCGTGGGGTGATGGTGACCTGAAACGGGGTGGTGACAGTCTGGGTCTGCTCATCGCGTAGCCGTCCCTCGACGCTGTAGGCATCGGCCGCCAACCGGTGCAGCACCACGGCCGGCCCAGCATGCGGTTCGACGCGCCAATAGGCCGGAACACCCGCGGCCGCCAGCAACAGCGGAGTGGTCGTGGCAGCGGTGGTGACGTTCGCACCGTCGGAGACCTCCGCCACCAGCAGCACCTGATCCGCTGACACGCTGGCGGCCTCCGGCCGGGAGCGCAGCACGACCACGTCCGGGGCGAGGAGTGACGCTCCGAGAACAACGCCGACATCGCGGACGACCGCGGCTCCCGGCGGAACAGCCTGGGCCAGCAGGGCCATCAGCCGGTGGACTACCTCCTGGCGCAGCGGACTGGCCGGCGGCGAGATCAGCAAGGCGCCGTCCAAGATCTCGTAGCGGCGCCCGTCGTGCGGCCGGCCCCGCCAGTGCTGCTCGGTCCAGGGCTCGGTCGGCGGCACGGCCGCCAGCAGATCGTCGCTGGTCACGCGTCAGCCTTGCACGGTCAGGTTGCGCGGTTCTGTCGGCCCTGGGTCATACCTTCCGGGTATGCGCCTGCTGCACACCTCCGACTGGCATCTGGGCCGGTCCCTGCATCGGGCCGATTTGGGGCCCGCGCAGGAGGCGTTCGTCGATCACCTCGTCGAGACGGTGCGCGCCGAGCGCGTCGACGTCGTCCTGATCGCCGGCGACGTGTATGACCGCGCCGTTCCACCGTTGGAGTCGATCGGTCTGTTCGAGCAGGCGTTGCGGCGCCTGCGCGCCGTCGGGGCGCAGGTCATCGCGATATCCGGAAATCACGACAGTCCGCTGCGGTTGGGCGTCAATGCCGCCTTGTTGGAGGGCGCCGGCGTCTTCCTCCGCACCCGGGTCGCGGATTGCGGCCGGCCGATTCTGCTGGCCGACCGGCACGGTCCGGTCGCGGTTCATGCCCTGCCGTATCTGGAACCGGACGCGGTCCGCGCCGCGCTCGGCCCCGAGGTGGGCCGGAGCCACGAAGCGGTGCTCGGGGCGGCGATGCAGCGGGTCCGAACCGATCTGGCCGGCCGCGATCCCCGGCGGTCGGTCCTGCTCTCCCACGGCTGGGTACGCGGCGGCGTGGCGAGCGAAAGCGAACGCGACATCACCGTGGGCGGCGCCGGCGCGGTCCCCGCCGACCTGTTCGACGGCCTCGGCTGGGTGGCGTTAGGGCATCTGCACGGCCCGCAGCGGCTGGCCGATCACTTGGCCTACAGCGGTTCGCCGCTGGCGTACTCCTTCTCCGAAGCAGCTCACCGCAAAGGCTCCTGGCTGATCGAGCTGGGGGCGGCCGGGGTGACGGACGTGAGCTTTGTGCCCGCCCCGGTCCACCGACGGCTGGCCAAGGTGCGCGATGAACTCTCGGCGCTGCTGACGGCCGGCCGCTACGCCGTCGACGAGGACAACTTTCTGGCAGTCACCCTGACCGACCCGGTGCGCCCGCCCCAAGCCATGGACCGGCTCCGGGCCCGCTTCCCGCATGTGCTCACCCTGCTGTGGGACCCGCCGTGCGGGACAGCCGACGCCGGCAGCTATGCCGAGCGGCTGCATGACCGCGATGATCAGCAGATCGCCGAGGGGTTCGTCGAGCACGTCCGAGGAGAAGCCGCCTCCGCGACCGAGCGGATCTTGCTCGCCGACGCGCTGACCGCCGTACGCCGGACCGAGGCAGCCTGATGCGGCCGCACCGGCTGGAACTCACCGCGTTCGGACCGTTCGCCGGCACGGAGGTGCTGGACCTCGACGAGCTCGCTGCCTCCGGGCTGTTCCTGCTGCACGGCGAAACCGGCGCCGGGAAGACCACGCTGCTCGACGCGCTCAGTTTCGCCCTGTACGGCTCGGTCCCCCGCTCCGGGCATGGCGGGACCCGCCTCCGCTCCGATCACGCCCCCGAGACCACCCAAGCTCGGGTCACCCTGGAGGTCAGCTGCGGTGGCCAGCGGCTGCGGATCACGCGGACCCCCGAGTGGGAGCGCCCGAAACTGCGCGGGCAGGGCACCCGCAAGGTGAACGCCACCGTGCTGCTGGAGCGCATGCGCGGTGGCGGCTGGGAGACCGTAAGCACCCGGATAGACGAAAGCGGCGCGGAAATCATCCGCGCCATGGGCATGAGCGCCGAACAGTTCGCGCAGGTCGTGCTCCTGCCGCAGGGGCAGTTCGCCAGATTCCTGCAGGCGGACGCTGATCAACGCGGCGACCTGCTGCAACGGCTGTTCGGCACGGAGCGCTTCGAGCAGGTCGAGGGTTGGCTCGCCGCCGAACGGCGCCGCACCGATGCCGCGCTGGCGGCGCACCGGGCCGATCTTGCCGCCCTGGTGGCCCGCATCAGCCAATGCGCCGGGATCGATCCGGACCAGCCGCCGGCAGACACCGACGAGCCGTGGGCACTGGCCCTGCTGGCCCACGCCCGGAGCGCCGCGTGCAGCGCCCGGGAGGACGCCAGGGCCGCGGACCACGCGGCGGGCATCGCCCGCCAGCAGCACGAGGCGTTGGTCCAGCGCCGCGAGCAGGCGGCCCGCCGCCGGGCCGCCCAGGCCGAACTCGCCGCCCTGGAGCGGCAGGCCCCGACGATCACCCAGCAGCGGGCCGACCTGACCGCCGCCCGGCGGGCCGCCGGCGTGGCGCCGCTCTTGCTGCAGGTCGAGGACGCACAGCGGCGGCTCGCCGAAGGCGAGGGCGCCGAAACGCAGGCGCGGGCCGCTGCCGAGACCGAACTGAGCGGGACGCCCCCCATGGCCGAGCCGGCCGACCTGGACGCTGCCCTTCGCGTCGCCGCCGATCGGGTAGGGATCTTGCAGGGGCTCCGGCCGTTGGCGCGGCAGATGGCCGATCACGACGCGGCGGCCGACGCGCATGCCGCGCGCGCCGCCGGCCTGCTGACCGAACTGGAGCAGCTGGCCGGGGAACGGGACCGGCTTCCGGCAGCGCTCGCCCGGCTGGAGCATGAGCGGGCCGCCGTCCACGCCGCGGTAGCCGAGGAACTGACCCTCACCGCCGACGTGCGCTCGCTGGGGGTGGCCCTGACCGACGTCCGCGAGCGGGACGCGAGCCTGACCGCGGAGGCCGCGTTGCGCGAGCGCCTCGCGCGCGCTGTCGACGTCGAACAGGGACATCGCGCGACCTGGCTCGACCTACGCAGCCGGCATCTGGATGGCATTGCGGCGCGGCTGGCTACCCAGCTGGAGGCCGGCGTGGCGTGCCCGGTCTGCGGCGCCGAGGAGCACCCCCGACCGGCAACGCCGGCTCCGGCGGACGTGAACGAGGCGCAGGTGCTCGCGGCCGAGCATGCGGTCGACGCGGCCGCGGCGGACCGGTCCGGCTGCGATCGTCTGCTGCACGGGGAGCGATTGCGCGTCGAGGGCGCCCGGGCCCGGCTGGCCGCGGCCGGCCACCCGGGGGCCGTGCAGGACGATCTTGAGGCGCTGCTGTGCGTGGCCGGCAACGCCCTCGCCGATGCGCAATTACTCGTCGGCACCCGAACCGACGTCGAGAGCCGCCTGTCGGCGCTCCACGGTCGCGCGGACGACCTCACTGCCCGCGTCGCGCGACTCTCGGCCGATCACGCCGGCGAGCTGCGGCAGTCCGCTGCCCGCCGGGCCGCCGCCGACGCCGCGCGGGCCGAACTCGACGAGCACCTTGGCGGGGCACCTGACCTGACCGCAGCCGAGCTCCGGGCCGAACGGCGCAGGACCGTGCTGATGCAGGTCACCGCGGCGGCGCGGGCAGCGGCGCAGGCCGGCGAGACGCTGCGCCGAATCCAGGGTGAGGCGAGCGCCCTGGCCATCCAGAACGGCTTCAGCGATCTCGACCAAGCCGCGGCCGCGTGCCGCGACCTCGCCTGGTGCGCCGAGACCGAGACGCGCCTGTCCGCGCACGAGCGGGCACTGACCCGGGTGCAGGCAGCCGTGCTGGACCTCGGCGCCGACGACCTTGATCCGGACAACGCTCGCGACGCCGAGACCGAGGCCGAGACGAGCGCCGCAAGCGCCGAATCCGAGCGGACGGCGCGGCAACAGCGGGCCGGGGTCCTCACCCAGCGGGCAGAGGACCTGGCCGAGCTGGCGCCGCAACTCGTTGACGCTACCCGCGCCCTGGCGCCCCGGCTGGCGGCCGCCCAGTCCCTCCGGGATCTCGCGGAGCTCACCGCGGGTGACGGGGCGAATACCCGTAAGATGCCGCTGGCGGCCTACGTGCTCGCGGCTCGCCTGGAGCAGGTCGCGCAGGTCGCCAGCCAGCGGCTGCTGCGGATGACCGACGGCCGCTACACCCTCATCCACACCGACGAGAGCGCTGATGGGCGCAAACGCCGACGCGGGTTGGGGCTGCGGGTCCGGGACGCGTGGACCGGTCAGGTCAGGGAGACCAACAGCCTGTCCGGCGGCGAGACTTTTCTGGCCAGCCTGGCCCTGGCGTTGGGGCTGGCGGACGTGGTCACTGCCGAGGCCGGGGGCGCGAGGATCGAGGCACTGTTCGTCGATGAAGGCTTCGGCACCCTCGATGAGGACACCCTGGAGGAGGTGATGACCATCCTGGACGGGCTGCGCGAAGGCGGCCGCATGGTCGGGGTGGTCTCGCATGTCGCCGAACTGCGCCAGCGCATCCCGACCCGGGTCCACGTCCGCAAGACCCGGGCCGGCAGCACGCTGGCCCAGCTCACCGGCTGACGCCGGGCGCCAACCCTCGGGGGGCCGAGTAGGCACCCGGCGGCCGGTGCCAGCTGAGGTCCGGGAAGGGTGCCGCGCCGGCGACGCCGGCCCGCGACATAACCTGGGGCCATGGTCTCCCGCCGATCGGCTCGCCGTCGGCGTCGGGTGGCGATAGGGATCACGCTGCTTGCTCTCGCCGCGGCGGTGGGGGTCCCGATCGCCCTCCAGCAGCAGAGCCGCCCCGCTCCCGGCTGCACCGTGGCGGTGGCGGGCACGAGCTTTGATCTGAGCACCGAACAGGCCCGCAACGCCACGACGATCGCGGTCAGCGCCGCCGCCCTCGGTCTGCCGGATCACGCCGTGACCGTCGCGGTAGCGACCGCCGACCAGGAGACCAAACTGCGCAACTTGCCCTACGGGGACCTCGACTCCCTCGGCCTGTTCCAGCAGCGACCCTCGCAAGGATGGGGGAGCGCGGCGCAGGTGCAAGACGTGCATTACGCGGCGACTGCGTTCCTGCGCCGGTTGGCCCGGGTCCCCGACTGGATGAGCCTGTCGGTGGCGCAAGCCGCGCAGGCCGTGCAGCACAGCGCGTCCGGGGCCGCCTACGCCCGCTGGGAGACGCAGGCCCGGGTCCTGGCGCAGGCCATGTCGGGCGAAGTGCCGGCGGCGCTGCGCTGCGTGTTCACGCCCACCGCGCCGCTGGACGTCGCCGGGTTGCAGCGCGCCGCGCACATCGAGGTGCCGGGCGCGCTCGGGGCGCCGCTGGCCACCGCGCAAGCGGGATGGCGTCAGGCTGCCTGGTTGATCGGCCACGCCGAGGTAGCCCAAATCCGAACGGTGGCCTACGCCGGCAGGCGCTGGACGGCCCGCTCCGGTCGCTGGAGCAAGGATGCCAGCGCCGGATCCGTCGTCACCTACGGCTGATCGGTTCCGGCCGGGCCGGCGCCGATGCCGGCTGAGTCACCTCCGCCCGCCATACCAGGCACAGACTGAGAGCGGCCATCACCGCCACCACGGCCACGAAACCGGTGAGCCCGATCAACGAGGACGTCGCATCGATGGCCCGTCCGAGGGCCACGAGCAGCACGGCGACGGTGGCGTAGCCGGCGAGGTAGAAGGCGGCAACGACCTGCCCGCGCTGCGCGGTGGGGGCAGCGTGGGTCACCAGCGACTGAGTGGCCCGATGGGTGAGCCCCTGACCGGCGCCGGTCGCCGCCGCAGCGACCAGCAAGACGGTCGGCTGGTGCAGGGCCAGCGCGACCGGGAGCGCCGACATCCCGGCCAGGAACAGCACGAGACCAACGATCGTGGCGCGCGCCCGGGCCAGGCGTTGGGACAGCAGCTGCGCCAGCGCGGACGGCACGAAGACCGCACCGACCACCCCGGCCTCGGCGGCGCTGTTGCTCGTCCGCAGGATTTCACCAGCGAAGGTGGGGCCGAGGGCAAAGAACATCGCCGTCCCCACCCACCCGGCGCTGAACGCCAGCGTCGAACGCAGGAACGCCGGGCGCGTGCTCCGGGGAACGGTCGGCAGGCGCAGCCTCGGCCGAGGCCCACCGCCGGTCCCCTGCCGAGGCAGGCCGAGGACCCCCACGAACGCCGGCCCCAGGGCCACCAGCTCAAGCAGATAGACCAGCCGGGTCGGCCACGGACCGTACTGAACGAGCAGTCCACTGATTAGCGGACCGAGGGCCAGGCCCGCCACGGTGGCCGCGGACGCCACCAACGCCGCCCGACGGGTATCACCGGACGGCTCGAGGTCCGCCAGGGCCGCGGCCCCCACCGCGGTGAATCCGCCGCTGGCCAGACCGCTGGCGATCCTGCCGATGACGAGGGCGACCACCGAGTCGGCCACGGCGAATGCCGCCATCCCGATCACCGCGAAGACCAGTGCGGGCAGCAACACCGCGCGCCGCCCGTGCCGGTCGGAAAGCTGCCCGGCGCCGATCAAGGCCAGCGACACGGCGAGGACGTAGGCCACGAAGACCCCAGTGAGGGCCACCGTCGAAAGGTGGTTGACCCGCTGGTAGTACGGATAGAGCGGTGTGGGCAGGTTCGCCCCCGCCAGCACCGCCACGAGGCCGTAGGCCACCAAGCCAAACAGGCAGCGCCGCGAAGGGGCGCCGCCCCTCCGGTCCGCGCCGCCCCGCAGCCGTGCCACCGTCACTGTTCGCATCATGCCGGGTGCGCGTACGGCAGCCGGTCCGGGCGGTCGGCCCGGTCCACAGCATGGTCCGGCGAGCTTCGCCGGCCGTGGCCTGAACCCGGGCGTTGCTGAGCCGCCTCGGGGAATCGAACCCCGGACAACCTCATTACGAGTGAGGTGCTCTTCCGACTGAGCTAAGGCGGCGTGGCGCGCGACGCACGATACCGGACCTACCCGGCGGCCATCCCCAGCAGCGCGGCCCCGGGTATCCCATACTGTGCCCGCCCACCGCCGCAGCATCCAGGGGACGATCTTGACCGATCCACCAGCGACCGATCCACCGGAGAGCGGTTCGCCGCAAAGCGATTCACCGCAGAGCGGGCCACCCGCGCTGCCGCCCCAGCCGTACGTGCCGCCCGCGCCCTACCCTCCCGGCTACCTGCCGCCGATACCGTTCACCGCTCCGTCGCTGCCCGCCGCTCCGGTCAACGTCGCCGGCGCCGGGAAACGGTTTGTCGCTGCGCTCCTGAACGGGCTGCTGTCGATCGTCACGCTCGGCATCGGCTGGTTGATCTGGGATCTGATCGTGTGGAAGGACGGGAAGAATCCGGCCTGGCAGATCCTCCGCATGCGGGCCGTGCACGCCGACACCGGTTCCCCGGTCACCTGGGGACACATGTTCGTTCGCAATTTCCTGTGCTACGGACTGATGGGCATCATTCCGTTGTGGAACCTGGTCGGCGCCTGCTTCGCGTTCGGTGCGGGCCACCAGGCGCTCTGGGATCAGATGGCCAAGACCTACATCGTCAATGACCCGCCTCGCTCCTAGCGGCCCGGCTCAGGTGGCCGGATGGGCCGCCTCGTGTTCCTGGCGCGGAACGCACACGCTCGCCCGCGGGCACGCGCATCGGCGGCCGGAGGCGGCTAGGCGCACCACCACCGTGTCGCTCGGCACGTTGTGACCGACGACGATGCCGTCTCCGAGCTCGGTCTCCACCGCGGTCCCCCGAGCGGGCGTCTGTGCCGTGAACTCCTGGTAGAGCGGGTGTTCGTACTTCAGGCAGCACATCAGCCGGCCGCAGGCGCCGGAAATCTTGAGCGGATTGATGGGCAGATCCTGATCCTTGGCCATCTTGATGCTGACCGGCTCGAAGTCGCGCAGGAACGTGGCGCAGCACAGGTCCCGCCCGCAGGGCCCGATCCCGCCCTGGACGCGGGCCTCATCCCGCGCGGACAACTGGCGCAAGATGACCTTGGCGTCCAGCACGTGGCAGATGTCCCGAACCAACCCGCGAAAGTCCACTCGGGAGGGGGCGGTGAAATACGCGGTGAAGCGGTTTTCCGCCTCGACATAGTCGACGCCGACCACCTTCATCGGGACGTGATGTTCGCGGACCAACCGTTTGAGGGCCACCTTGCACTCCGCCTTCCGGCGGCGTTGCCGTCCGTCCCGCGCCAGATCCTGCTCGGCGGCGGGCCCGGCGCAGACCGGCAGTCCCCCGACCACCTCCGGTACCTCTTGCGCCGCCCACACGCATTCGGCCACCTCCGGACCGTCATCGGTGGGGACCAGCACCTTGTCACCGACCTGGACCTGATGCGCCCCCGGGTCGAGGTAGTGCAGTCGTCCGTAACGCTCGAAGCTGACCGCCATGACGCGTGACATGCCTCAGCGTACGTCCCGGCGAGCGGGCAGTTACGGCGAGCGCAGCGTCAGCGCCATCGCCTCGCAGGCCAGCAGCGGGGCGACGTTGGCGGCGATCGCCTCCCGGCAGGCCAGCACTGCCTCGACGCACCGCAGCACCGCCTCCGGGGTGTAGGCGCGGGCGAGGATGGCCACCGGGGCGGTCTGATCACTGTGCACCTCGCGGACCACCTGGCCGGCGCCGAGCTGCTGCACGAGCACATCCCGATACCAGGCGGCCAGGTCGATGAGCGCCCGATCCAACGCATCCCGCTTGGCTCGGGTCAGCCGCGATTTCTGCTCGGCCTCCAGCTCCTTGAGTGGCCGGGCCGTCCCCCGCGGCGACACCCCGCGGACGCCAACCCCGAGTGCCTCCTTCAACGCCACTGTCTCCGGGCCGTCGCGTTCTCCGGCCTGGGCGGCGGCCTCGTCCTCCGCCGCCCGGACCAGTTCGGCGGCGGCGTCGAGCGCACCGCCCACGGTCCGGAGCGATTGCGGCAGCCGCAGCACGGCGGCCCGGCGCTCGCGGGCTCCTTCATCGCGGGCGAGGCGCCGCGCCCGTCCCACGTGTCCGCCCGCTGCCGCCGCCGCGAACGCGGCCAGTTCGCGCCCGACGCCTTCTGTCGTGAGCACCTGCGCCACATCGGAGGACGATGGCAGCCGCAGCGCCGCGACCCGGCACCGGGACCGCACCGTCGGCAGCACGTCGGATATCGCCGGCGCGCAGAGCACGAACACGGTGGCCGCCCCGGGCTCCTCCAGCGGTTTGAGCAGCACGTTTCCCGCGGATTCGGTGAGCCGGTCAGCGTCCTCGATCATGATGACCCGCGCCCGGCCGGCCGTCGGCGACGACAGCGCCAACGGCGCCAGCTCCCGCATCGGCTTGACCCCGATCGACAGCCCCTCCGTGACGACGGTGGTCACGTCCGGATGGGTGCCCGAGGTCACCTCTCGGCAGGGCCGACAGGATCCGCAGCCGGTACGCGATTCACACTCCAGGGCGGCGGCGAACGCCCGAGCGGCGACGCTGCGCCCGGAACCGGCGGGCCCGACGATGAGCCACGCGTGCCCGGGGCTCTCGCCTGCGGCGGCCGCCGCGAGCTGTGCGACGACCTCCGGCTGCCCGACGACCCGGTCCCAGACGCTCATCCGATCACCGACGGCTCACGCCGGCACGGCTTGACGGCTCGGCGTCGGGGACAGCCCGCGCCGCCGCAGCCGGGTCAGTACTTCGGCGGCCACCTGTTCGGCGAGCTGCGCCGCGGGTTCGCTCGCGTCCAGAACCAGGTAGCGAGCGCGGTGCCGGTGCGCCAGCTCCACGAACGCGGCGCGGACCCGTTCGTGAAACGCCAGTTGCTCGGCCTCGATCCGGTCGGCCCCGGACCGGGCCTGCGCCCGGGCCAGTCCGGCCGCCGGGGGCAGGTCCAGCAGCACGGTCAGATCCGGCCGCAGGCCACCGGTCGCCGCGCGTTGCAGGCGCGCCACCTCCTCGACCCCCAGGCCGCGGCCGGCGCCCTGATAGGCCAGGGAGGAATCCACATAGCGATCGCACAGGACCAGAGCGCCGCGGTCCAACGCCGGGCAGAGCACCTCCAGCACGTGCTGGGCCCGATCGGCGGCGTAGAGCAGCGCCTCGGCCCGTGGCGAGAGCTGCGTGGCGGGATCCAGCAGCAGGACCCGCAGCCGCTCACCGCTCGCCGTCGCCCCCGGCTCGTGGGTGGACACCACATCCGCGTAGCCGGCCGCCGTCAGCCGGGCGGCGAGCAACCGCAGCTGGCTGGACTTGCCGGCCCCTTCCCCACCCTCGAAGGCGATGAAGAAGCCCGGACGGACCGGGGCCAGGCGCCCGATCCGCAGACCGGCGCGCAGCTCAGCGACCACCGAGACGCCGCGTCTGTCATCCATCTCGCGGAAGGCGAACACGCCGACCGCGGCGGCCACCAAGCCGCCGACGAACAACACGATCGTCACGCCATCGGCCCGGATGCGGGCGTGATTGGACAAGGTCACGTGGTGTTGCCCGATGACGCCAGCCAGCGTGGGGGCGAGGGCCAGCACCAGCAGCAGATCGGTGCGCACGAGGGATTGGACAAACGCAAAAGTGCGTCCGCGCAGCTCGTTGGCCACCTCCAGACCCAGCAAGGTGTAGCCGGTGACCCACCCCACGCCGGCGAAGGTCGTCACGACCACCACCAGCAGCAACGCCAACGCCAGGTTGGGCACCACCGCCAGCACCGCCAACGAGGCTCCGGCTCCCACCACGCACATCCCGAACAGGCGGCGTCTGCTCACCTCCGCCAGCAGCCGCGGCCCCACCCCCATGCCCAGCGCGAGTCCGACGAAGACACCGCCGAACAACAAGCCGTAGGCGGCGTTCCCGCCGCCGAGCAGCGCCACGTAGGGCCGGCCCAGGGCGATCACCGCCCCGCCCGCGGCGAAGGCGCCCAGGATCCCGACCACCAGGCCCCGGACGAGCGGCGTTTGGCCGACGAACCGCCAGCCTTCGACGATCATGCGGAAGAAGCCGAGCGCCTCCACCTCCTCGGTGGCCGTGCGCAGCCGTCCGGGGCTGGCCCCGCTGATTTTCGACAGTCCCGCCACGGTGATCGCCGCCACCAGGAAGGTGACCGCGTTGAAGTAGAGCGACAGGTCCACCGGGTTGCTGTGGAAAAACCCCAGCCCGGAGGCCAGCGCCCGGGTGAGGACCGCGAGCAGGGCGAAGATGCCGGCGGCAACCGCGCCACTGCCGTAGGTGACGATCAGGCTGAGCTGATTCGCGGTCTCCAGCAACTCGCGCGGCAGCAAGTTGGGCACGCTGGCTTCCTTCGCGGGAATCCAGAACAACCCGAAGACCTCAACCAAAAAGCTCGCCACGTAGAGGTAATCCAGTCGACCCACGAACGGGATCGAGGCGAACAAGGCGAACCGCGCGAGATCGCTCACGATCATGGTCCACCGTCGATCGAACCGGTCGGCGACCGCACCAGCCAGCGGGCCCAGGAACACCGACGGGAGCAACCGCACGATCAGCACGCCGCCGATCGCGAACAGCTGCCCGGAGGAGGTGGTGGCCAACGCGGCCGCCAGGGCCGTCGTGGCCAGCAACCCCAGCCAGTCACCCAGGCTGGACAGCGCCAACGCGATGAACAGGCGCCGGAAGTCGCGGACATGCAGCACGGCGGCGAGGTCGTGCATCGCCCCCACGTTCACGCCGGCGAGTTCGTTGACCGCCGGGTTCAGCGGACGGCCCAGATCCTCGGGCTGGTTCTGCGCGATCAGGGGCTCCCAGGGGCGGCCGGTGGGACGATACAAATGCTAGCCGCGCCCGGGGTGCGACTCAGCTCTTCGCGACGCTCTTGCCGCGCGCCGTCGCCTTTCGCGGCGTCTTCGCAGCCGCCTTGCCCGACCCCGTCTTGCTCGACCCAGTTTTGGCCGACGCGGCCTTCTTGGCGACCTTCTTCGGGGCCGGCCCGCGCGAGCGCCGGTCGGCCAGCAACTCCGCCGCACGCTCGATGGTCACGCTCTCCACCGCATCCCCCTTGCGCAGGGAGGCGTTGGTCTCCCCGTCGGTGACATACGGGCCGAAACGCCCCTCCCGGACCACCACCGGTTGGCCGGTTGCCGGGTCGGTGCCGACCTCGCGCAGCGGGGCGGCGGCCTGCCCGCGCCCGCGGCGCTCCTTCGGCTGAGCGAAGATCACCTTGGCCTCGTCGAGGGTGACGGTGAGCAACTGCTCCTCGGAGCCGATGGACCGCGAGTCACTGCCCTTTTTCAGGTAGGGGCCGTAGCGCCCGTTCTGCGCGGTGACCTCCTCCCCGTCGAGCTGCCCCAGCACGCGGGGCAGCGTCAGCAGGGTCAGGGCATCCGCCAGCGTCACCTGATCCAGCGCCATGCTCTTGAACAGCGACGCGGTCGCCGGCTTGGCCTTGCTTCCGTCGGGCAGGACCTGGGTGACATACGGCCCGTACCGGCCGGCGCGGGCCACCACCGGGTAGCCGGTGGCCGGATCCGCCCCGAGCTCCCGATCTCCCGACGGTGCGTCCAGCAGCGTCAACGCGCTGGCGACGGTGAGCTCGTCCGGAGCCCAATCTTCCGGGACGCTGACCCGACGGTCGCCGTGCTGGACGTACGGCCCGTAACGACCGACCCGCACGACGATCGGCTGCTCGTCCGGTCCCACTCCGATGGGGATGGAGTTGACCTCCCGGGCGTCGATGTCGGCGAGCCGCTCGGCCACGAGCTTCTGCAAGCCGCCGGCCCGGGCCAGGCCACCCTCATGCCCTTGATCGGACCCGAAGTAGACCCGTCCCAACCAGTGCCGGCCGGCCTCCCGCCCGTTCGCGATCTCGTCGAGGTCGTCCTCCATCGATGCCGTGAACGCGTAGTCCACCAGCCTCCCGAAATGCGCCTCGAGCAATCCGATCACCGCGAAAGCGGTCCAGCTGGGGACCAGGGCGCTGCCCTTCTTCCAGGCATACCCCCGGTCCTGGATCGTGGAGATGATGGAGGCGTAGGTGGAGGGCCGGCCGACACCCAGCTCCTCCAGGTGCTTCACCAACGAGGCTTCGGTGTACCGCGCCGGCGGCTGCGTCTCATGCCCTTTCGGGGTCAGCACCCCGGTATGCAGGCGGTCCCCTTGGGTCATGGTCGGCAGCCGACGCTCCCGGTCCTCCAGCTCGGCTTCCGGATCGTCGGCGCCCTCGACGTAGGCCCGCAGGAACCCGGGAAAGCTGATGACCTTCCCGGACGCCGCCAGCTCGGTCTGCTCGCCACTCGTCGTCGCCACCGCAAAGCGCACGCTTGCCGACGTGCCAGTCGCGTCTGCCATCTGCGAGGCGATGGTGCGCTGCCAAATCAGCTCATAGAGCCGAAGTTCGTCGGCGGAGACCTCGCGGGCCAGCTCCCCCGGCGTCCGGAACGCGTCGCCGGCCGGCCGGATCGCCTCGTGGGCCTCCTGCGCGTTTTTCACCTTCCGGGCGTAAATCCGCGGTGCATCGGGCACGTGGTCGGCGCCGTACAGCCGGCGGGCGGTGGCCCGGGCCGCATCCAATGCGGTCTGCGACAGCGTGGTGCTGTCGGTACGCATATAGGTGATGTGCCCGTTCTCGTACAGGCGCTGGGCGGTACGCATGGCCGTTTGCGCCGTCATCCGCAGCTTGCGCCCGGCTTCCTGCTGCAGCGTGGAGGTCATGAACGGCGCCGCCGGCGAGCGCCGATAGGGGCGGGTCTCCATGCTGGTCACCGTCGCCGGCTGGCCGGCCATCGCCGTGGCCAGCGCGGTAGCGCGCTGCTGATCGAGGACCACGACGTCGCTGCCGGTCAGCGCGCCGTCCCGGGCGAAGTCCCGGCCGGTCGCCACCCGGCGGCCGTCCACCCCGACCAGGGTGGCAGTGACCGTCGCCGGCTCCCCCGACGTGGGCTCGCGGGAAAGCGAGAGCTCGGCCTCCAGGTCCCAGTACGACGCGGCGCGAAACGCCATCCGCTCCCGTTCGCGCCGTACCAGCACTCGCGTCGCGACGGACTGCACCCGGCCGGCGGACAGCCGCGGCAGCACCTTTTTCCAGAGGACCGGGCTGACCTCGTAGCCATAGAGACGGTCCAGGATCCGGCGCGTCTCCTGCGCATCGACCAGACCGTCGTCGAGTTCCCTCGGGTTGGCCACCGCCTTCGCGATGGCGCTCGGGGTGATCTCGTGAAACACCATGCGGCGCACCGGGACACGCGGCTTGAGGGTCTCGCGCAGATGCCACGCGATCGCCTCACCTTCGCGGTCTTCATCGGTCGCGAGGTAGAGCTCGTCGGCGTCCTTGAGCAACGCGCGGAGCTTGGCGACCTGCGCCTTCTTCTCCGGGCTGACGATGTACAGCGGCGCAAAGCCGTGGTCGACGTCGACCCCGAGCCGGGCCCAGGGCTCACCCTTGTGGCTGGCCGGGACGTCGGCCGCGTTGCGCGGCAGATCACGGATGTGCCCGATCGACGATTCGACCGTGTATCCGGCGCCGAGGTACCGGGCAATCGTCTTGGCCTTCGCCGGCGACTCGACGATGACCAACTTTCCTGCCACGGTGCCTCCTTCCTTCCTGCCGATGCCGTTCCCGGCTTGGGTCGGGCCCTGAGCGCGATGACGGGCCTGCGCGAGCGACGGTACAACCCCGTCACCTGCAGGCCTCGCCTTCGACTATGTCGGCCAGTCCTGCGCCGGCCAGCCGGGAGGCGGATCGCCGACGAGTTCGGCCAGCCGGCGGCGCCGGCGTTCGCCGCTGAGGCGGTAGGCCGGGCCATCCCCACGGGGGCCCACAAAGGCGGCCGGCAGGCCCGCGCGGGCCAGGGCGGCCCCGACGGCGGCCCAGCTGCGCTCATCGTTCTCCCCGAGGCCCAGCGCGTGGCCGGCCTCCCAGCGCCGGCCGGCGACGACGTACCACAGCCGCAGGGCCGGCCCGTCCAGCACCAACCCGCCGGGAGCCCGCTTACCGGTTCCCGAGCCGGCCCAGCCGGCGGCGAGCTCCGCCAGCATGGGGGTGAACGCCGTCCGCACACTGCGGGCTACGCCCGCGGCGCTCGCGGGCCCGGACCAGCCATCCGCTGGCTCAGCCTGCCGCACCTCGGCGGTCAGCTCGCGGCGCGCCAGTTCGGCGACCAGCGCCTCCACCCGCCAGGCCTCGGCGAGCACGACGCTCACCCGGGCGGTGCCCTCGCGACGCACTACCTGGGCCGGACCGCAGAGCGCCCCGGCCAGATCCGCCGGCGTCGGGGGCAGCGCGGACGCTGAGAAGAACGACAGCTGTCCGGCCATGGGCACCCACGCTAGCCGGGAGCAGCCGAACGGGCGTCAGGCTCCATCCGCGGGCGGTCGCGCCGCGGTCGGTTGCTGCCCGTGGCCCGCTGCCGCCGACGGGGGGGCGGCGGGAGAGGTGTTGGCCACCGGAGTCCGCTCGGCCATCGCCGGGGCAATCGTCGGGATCAGCGCACTCTGATCGGGTGTGGACGAGGATCCGAACTCGACCCGGCGCCGCTTGCTGATGACGACAGCGACGATGATGACCAGCAGCGCGATGACCCCGACCAGCACCCGGATCGAGGTGTTCGCCTTCGGGCTGCCCACCCCGTACCGCAGCACCGACGGCGCGATCAGCAGCGCCACCAGGTTCATGACCTTGATCAGCGGGTTCAGGGCCGGCCCGGCCGTGTCCTTGAACGGGTCTCCGACGGTGTCGCCGATGACCGTCGCCGCGTGCGCGTCGGAACCCTTCCCGCCGTGCACACCGTCCTCGACCAGCTTCTTGGCGTTGTCCCAGGCCCCACCGGAGTTGGACAGGAACACGGCCATCAGCACGCCGGTCGCGATGGCGCCGGCCAGGTAGGCCCCGAGGGTCTCGTAGCCCAGGAAGAAGCCGGTGGCGATCGGGGCCATGACGGCCAACAGGCCGGGGGTGGCCAGCTCGCGCAACGAGTCCTTGGTGCAGATGTCCACGACGGCCGCATAGTTGGGTCGCACCGTGTAGTCCATGATCCCCGGGTTGTCCCGGAACTGAGCCCGGACCTCGTTGACGACCCGGCCGGCGGCCCGGGCCACCGCACTGATCGCCAAGCCGGAGAAGAAGAACACCACCGACGCCCCGATGATCAACCCGAAGAGCACGTTGGGCTTGTTCACCGACAGCGAGAACGCACTCAAGTTGATCTTAGAGACGTCACCACCGGCGATCAGCACCCGTTCCCGGAGCACGGTTTCGCCGTAGGACCCGAACAGCGCGGTGGCGGCCAGCACCGCGGTCGCGATCGCGATGCCCTTGGTGATGGCCTTCGTGGTGTTGCCCACGGCGTCCAGCTCGGTGAGAACCCGCGCGCCGGCGGCATCGATGTCACCGGACATCTCCGCGATGCCCTGCGCGTTGTCGCTGATCGGGCCGAAGGTGTCCATCGAGACGATCACGCCCACGGTGGTGAGCAAGCCGGTACCGGCGAGGGCGACGTAGAACAACGCCAGCAGGACCGAACCGTGGCCCAGCAAGAACGCGCCGTAAACGCCGCCGCCGATCAGCAGCGCCGAATAGACGGCGGACTCCAGGCCCACCGAGATGCCACCGAGGATGACGGTTGCCGCCCCGGTCAGCGAGGCCTCACCAATGCCCTGGACCGGCCGGCGCGTGGTCTCGGTGAAGTAGCCGGTCAACAGTTGGATCGCCGCGGCGAGCACGATGCCGACCACCACCGCGAGCCAGGAGTACACCCGCGGATCGCCACTCAACGTGGCGATGGCCGGGACACCGAAGCCGCTGAAGTGCGCGGGGAGGAACAGGAAGCTGACGACCAGCACGCCCAGGGCCGAGATCACCGCGGACAGGAAGAAACCCCGGTTGATCGCGGCGATGGCGTTGCGGTCGGAGGGCCGGAACCGGACGGCGAGGATGCCGATCAGCGCGGTGACCACGCCCACGGCGGGGATCAGCAACGGCAGGACCAGACCCCGGCCGCCGAAGGACTGCTGGCCGAGGATGAGGGCGGCCACCAGGGTCACGGCGTAGGACTCGAACAGGTCAGCGGCCATTCCGGCGCAATCGCCCACGTTGTCGCCCACGTTGTCGGCGATCGTGGCGGCGTTGCGCGGGTCGTCCTCGGGGATGCCCTGCTCCACCTTGCCGACCAGGTCGGCCCCCACGTCCGCGGCCTTGGTGAAGATGCCGCCACCGACACGCATGAACATGGCGAGCAGCGCGCCGCCGAAGCCGAAGCCTTCCAGCACGATCGGGGCGTGGTTGTCGTAGATCAGGGTGACGAGCGAGGCGCCGAACAGACCCAGTCCGATCGTGAACATGCCGACCACACCGCCGGAACGAAACGCGATGCGGAGCGCCTTGCGGGCGCCCTCGTTCTGGGCCGCAGCGGCCACGCGCACATTGGCCCGGGTGGCCAAGGTCATCCCGACGAAGCCGACCAGGGCGGAGAAGACGGCGCCGACCAGGAAGAACAGGCTCCGCCCGACCTTGACGCTGAGGCCGCCTTCGGCCGGCAGCAGGAACAGCAAGACGAAGACAAGCACCGCGAACACGGACAGGGTGCGGAACTGCCGAGCGAGGAAGGCGGAGGCGCCCTCCTGCACGGCGGTCGCGATGTCCTGCATCCGGGTCGTGCCCTGACCCGCCGCGAGCACCTCGCGGACGAAGACGCCCGCGGCGACCAACGCCAACAGGGCAAGCACGGCCACGCCGACGACGAGGCCGCGCTGGCCCCCGGTCAGCGAGAAGTTGTCCACGCTCAGCAGCGAGGCGTGGGCTGAAGACATGCGTCCTCCACGACATCAGGCGGCAACGGGCCGGTCCGTACGAGCGCGGCGCGCCCGCGGCCTTTTCGGTGCCCGGACATCGGAGCCGTCCGCAGCACAGGCCGCGCGCATCGTAGCCAGATGCCGGACCGGCGCACCAACCGGGGCGCCCCCACGTGGCGATGCCCGCGCAACCGGAGGGCTGCGATCAGCGCTGCCAACGCAGCCGGACGATGGTCCCCCCGGCGGCCCCGGGACTCACCGTGACGTCGTCGACAAGGCCACCGACGACCGCGAGGTCCAACCCGGACGGCAGCGCCGGAAGCTGACCGTCCGCGGCTTCATCGTCCACATCCGCCGCGAAATCGGCCAGGTCGGCGCTGACCACGGCGGCCGCGTCGCCGACGTCACTGACGGTGATCTCGTAGCCACGGTCGTCCTCGGTCATGGCCACCTCGACGTGCTCCGCGGAACGCAGCCGGGCGTGCACCGCGACGGCACGGGAGCAGGCCTCCCCCACGGCCAGGCGGACCTCATCGAGCAATTCCTCCGGCAGCCCGCTGCGGCGGGCCAGGACGACGGCGAGCAGCCGCGCGGTGCGCACCTCCGCGGGGAGGGGGGAGAAGGACAGCGAGACGGTGGCCACGAACGGGGTCCTCGGCCGACCTCAGCCGGCTGAGGAAAGCGCGTCGGCCACGGACGTGTGGATCGGGAACACCTTCGTCAGCCCGGTAATCCGAAAGATCTTCAGAATCCGCTCCTGGGTACAGACCAGCTTGAGCGAGCCTTCATGCGCGCGCACCCGCTTGAGCCCGCCGACCAGCACGCCGAGCCCGGTGGAGTCGAGGAACTCCACGCCCTCCATGTCCACGATCAGCTGGTAGCTGCCGCCGCTCACCAGGTCGATCAGCTGCTCGCGTAATTTCGGCGCGGTGTAGACGTCGATTTCGCCTCCGACCTCGACGACGGTGGCGTCGCCTTCGGTCCGGGTCGACAGCGTCAAGTCCACGGGTGCTCCTTCATCGAGGCAAGGTCATCAGGGCAGACTGGCGGGCGGCTTACCCTCCCGGCAGTTCAGCTAACCGTACGGCTCGCCGGCGAGGCCGAAGACGGCAGGTGCGCGCCGCCGGATGGCCCGGTGCATGGCACGGTAACCGGGTGGGGCGTGAACCGGGGCAACTGCTGGCGCGCCTGCTGGGTGACAGCCGGCGGGCCGCGGCGGTCACGCACGTGGAGGAACGCGCCGAACGATCCGGGACAACTGCCCCCTGGCCGGGGTGGGCCGACGCCTTGCTCGTCGAGCGCCTCATGGCAGCCGGCATCGACCGTCCCTGGTGCCACCAGGTCATCGCGGCGGATCTGGCGCACGCGGGCAGCCATGTGGTGGTGGCCACCGGCACCGCCAGCGGCAAGTCGCTGACCTACCTGCTGCCGGTGCTCAGCGTGCTCCGGGCCGACCCCACCGCCCGGGCGCTGTACCTGTCCCCCACCAAGGCGCTGGCCGTCGATCAGTTGCGGGCCATCAACACCCTCGGGCTCGATGGCGTCCGGGCAGCGACGTACGACGGGGACACTCCCCGCGAGCAGCGTGATTGGGTCCGCGCCCACGGCACGCTGGTCCTCACCAACCCGGACATGCTGCACCACGGGATCTTGCCGCAGCATGCCCGATTCCGGGCGCTGTTCCACGGCCTGCGTTACGTCGTGATCGACGAATGCCATGCCTACCGGGGGGTTTTCGGCTCCCACGTGGCGCAGGTCCTGCGCCGCCTGCGTCGGGTTTGCGACCTGTACGGCGCCCACCCCACGTTCGTGCTGGCGTCGGCCACGGTGGCGAACCCGGCCGTGTCGGCGGGGCGGCTGGTCGGCCTGCCGATTGCCGCTGTCACCGAGGACACCGCCCCGCACGGTCCGGTTTCCTTCGCGCTGTATGAGCCACCGTTCTCCCCGATCATGGGCGAGCACGGAGCGCCGGTGCGACGCTCGTCCACCGCCGAGGCGGGTGACCTACTGGCCGACCTGGTGCTGGAGGACGCCCGCTCCCTGGCCTTCGTCCGCTCCCGCCGCGGCGCCGAGCTGATCGCGGCGGCGGCCAGGCGGGCGCTGTCCAGCGTGGATCCCCAGCTGGTCAAGCAGGTGGCGGCCTACCGCAGCGGGTACCTGACGGAGGAACGGCGGCTGTTGGAAGCCGGGCTGCAGTCCGGGGCGCTGCGGGGCGTGGCCGCAACCAGCGCGTTGGAGCTGGGCCTCGACGTGGCCGGGTTGGACGCCGTGCTGGTCGTCGGATTCCCCGGCACCTTGGCCTCGGTCTGGCAGCAGGCGGGCCGGGCCGGGCGCGCCGGCCAGGCCGCGCTTGTGGTCTTCGTCGCCCGCGACGATCCGCTGGACAGCTACCTGGTGCACCATCCCGAGGCGCTGTTCGGGCGGCCGGTGGAGGAGACCGTGCTCGATCCGACGAATCCCTACGTGTTGGCGCCGCAGCTGGAGTGCGCGGCCGCCGAGCTGCCGCTGACCGAGAGCGACGTGTCGCTGTTCGAAGGGGCCGGCCCGGTGCTCGCCGACCTGGTCGAGCGGGGACGGCTGCGCCGCCGGGCCGGCGGCTGGTTCTGGGCCCGGCACGGCGAGCGGCCCGAGGCCAACCTGCGCGGCGGCGGATCGGTGGTGGCGTTGATCGAGGAAGCGACCGGTCGGCTGCTCGGCACGGTGGACGAATTCGCCGCGCACCGGACCGTCCACACGGGCGCTGTGTATCTGCACCAGGGCGAGTCCTACGTGACCAGCGAGCTGGACCTGGACGCCGGGCTCGCCCTGTTAGCCGCCGCGGACCCGGACTGGACCACCTCGGCCCGGGAGCTCACCGACATCCATCTGATCCGGCGCCTGGCCTCGAGTTCGGGGCGGGATGTGGAGCTGGCCTTCGCCGAGGTAGACGTCACGACGCAGGTGGTGGGGTACCTGCGCACCAGTGTGACCACCGGTGCGGTGCTCGACGAGATTCCGCTGAACCTGCCGGCGCGGCAACTGGTCACCCGGGCGGTGCTGTATGCGGTCGAGGATCCGCTGCTGCAACGATCCCGGCTGAGCGGCAGCGAGGTACCGGGGGCGGCGCACGCCGCCGAGCACGCGGCGATCGGTCTGCTGCCGCTGTTCGCGACCTGTGACCGTTGGGACATCGGCGGGGTGTCGACCGCCCTGCACCCGGACACCGGCCGGGCCACCGTGTTCGTCTTCGACGGGCACCCCGGCGGGGCCGGATTCGCCGAACGCGGGCATGCCCGGGCGGCTGCCTGGCTCGCCGCCACCCGCGATGCGGTGGCCGCCTGCGAATGCCCGACGGGCTGCCCGTCTTGCGTGCAGTCCCCCAAATGTGGGAACGGCAACGAGCCGCTCGACAAGGCCGGGGCGGTCCGACTGCTGACGGAGGTCGTGAACGGTTTGCCCACCGCGCTCGGCTGATGGCCTGATGGCCTGATCCCCGCGCGCCGTTTCACGGTCGAACCGATCAACCGCCAGCCGATCATCGGGGTATCTCGGCGTCAGATGGGTATCTCTCCGGCGCCGCCCGCGCCGAGCGGGCCGTACGGAGGTGCACATGTTCGTCGTCGGACTGATCTTGCTGCTCGCGGCAGCTGGTGTTGCGGCTGACCTGATCGTGCAGAACGCCCACACCCTGCACGTGAACTTTTTCAACGCCACCGTCAGCAACGCGAGCATTTCCGCTGCGGTTGTCGCCGGGTTGGTGCTGGCCGCCATCGGCGCCTTGGGGCTGCTGTTCATGATCAGCGGTGGGGCTCGTTCCCGGCGGCGCCGGTTGGCCCATCGCGAACAGCTGGCACTTCGCGACGAGGAGAGCGCCCGCGCTGGCGCCGAGCGGGACCAGCTCGCCGCCGAGTTGGAGAAGGAGCAGCAGGCGCGCCGGCGCGCCGAGGCTGAATCAGGTGTTCCGGTGGCGGGCTCGGCGGGCTCGGCGGGGGAGCAGCCGGCCGTCGGTGATGGCCCGGTGCAGCCGGCCGTCGACCGCGAGGCAGCCGGCCGCGGTCGGCACTCTCTGCTCGGACGGAGAGGCTCCCGTACCTGACCGGGCCGGGAGGACGCGCCCCACGCTCAAGCCGGCCGGCCCATCAGGCGGCACTCGCGCACAGGGGAGCGGGCAGACTCACTGGGGAGCGGGCAAAGCGGAGATCGGCGGGGCGGTGGGCGCAGCGCCGTCGCCGGGCGGAACCGCCCCGGCCGAAGGTGGCCTCCCGTTCCGGGAGGTGACGCTGACCTGCACCGCGCGCAAGATCAGGCGCTGGCTGGCGCTGCCCTTAGGGTTGCAGGTGGTGAGCGTCAGTTCGTGCACGCCCGCCGTCCCGGGCGGGGCGATGACCGAGACGTCGGTCGGCAGCACCGGATGCGGGTTGGCCTTCCCGTCAAAGGTCGGCACGGCCCGGTAGATCACCACCAGGGTGGGGGTGTCGAGTTCGATTTCGGTGCCAGGGCTCACCTCGTCCAGCCGGTTGAACGGGTGCCCGTACGTCGTGCGGTGGCCGGCGATGGCCACGTTGCCCGCCTCCCCCGGTAACGGCGTCCCGAGATAGTGCCCGGCGCCGGCCCGCAGCGCGGCCGAAGTGGTCCCTTCCACGACGAGCACGTCGAGGCCGATCTTCGGGATCCGCAGCCGGGTCAAACCCGCCCCAAGCTTGAAGGCATGCCGACGGTAGGCCTCGGCCGTGGACGGCCCGGCGAACTGATTTCGCAAACCGCCCTGCAGGTGCCGTTGATACAAATCGGTGAAAAGGGGGTAGGCGAACAACCCGATACCCGTGAGCAGGAGGGCCGCCGAGAGCACCGAGATCGCGCGGCGCCCGCCGCGGCGATGCAGCCCGTCTCCCAGCAAAGCCAACGGCCCGCGGCCAGGACCGGCGAGCGCAGGCGTGACAAACGACGGTTCCACCGCGGGCTTGCCCCTCTTGGCCGGCTTGCGGCGCGGCGGCTCCGCGACGGCCCAGCAACCGGTCCCGGCTGCCCAACGAGCGCGACCGGTGCGCGGTTACGCGGAGGCGCCGCGTCGCTCACCGGGCGCTGGCGCTGGAACTGGCGAGGGCCGGCCCCACCCCCACGCCGGTCAGGACCGGGGGCATCGAGGCCGCCGTTCGGACCAGGAGCGTGTCCCCGCTGATCTGGCAGCCGGTGAGCACCGCGCGGTTCGCGGCGGCGATCGGTGCGGCCCGGGCGCAGGCGTGCTGGCTGCCGCCGTGCAGAGCGGCCGCCGCGCCGAGCGCAGCCAGATCCGCGGCCGTCTGAGCCCGCTCGCGGGCCGAGACCGCCGCGTCCATCGCGAGGACTACCAGCAGCGCCGCGAGCACCATCGACATGGCAAGAAGGACCCAGATGGTGGCGGAACCCTCGGCGCGGGACCCGCGGAACCCGCCGGGCGCCGCCAGCCGGGTGTTCACCGCGTGCCCGCCGGCACGGTGTTCACCGCGTGCCCGCCGGCACGGTGTTCACCGCGTGCCCGCCGGCACGGTGTTCACCGCGTGCCCGCCGGCACTGCCGTTGCGCTCCCGGCGACTCGGAAACTCGCCAGGGGATGCCACCATCCCGGCAGGCCTACCGGCGCGGCCACCACCACCCGCACCGTGCCGGCCAGCACGGTCACCGTGACCGTCGACCCGGCCGGCGCCTGCGCCCCGGCCGCGGCTCGAACGACGCCGGCCGGCTGCCCAAGCGCCGCCGCCCGGGCCCCGTCGTGGGCCGCCTGCTGGCACCGCAGATCGGTGCCAGCGGCGGCCAATGCACCCAGGGCGAAAGCCAGCACCAACACCAGGCAGGGCAGGCCGACCGCGAGCTCCGCAGTGACCATCCCCCGGTCCGTTCGAGCCGGCTTGATCACAACGAGTGCAGGGCCTTGATGATGGCCCCCAGCAGGGCTTGCTGGACCGGCCCGCTGTGCACGATCGCCCAGAGCAGGCCGGCGAAGCTACACGCCGCAATGGTGCCCACGGCGTACTCCGCGGTGGTCATGCCAGCCTCGCCGCGTGGCCGACGGGGCAACGGCCGGACGCAGCGTCGAGGGACCGAAACGAGGGAACGGCGGAAACCGGACATGGCGCTCCTTGCCGGGTCGACCCCGCGGGCGCAGCCGTCTGCGAACGCAGGGTGTACGAGCGGTCCGCGGTCGCGGACCGGATGGCCACCCCGGGTGGCCCGGCCTCACTCGACCCCCGGCGGGGGTAGCTCCACGATGGCAACTTTTTCGTCGCCGGCTGACCGGCCGCAGCGGATGGGGGACAACCACCGGCGGCTATCCACAACGGCGGCGCGTTCGATCAGAACTTCAGCAGATGAACCGCTGCCGCCACCAACGGCAAAACCCCGACCAGGACAAACGCCGGCAGGAAGCACAGGCCGAGGGGTCCGACCGACCAGACTCCGACGCGATGCGCATGGGCGGCGGCGCCGGTAGCGGCCGCGCGGCGCTGCCGTTCGGCGAGCGCCCGGAGCTGAGGAATCGGCGCGATCCCGCGCAGCTCCGCCTCGCCGAGCACCGCCGCCACCTCGCGTACGGACTCAGGCGCGCTGGCGAACGCCGGCAGCCAGGCACTCTCGGATGCGCCCCCGAGGCGCAGCTCGCCGAGCGCCAGGGCAAGGCGTGCCGCCAACCGGCCATCCAGCACCTCCACCGTCACGGCGATCGCATCGCGCAGCGGGCAGCCCGCCGCGAGCGCAGCGGCCAGCAGCTCCGCGGTCAGCGGCACATCGCGGAGCTCCCGGGCCCGTTCCCGGCGCAGCGCCGCCGGCTCCAGGCGCGACAACGCGCGGGGAACCAGCACCACGACGAGCACGGCAACCGGAATCCCGACGGGAAAGCCCAGCACCGCGACCACCGTAAAACCGGCCAGCACCGCAACCGCACGTGCCGCAGGGCGCCGCCCGGGCTTGGTCGAAGACGGGCGTACCAGGGTCCCGCCCCGACGCGTCGGCGACCGGGCGGCGCCGCGTACCGAGCCGACGACGGTAGCAACGCCGGCCAACAGTCCAGCGCACCAAGCGGCCGGCGTCATCAGGGCTCCTGGCGCCGGACGGATGTCCCTGTCACCGCTGACCCCCGGGCTGCAGTCGTTCCAGCCACAGCAGGCCGGTGGATTCTAAGATCGCGGCCAGCAACAAGCTCAGCTGCCCGGGCAAGGATCCGAACAGGAACCGCGGCGCCGACGTGCCCAGAGCCGCGGCCAAACCGACCCCCGCCAGAGGCAACGCAGCCAGCAGCCGGCCGGTCGCCATCGCCGTTGCCAGGGCTACCTCGACCTCCCGGCGTTGCAGTTCCTGTGCGGCCTCGACCGCGGCCAACCGGACCAAGAGCGGCGCGGGGGCGGCTCCCAGTCTCGCCGCGAGCGCCAGGCAGGCGCCCAGCGCCCGGCCGGTTGGGTCCTGCACTTCACCGAGCCAGATCCACGGTTCTCCGCCGGCCTGCGCCGCCGCGCCGGCCGCCCGAAGCCGAGCGCACGGACCGGCCCGATCCAGCCCCTCCTGATCGTTGGCGTCAGCACCGGCGCCGGCCAAGAGCGCCGACGGCAGGTCGGCTCCGGCCTGCAGCTCGGCCGCACACCGCCCCAGCGCCGCTTGCCAGGCACCGCTTCGCTGGGCCTGACACCGGCGCCGAACCCGGCCCCGATGGACGCCGATCAGGCCCCCGGCCAGGACCGCGGCGGAGAGCGCGGTGAGCGGGCCGCCCACGATCTGCCCTACCGACACGCTCCCCACCAGCGCCCACCAGCACCTGCCCGCGGTGCCGATCCGGTGCCGGGTCACGCCGCTCCCCGCCGGCGCGGACGAACCGGCGACGGTCGGCCCGACCCACCCACGGAGGCTGCCGGGCAGCCGGCGCCCCGGACGCCGGGCTAGCGCGGCGAGGGCCGCGCAGATGACCGCGGCGACCGTGAGCGCCGCGGTGTCGTTCATCGACGTTCCCGGGTCGGGGCCGAGCGGGTCGCTGCCATCGCGGGACCGGGCCGCAGCATCACGTCGGTTCCCCGGGGCAGGTGATCGCTCGGGAAATCAGCAGCTCACGCAGCGCGGGCAGCGCCGGACCTGATCGCAGCGGTGCGCCACCGACCAGCAAGGCGGCGGTGCAGCGCACCTCGCCGTTCGGTTCCCGCGCCAGCACGCCGACCTGGCTGAGCACCCGTCCAGCAGGACCTCGCACCAGATGCAGCACAAGCTGCAGCGCCGGTCCAAGCAGACTGTGGACCGCCAAGCGGGGAAGCCCGCCGAGCGCGCCCAGGGCTTCCACCCGGGCGGGCACCTCGGCCGGACTGTTGGCATGCAACGTCGCCAGCGCCCCCTCGTGACCGGTGTTCAGCGCGGTGAACAGGTCGAGCACCTCCGGGCCGCGCACCTCGCCCAACACCAGCCGGTCCGGCCGCATGCGCAGGGCCTGGCGAAGCAGATCGCGCAGCGTGACCGCGCCCACGCCCTCCAGGTTGGCCGGTCTGGTCTGCAACCTGACCAGCTGCGGATGCATCGCTCGCACCTCGGACTCGTCTTCTACCAGGACAAGCCGCAACCGGCTGGGCAGGGCTTGCAGCAGGGCACCCAGCAGCGTGGTTTTCCCCGAACCGGTGGCGCCGGTGATCACCATCGACAGCCCGGCGCTGAGCGCCGCCTCGAGCCAGGGCAGGCTCGCTCCCGGCAAGGTCCCCGCGGCGGCTAACGCCGACAAGTCGAAACCCTGCCGGCGATGCGCGCGCAGCGACAGGCAGGTCCCGTCCACGGCGAGGGGCGGCAGTACCGCATGCACGCGGTGACCGTCCGGAAGGACCGCGTCCGCGTACGGCTGGGCCGCATCGAGGCGCCGCCCGGATGCGGCGATGAGCCGGACGGCCAGCCGGCGCACCTCGGTTTCGCCGCCCAACAGCACCTGCTCTTCCCGCAGCCCCTCGCCCCGGTCCACCCAGACCTTCCCCCCGGCGTGCACGAGGACATCGGTCACGCCTGGGTCGGCGAGCAGCGGCTGCAGGACCCCGGCGCCCGTCAACTCCGCCTGCAGCGCCTGCACCACCGCGAGAGCATCGGTGGGCGGCCGCAAACCGGGGAGCCCACGGAACGCCGCGGCCACGGCGGCCGGAGTAGGGCGCTGCCCGCGGGCGACCAGGATGCGCCGCACCTGATCAACCGGAAGCGGCGGAAGAAGTGGCAGCGCATTCATGCGGCGACCCGGTTACCGGGATCGGTCAGCGCGGTCACCAGCCGGGTGGCAGCACGGGATAGCGACCCGCGGGACCGGCCCGGCGGCTCGCCCCGCTCCAGCGCCAGCGCGAGGCCTGGCTCGGTCCGGAAGGCCGCGGCGAGCGGCAGCCCCAAGGCCGCGGCGATGGTGGCGGGCGCCAGCCGGGACGGGCCAGGACCACGCACCACGACCCGCAGGTCCAGCACCTGCGCCCCCAACACCGCGGCGACCCGAGCCGCGGCGGCGCAGGCACGGACCTCTGCGGGCACCACGAGCAGCGCCGTCCTGGCGCGGGACAGCGCCACGTCACCCGCCGCCGTCTGCCAGCGTGGCAGGTCAACGATCACCAGGTCGCTACCCCGGCAGCCGGCCTCGAGCAGCGACCGCATCGCCTCGGGCGGGATGGCCTCCTCCTCGTGCCCATCGCGGCCGAAGGAGAGCACCGTCATCTCGCCGACGGTGGGCAGCGCGCTGCCCAGCGCAGCCCCCGGAAGGCGCCCCCGTAGTCCGGACAGGTCTGCCCAGCGGAGTCCTGGGGTGTCCTCCACCCCGAGCGCAAGATCGATCCCCCCACCGAGGGGGTCGGCGTCGATGAGCATCATGCGCAGTCCGGCCCGCAGGCCGGCAAGTCCCAACGCGACGGCGAGCACGGTGGCGCCGGCGCCTCCTCGCCCGCCGACCGTCACCGCGACCAGCCCCTGGCGCGGAGGTCCGTCGAGCAGGGCGGCCATCCGTTCGACGACGTACGCCTCCGCGGTCGGCAGGAACACGACCTGCTCGGCGGACAGGCCCACTGCCGCCCGCCACAGCGGGGCCTCATCCGGGTCGGACGTGACCACCAGGACCCCGGCACGCCGGTCCAGCTGACCGCCGCCGGTCAGGGCCGCCGCCTGCTCAGCGAGGTCCGCCCCCACGAGCACCAGCGGCGCGGCTGCCCACAACGGGCGCGCGGCTCCCGGATCAGCCACGACGCGCGGCTCAACGCCTGCGGTCGCGGCCAGCCTGAGAAGATCATCGAGCAGCTTCGGTTCGGCGCACACCACCAACGGCCGCGCCGCAGCCGCCGACGGATTCCGGTCGATCATGGAGGCCTCCCGCCGCCTGGTCTGCGCATGTGCCAGATTCCGAGCAGGCTGAGCGGCGGAAGGGTGTGTACGACGGACTCGTCCACAGGCCCGAACGTGAGATGGGGCCCGCCGGGCCCGAACGTGAGATAGCCCCCGCCCGGGGGGTGGGCGAGGGCCATCGTGGCAACCGGCCCCGTGGGGGGGACGGGACCGACTGCGCGTGCCACGCTGCGGCGAGGGTGCTGCCCCCCACCGACCGTGCTGAGCTGAATTTGCCCGGGGGCCGGGGCAGTAAACCTCAGCCACGCCGCCCTACCATCAAAATTGTGCCCGCTGCCGAGAACGACCCGGGGCAGCCGACCCCACCGCGGGAACCACCCGCCGCCGCCTTTTTCGATCTCGACAAGACGGTGATCGCCAAGAGCAGCACGCTGGCCTTCGGCAGGTCCTTCTACAGCTCCGGGTTGATCGACCGGCGAGCCGTGCTCAAGAGCAGCTACGCGCAGCTGGTGTTCAGCCTCGCCGGGGCCGACGCGACGTCGATGGACCGGATGCGGGATGCCCTGGCGCTGATGTGCCGCGGCTGGGACGTCGCCCAGGTCAAACAAATCGTCGAAGAGACGCTGCACGACCTCATCCATCCGCTGGTCTACGCCGAGGCGGTCGCGCTCATCGCCGAACATCAGCAGGAAGGGCGGGACGTGGTCATCGTCAGCTCGTCCGGCGAGGAAGTCGTGGGCCCGATCGGCGAGCTCCTCGGGGTGGACGGGGTGATCGCCACCCGGATGGAGGTCGCCGACGGGCGTTACACCGGTCAGATCGGCTTCTACGCCTACGGCCCGTACAAGGCCGAAGCCATTCGATCGCTGGCCGCGGTGCGCGGCTATGACCTGGCCTCCTGTTACGCCTATTCAGACTCCATCACCGATCTGCCGCTTTTGGAGGAGGTCGGCCATCCGACGGCGGTGAATCCAGATCGGGCCCTGCGCAAGGTGGCGGCCGAACGCGGCTGGCCGATCCTGAACTTCCGCTGGCCCGTGCGGCTGCGCGATCGCATCGCCCGGATGCCGGTACCCACCGCCGGCGCGGCAGGCATCGCGGGCGCGGCGGGCATAGCCGGCGCGGCAGGCCTCGCCGCGGTGTGGTGGCGGCTGCGGCGCTGACCGCACCCCCCTTGCACGAGCGCACTGTTGGGCGTACACCGGCACGTGCACGGTCCGGACCGGGTACCCACGCGCGACCAGCCACGAAAGGCTGCCGAACGGGACCGTTGCCCTGGTGGCAGCGGTGTCGGCACGGCGACGAGGGTGCACGCCTGATCGCCCGGTCCGGTCGTGCGCATCTCGGCGGATGCCTCACGCATCCGGACCGACCCAGCCCCCGGACCCATCGCTCAGGCCTCCGCCTCCGCGGTGCGCTGGAGGGCCTCGCAGATGGCCACCGACTCCACCGCCCCCAACCGCGCGGCCTCGGCGCAGTGCACCAGCCACGGGCCAGGGTCGCCCTGCGCGTAGCCCAGCGCGGTCTGGGCGTATTCCGCGCTCCGCTCCAGGTGGCCGACGTCGGGGGCGGTCAGCGCCTTCGGATCCAGACCCCGCGCGACGAGCAGCAATCGGGCGGCGCCACGGGCCACCACCCCGCAGGCCGGGGTGAACGCCTGCAACGCCAACAACTCCCCGTGCACCACAGCCGATATCAGCAGCGCCGGCCCGGTGCGGCGCCCGGCGATCAGCTCGGCGAGCGCCGCCAGTCGTGGTCCGATTCCCTCGCCCAATCGGGGGCGGCCGAGCAGCTCATCGGAGACCAGGCCGCGGGCCGCGAGGCTGTGCAGCCGGGCCAGCGCCTGCAGCGGGGCGCGGTCAATGGTGTCCACCATCGACCCCAGACCGGTGGCCACCCGCAGCGCCCCGGTCAGCAGCGGGTCGCTCGTCCCGGCCCGGATCTGATCCAGCCCGACATCGACCCCCTCCAGCGCCGCGGAGGCCCGGGCGCTGCGCAGGCCCGCCTCGGCGCTGACCTCCGCCGATCGCCGGCGCAGCAACCGGTGCCCCAGCAGGGCGTCGACGCCGTTCCGCGCTTCAAGGACGGCCGCGCGCACGCCGGGCAGCTCGAGCAGGGGGTCGAGCCGGTCAGCGGTCACGGGCTGCGACGTTAGCGGCAGTCGGCGCGCTGGCCCCGGCGAGCGATGACCCTCGGCCCGGCGCGTATCCGCGAAGCGCTGACCCGCCTACCCTCCGAGCGTGGGACAAGCCGTCCTGGTAGTCGTCGTCCTGCTGGGCGTGGTCGCGATCCCGGCCGGGCTGCTCGCGCGGGCCGCGCGGGTCCGGGCGCCGTTCGGCACCGACGCCGACCGGGCCGCGCACCGGGCGTTGCACCTGGCCAACCTGGCGGCCCCGCCGCTGCGCGAGGGCCTGACCGCAGCGGCAGCCGCCCGCAGCGCCCGCCATCTGCGGGCCTTGCTGGGCGTGCAGGCGTTGGCCATGACCGACGGGGAGCGCCTGCTCACGTGGGAGGGCGGCGCCGACCACCATGCCCCGACGGCCATCGAGCACTCCCGACACACCTGGCGGACCGGGGAAACGCGGGTCGCCGGCCGGGCGGAGGTGACCTGCCATGACGCCGACTGCCGGGTCCGCAGCGCCGTGATCGTGCCGCTGACCGTCGAGGAGCGGGTGGTGGGAACGCTGGCGGCCTACGCGCCCAGCGCCAGCCCTGGCTTGATCCGGGCCACCGAGGAGGTAGCCGGCTGGGTCTCCGCGCAACTGGAACTCGCCGAACTCGGTGAGAGCAGGTCCAGGGCCGCGGAGGCGGAGGTCCGGGCGTTGCGGGCCCAAATCAGCCCACATTTCGTGTACAACGCGCTGACCGCCATCGCGTCGTTCGTCCGCACCGACCCCACCAGGGCCCGCGAATTGCTGCTCGAGTTCGCGGATTTCACCCGTTACTCATTTCGCACCCACGGGGACTTCACCACCCTCGCCGAGGAGTTGCGCAGCATCGACAGGTACCTGCTCCTGGAACGGGCCCGCTTCGGGGACCGGCTGTCCATCGCGCTGAAAATCGCCCCCGAGGTGCTGCCCGTCGCGGTGCCGTTCCTGTGCCTGCAGCCGCTGGTCGAAAACGCGGTCCGGCACGGCCTGGAAGGCGAAGGGGATGGCACGCCCGGGTACGGCCACATCGCGATCGTGGCGATCGATGCGGGGCAGGAATGCCAGATCACCATCGAAGACAACGGACGCGGAATGGATCCCGAGCAATTGCGGCGGATGCTTGCCGGCGACGACGCCGACGGCGACCGGGTGCATGTGGGGCTGGCCAACGTCGATGAACGGATGCGGCACGTCTTCGGCGACGCCTACGGGTTGGTGGTGGAAACCGCGCCGGGGGCTGGCACCAAGGTGCACCTGCGCGTCCCGAAATTCGCCGCGGGAGTCCGGGCCTCGTGACGAGTCGTCTTTGCGTCCTGGCGGTGGATGACGAGCTGCCGGCGCTGGCCGAGCTGGAGTTCCTGCTGGCGGCCAACCCGCTCGTGGCGGCGGTGCATGCCGCCGGCGATGCCACCGAAGCCCTGCGGCTGCTGGAACGGGAGCGCATCGACGCCGTCTTCGTCGACATCCGGATGCCCGGGCTGTCCGGCCTGGACCTGGTACGCACCTTGTCGCATTTCGCCGATCCACCCGCCGTCGTCATGGTCACCGCCTATGAGGACGCCGCCGTGGACGCCTTTGCCTTGCGCGTTGTCGATTACCTGCTCAAGCCGCTGGACGCCGACCGGCTGGCCGAGGCCGTCCGGCGGGTCGCGGAAGCCCGCGGCCGGCCCGCTCCGGTCGAGGACGAGACGCTGGCCGTCGAGTTGGCCGGGGTGACGCGGTTCGTGCACCGCAGCGAAGTGCAGTGGGTGGAAGCTCACGGTGACTACGCGCGGCTGCATACCGCCGACGGCGGTTCGCACCTGGTCCGGATCCCGCTGTCCACCCTGGAGGAACGCTGGGGTCGACACGGTTTCGTGCGGATCCATCGGTCGTACCTGATCGCCGTGGCGCAGGTGACCGAGCTGCGCGGCGACAGCAGCGGTGGGCACGTCGTGCGCGTGGCCGGGGTCGAGCTGCCGGTGAGCCGGCGCAGCGCCCGGGGGCTGAAGGACCTGCTGGTGAACACCACGCTAGGACGGCACGGCGCCCGGTCGGTCGGCCGGTGACGACCCCGGGACCACGGCCGCCCCGGGTGACCGTCACCCACCCACGCACCAAGGCGGCCCGGCGGCACCCTCCCCGGCCGGCGGTGCACGAAATCGACGAGGAGACGGACGTCGGCGACCTGCTGGTCCGATCCCTCGTCCGAGCGCAACTCGGGCTGGCGCTGCGCACCGTGACCGCCCTCAGCCTGGTGCTCGGCGGCCTGCCGTTGCTGTTCGCGCTCGTGCCGAACGCCCGCAGCGCCCGGTTGTTCGGAGTGCCGTTGCCCTGGCTGACGCTGGGGTTACTGGCCTACCCGTTGCTGGTGGGCCTGGGTGCGGTGCACGTGCGCCTGGCTCAGCGGCACGAGCGGGACTTCGTCGCCCTGATTGAACGCAGCCGGCAGTGAGCGCCGGATACGGCATCGGCGCCGTCGCGGTGATCAGTACGTTGACGTTGGCACTCGGCGCGTTGGGCCTGCGGATGTCCCGGCGCACGACCAGCGACTTCCTCGTCGCCTCACGCTCGGTGTCGCCCCTGACCAACGCCTCGGCGATCGGGGGGGAGTACTTGTCGGCCGCGTCGTTCCTGGGGGTGGCCGGGCTGATCCTCGCCTACGGGGTGGACATGCTGTGGTACCCGGTGGGATATGCCGCGGGGTACCTGCTGCTGCTCGTCCTGGTCGCGGCACCCCTGCGCCGCTCCGGCGCCTACACCATCCCGGATTTTGCCCAGGAACGGCTGCAGGGCAGGCAAATTCGGCGGGTAGCGAGTGCATTCGTGGTGCTGATCGGCTGGCTTTACGCCGTGCCGCAGCTGCAGGGAGCGGGTCTGACCATCCGCACAGTCACCGGGGCGCCCCGCTGGGTCGGGGCAGTCCTCGTCGCCGTGCTGGTCACCGGGGCCGTCGCCGCCGGCGGGATGCGCTCGATCACCGTGGTGCAGGCCTTCCAGTATTGGGTGAAGCTGACCGCAATCACGGTGCCCGTCGCGTTTTTGCTCATCGCCTGGCGCGCGGATGGTGCCCCCTCCGCCAGCGCGCCGACCCCCCCGACGTTCGCCCGGCAGACCGTGACGCAGGTACGAAGTGACACCCGCATCGACGTGCCGGTTGCGCTGACCGTGACCCTCGCCGGCCGGGTCGACGGTCAGCGCGTCGACGGACCCCGCCGCCTGCCGGTCGGTTCCTACACGATCGGCGCCGGCAGCCGGCTGACCTTCCCTGCCGGGGCGGCCGCCCCGCATCTGCACACGTTGCGCGTCACGGACAACGCCACCTGGGCGAGCCCGCTGCACGGAGTGCGCGAGCATCCGCTGTACGCGGTCTGGTCGCTGATCATCGCGACGTTCCTCGGCACGATGGGGCTGCCGCACGTCCTGGTGCGGTTCTATACCAACCCCGACGGCCAGCAGGCCCGCCGCACGACGCTGCTGGTCCTTGTCCTGCTCGGCAGCTTCTACCTGATGCCCACGATCTACGGGGCGCTCGGCCGGCTGTACGCACCGGACCTGCTGCTGACCGGGAACACCGACTCGGTGGTGCTCATCTTGCCCAGCCGGCTGGTCCCCGGAGTCGTCGGCCAGCTGCTCGGGGCCCTCGTCACCGCTGGCGCGTTCGCGGCGTTCCTGTCCACCACGTCCGGGCTGGTTGTCAGCGTGGCGGGCGTGCTGGTGACCGACGTGCTGCGCGGACCGGTCCGGTCCCTGCGCCGCGCGACCCTGGTGGCCGGCGCGGTCCCGCTGGCGCTCACCCTCGCGGTCTTCCTGCGCGGGGAGGGGCTGCCGATCGGGGAGGTGGTCGGCCTGGCCTTCGCGGTCGCCGCGTCGAGCTTCTGCCCGCTGCTGGTGCTCGGGATCTGGTGGCGGGGGCTGACCGAGGCCGGCGCCTTGGCCGGCATCGGGGTCGGCGGCGGCCTGGCCGCCGCAGCCGTCCTGGCCACGATCGCCGGCTGGACCCCCGGTGGCTGGCCGTCCGCGCTGCTGGCTCAGCCGGCGGCGTGGACCGTCCCGGTCGCCTTCGCGGTCATGGTCGGCGTGTCGCGGGCCACCTCCGGTCGCCGACCCCCCGACGTCGGCCGGTTCATGACCCGCATGCATGCCCCGGAGCAGTTGCGGCTGCGGGCGGCCCGACGCTGACGCCCCGCCGCTCGGCGCAGGGAGGGCACCGCTCGTCGCGGCGGCGCTGACCACTGATCGACGGACCCGGGACGGTCGCCGCAAGGTCGCCCGGAGCCGTTGCCGAAGTCGATCACGGCCACGACCGTGACACGCGTCACGCCCCGCACCGGGGACCGCTGGGAAAGGATCACCATGACCACCACCCGAGATAACGCACATGACGTGCGCATCCCCGAACAGGCCGGCGGCGGTTACGACCGGCTCTCCGCCCCTGAACTGGTCACCGCCAGCACCGGAGCCATCGCTGACCCCGGCCCGCTGGGGCTGGCCGGCTTCGCCATGACCACGTTTGTCCTGAGCTGCTTTAACGCCGGGCTGATCAAGGGAGCGGCGCTGGAAGCGGTCGTGTTGCCGTTGGCGCTGTTCTACGGCGGCATCGCCCAGCTGTTGGCCGGCATGTGGGAGTTCAAGAAGGCCAACACCTTCGGTGCGTTGGCGTTCACCTCCTTCGGGGCCTTCTGGCTGTCCTACGCGGCGCTGGTCAAGTTCGTGGTGCCCGGCATCGTCGGTGACAAGGCGCTGGCGCCTCAGCTGCCGCACGTGCTGGGCCTGTTCCTGCTCAGCTGGGCGATCTTCACGGTGTACATGACGGTGGCCTCTACCCGGGTTTCCGGGGTCGTGTTCGGGGTCTTCGCCCTGCTGAGCCTTGCGTTCATCGCCTTGACGATCGGCAACTTCGCCTCAAAGACCGGGTGGGTCCACGCCGGCGGGTACATCGGCCTGGCCACCGCGGCCATCGCCTGGTACGGCAGCTTTGCCGGCGTCACCAACTCGACCTTCGGCCGAACTGTGCTACCCGTCATGCCTGCCCGCAAGTAACGTGCAAGCCGGCCCCTGAATTCGTCCGGAAGCGAGGGAGCACCAGTGAGCGAGCCTGGCCTATCCAATCTGTTGCACGAGTCCCGCACGTTCCCGCCGCCCACGGCGCTGGCGGAGAACGCGATCGCGGGTCCCGAGGTCTATGACAACGCTGCGAAGGACAGGCTCGCTTTCTGGGAGGCGCAAGCCAAGCGCTTGGAGTGGGCGGAGCGCTGGACTCAGGTCCTGGATTGGTCCGCCGCGCCCGTCGCGAAATGGTTCGTCGGCGGCCGGCTGAACGTCAGCGTGAACTGCTTGGACCGGCATGTCGCTGCCGGCAAGGGCGACAAGGTGGCCTACCACTGGGTCGGCGAACCCGATGGCGACACCCGCACGCTGACGTACAGCCAGCTCCTGGAGCAGGTCTCGCAGGCGGCGAACGCGCTGACCTCCCTGGGTGTGCAGGCCGGCGATCGGGTCTGCATCTACATGCCGATGATCCCCGAGACCATGGTGGCGATGCTGGCCTGTGCCCGCATCGGTGCGCCGCACAGCGTGGTGTTCGGGGGATTCTCCGCGCAGGCCCTGGAGGACCGGATTCTCGACGCCGACGCCCGCGTCGTGATCACGTCGGACGGCGGCTACCGGCGGGGTGCGGCCGCGGCATTGAAGCCGGCCGTCGACGAGGCCCTGCAGCGCTGCCCGGATGTGCGAACGGTGCTGACCGTCCGGCGTACCGGGCAAGACGTGCCGTGGGTCGAGGGACGGGACGTGTGGTGGCACGACGTGGTGGACAGCGCGCCGAAAACCCATGAACCGCAGGCGTTCGACGCCGAGCATCCGTTGTATCTGCTCTACACCTCAGGGACGACCGGGAAGCCCAAGGGAATTCTGCACACCTCGGGTGGCTACCTCACGCAGGTCTCGGCTACGCATCGGATGGTTTTCGACCTCCACCCGGACACCGACATCTTCTGGTGCGCGGCGGATGTGGGGTGGGTCACCGGTCACAGCTACATCGTCTACGGGCCGCTGGCCAACGGCGCCACCTCCGTCATGTACGAGGGCACCCCGGACACGCCGGCCAAGGATCGCTGGTGGCAGATCATCGAGCAGTACAAGGTTTCGATCCTGTACACGGCGCCCACCACGATCCGGACGTTCATGAAGTGGGGGGAAGAGTTCCCGTCGGGGCGGGATCTGTCCTCGTTGCGGGTGCTCGGCAGCGTCGGCGAGCCGATCAATCCCGAGGCCTGGATGTGGTATCGCCGGGTGATTGGGCGGGACAACTGCCCGATCGTGGATACCTGGTGGCAAACCGAAACCGGCGGCATCATGATCACGCCGCTGCCGGGGGTCACCGCGACCAAACCGGGGTCGGCGATGACCCCGTTCCCCGGCATCGGCGTGGACGTCGTCGACAACGAGGGCGTCTCCGTCCCGAACGGGGCGGGCGGCTATCTGGTGTTGACCGAGCCGTGGCCGGCGATGCTGCGCGGCATCTGGGGCGATGAGCAACGGTTCCGCGAGACCTATTGGTCGCGATTCCCGCAACGATATTTCGCCGGGGACGGAGCCAAGAAGGACGACGACGGTCACCTGTGGTTGCTGGGCCGCGTCGACGACGTCATGAACGTGTCGGGGCACCGCATCTCCACGACGGAAGTCGAGTCGGCGCTGGTCTCGCACCCCAGCGTCGCCGAGGCCGCAGTGGTGGGCGCCTCCGATCCGACCACCGGACAAGGCATCGTTGCCTTCGTCACCCCGCGCGGGTCGGTGGCCGACGACGTCAGCGGCGGGGAGGCGTTCGTGCAGGAACTGCGCGACCACGTGGCGAAGGAAATCGGCAAGATCGCCAAACCGCGGCAGATCCTGATCACCCCGGAACTGCCCAAGACGCGCTCGGGCAAAATCATGCGACGGCTGCTTCGGGACGTCGCGGAGAACCGGGAGCTGGGCGACGTCACGACGCTTGCCGACCCCACCGTCGTCAACGCGATCGGCGCCGGCCTGAAGGCCGGCGGAGCGGACAAGGAGGAGTGAGCCAGCGCGCGAGCGCGCCCTAGCTACTCCGCTCCCGCGCAGCGGTCCGGCGGCAAGATCGACCCTGTGTCAGGGTGGCATCGTGCCGCCTGACCCGTCCGTGGTGCGTGTCGAGGGGCCGTGGACCCATCGCGACGTCGGCGCCAACGGGCAGAAGTTTCACGTCGCGGAGATCGGTCACGGGCCGCTCGTGCTTCTGCTGCATGGATTCCCCCAGTTCTGGTGGTCCTGGCGGTTTCAGCTCGAGGACCTGGCCGCACGGGGCTTTCGCGTCGTCGCGCCCGACCTGCGCGGCTACGGGGGAAGCGACAAGCCGCCGCGCGGCTATGACGGGCCCACCCTCGCCGCCGACGTGGCTGGCCTCATCCGCGCGCTGGGGGAACGCGACGCGGTGGTCGTCGGCCAGGATTGGGGCGGATTTTTGGGCTGGACGATCGGTGCCCTGCATCCGCAGGTGGTCCGCCGGTTGATCATCGTGTCCATGCCGCATCCGCTCGCCTTCCGCGCCGCCTGGCTGCGGGCCGGACCCCAGCTGGCCGCCAGCACCTACATGCTGCGTTTTCAGCTGCCCTGGAAACCCGAGCGTGACCTGGTCGCCGACGACGCGCAGCTGGTCGCCGATCTGCTGCGCGCGTGGGGGGGTGAGCAGTTCCCGCTGGCGGGCACCGTTGCCCGCTACCGCGAGCAGATGCAGGTGCCCGGAGTGGCGCACAGCGCCCTGGAGTACTACCGCTGGATCCTGCGCTCCCAGCCGCGGCCGGACGGCCTGCGGTTCGCCCGCGAGATGGCTCGGCCGCTGCAGGCGCCGACCCTCCAAATCCAGGGCCTGCTCGATCCCTGCACGTTGCCCTCCACCGCACGGGGCAGCCGCCGGTACGTCGCCGGGCGCTACGCCCTCATCGAACTGCCCGGTGTGGGGCACTTCCCCGCCGAGGAGGCCCCCGCTCAGGTCACCGAACACATTGCCGCCTGGGCGGCCGGTTGACCCACCGAGGCCGCCTGGGCGGCCGGTTGACCCACAGTGCCGTCAGGCCGCCGTGGAACGCCCCTCCGCGGTACGCGCCAGCCGGGCCAGGAATCGACGACCCGGGACCGCCATTTCCGCGGCTGGTGTGTCCAGCCAGAGCGTCGCGCGGGTGCCCCCGGCGGCATAGCCCAGCGAAAGGGAGCCGCGGGTATCGGCGAACAGCCCCCCGCGGATCCGGAATTCGGTGATGAACGCGGCGGTCGTCCGCCTCGGCGGAAGGACCACGACCTCGACCGGAGTCTGCTCGCCGGCGTGCCGCACCTCGGCGAGCACGGCGGGACCGCTGCGACCGGTGATCTCCAGTCCGGGCCACATCTCCAGCGCGGGCGTCCCGGTCAACAGCAGGGCGGCGGAGACGGGGTCCGCGGCGAACTCGCGTTCGATCATGAATCGGGTCATGCCACTTCCCTTCCTCCGTCGGCGGCCGTCACTGGATCGGCCAGGTGCTAACCACTGTAAGCAGATCTGCTAGCACCAGGCGGCCCCAGCGCGGGGTGGGCTTGCTCACACCCCGGCCGGCGGGCGCTGCGCAGCTAGTCGCAGCCGCCGGTCGACACCGCCGCGGTCGCTCCCCGGCCGCCGGCCACATCGGAGGCCACTTCTGTTGCGGTCAACGCGTAGCCGGTATCGGCCGTGTCGGTCGAAGCGGCGAAGATCACGCCGTAAACGGTGCCGTCCGGGGCCAGCAGCGGACCCCCGGAGTTCCCCGGCAGCACCGTGGCGCGGATCGCGTACACCTGCCGAGTCACCGAACGAGTGTCATAGATGTTGGGTCCGTTGATGTCCTGCCGCTGGCGGATCCGGGCCGCCACGGCGTTGAACGGTCCGTCCTGCGGGTATCCCGCGACGACCGCGCTGCTGCCGGACGAGGCCGGCCCGCTGAACCGCAAGGCCCCGGTCCGCAGCCCCGGCACCGCAAGCACGGCAATGTCCCGGTTCGGGTCGTAAAGCACCACGGTGGCCGCGAGGTTGCTGCCGCCCACCGCGACCTGCGGGCTCCCGACGCCGGCCACCACGTGCGCGTTGGTCAGGACCCGCTGCGGGCCGATGACGAAGCCCGAGCCTTCGATCCGACGGCTACATGAGGGCGCATCGCCGGTGATCTTGACGATCGCCGCGCGCGCGTTGCGCACCGCCGGACTGTTCAACACCGCCGGGTCGGGCGGCGCCACCGGGGCGGTCGGCACGTTCGCCAGCGGCCCCACCACCGCCGGGAATCCGGTCGTGTCGATCAACCGCCGGAAGGCGGCCAGCCCGTTCCGGACCTGATCAGGCACCGCATGATCCACCGCCGCGATGATCACTGAGCGGCGCGCCTGGCGGGCCAGGCCGGTCAGGGTGGAATGCGCCACGGCGGTCGCGAGCAGCCAGGCCACCAGCAGCACCGAGAGGATGGACAGCACCCCGCCGCCGACGTCGTCCACCGCCCGCAGCGGCCGGAACGTCAGGCGCCGTCGGAGCGCCCCGCCGATGGTCGCCGCCAGCAGCTGCCCGAACGAGGCGAGCAGGAACACCACGAGGATGCCGGTGACCGGCGTGGACAGGTGGCTGCCCAACGCGCGGACCGCGGACGGGGCGAGCCGGGTGCCGAGGTAGCCGCCACCCAAGATGCCCACGAACGACAGCAGCCCGACGAGGAAGCCTTGCCGAAAGCCGCTGATCCCGAAAAAGACGCACGCGACGAGCAAGACAATGTCGAGCAGGTCCCCATGCACGGCATCAGGGTACGGATGCCCTGCTCCGGTGGATCAGGAGATGGCGAGCGTCCCGGTCATCTGCGGATGGATCGTGCACAGGAAGTGATACGTGCCCGGTGTCGAGAAGGTCAACGTGACCTGGCTGCTGCCGTTCTGCACGGTCGGGGTGCCTCCGGTCGGCCCATCCGAGAACATCAAATCGTGCGGCGTGGACCCGGTCACCTGCAACGTGAGTTCAACTTTCCCCGGGTGCGCGGTGAGCGCCGTTTGGGCGAAACGCAGATCGCTCCCGGCGTGGACCGTGAGGTGCTGCACGCCGCCGCTGACGGTCGCGGCCTCGCTGGCACCAGCGGCCTGCGGGCTGACGCCGGGGCGGCCTCCGCCGCAGGCCGCGAGGCCGAGCCCGGCGAACGCGAGAACGGCGACCAGGCGGGCACGGGCGACGGGAGGAAGCATGCCGCCGACGCTACCTGCCGGCTAGCCGGGCAGCGCGATGTGCCGGGCGCTGTCCCACGGCTTGGACCAGCCACCGAGCTCCAGCAGCCGATCCAACAGGGCGGCGGTGAACCCCCACACCAGCAGTCCCTCGATCTCAAAGCCGGGTCCGGTGAACCCGGACGGGTGCCGCACCGAGCCGCGGGCGGCCGGGTCGGCGAGCTTGGTGAGGGGGGCGCGGAGCACCGCGGCCACCTCGGCGGCGTCCACCGCGTCAACCGCCGAGGACCGCCGCCACCACGCCAACACGGGGACTACCGCGAAGTCGCTGACCGGCAACCACAGCGCGGGGAGGACGGCAAACGCCTGGACCCCGGACCGGTCCAACCCGGTTTCCTCCGCCGCTTCCCGCAGCGCCGTCCCCACCGGGTCGCCGTCCCCGGGGTCCGCCGCCCCACCGGGGAAGGCGGGCTGCCCGGCGTGATCACGCAAGGTGGCGGCCCGTTCGATCAGCAGCACGTCGGCGCCCTCCGGCCCCTCACCGAACAGGACCAGCACGGCGGACTGGCGCAGTTCTCGGTCGCGCGGCGGGGTGAACCGGGACAGATCTCGCGCCCGGATGTTGCCGGCAGCCGCCGCGAGCGGGCGAAGCCACGCCGGCAGGCCCTCCGCCGAGACGATCGACCGGCCGGTCGGCGGCCGCTCCGGCGCGGGCTCAGGCGCGGACTCAGGCGCCGACTCAGGCAAGGCTGCCGACGTCCGCCGTGACCAGCGCCGCCGCGACCAACGGGTCGGTGGGGCCCGCGCCGTAGGCCGGGCACAGCCGCGCCAGGCCGCACGCCCCGCACGCCGGCTTGCGGGCGTGGCAGACCCGGCGGCCGTGGAAGATCATGCGATGGCTCAGCAGGGTCCACTCCCGCCTGGGGAACAGCGCGCCCAACGCCTGCTCGACCTTGACCGGGTCGTTTTCGTCGGTCCAGCCGAACCGGCGCGCCAGCCGGCCCACGTGGGTGTCGACGGTGATTCCCGGGACGCCGAACGCGTTGCCGAGGATCACGTTCGCGGTCTTGCGCCCGATCCCGGGAAGGCTGATCAGGTCGGGCAGCCGGCCGGGGACCTCCCCGTCGAAGCGCTCCACCAGCGCCGCGCCCAGGCCTTGCAGGCTGAGCGCCTTGGCGCGGAAGAAACCGGTCGGATGCAGCAGCTGCTCAAGCTCGGCCCGATCGGCGGCGGCGTAGGCGGCCGCGGTCGGGTAGCGCGCGAAGACCGCCGGGGTGGTCTGGTTGACCTTCTTGTCGGTGCACTGCGCGGACAGGATGGTTGCGACCGCCAGCTCCAACGGGCTGCGAAAGTCGAGTTCGCAATGGGCGGTCGGGTGCAGCTCGGCCAGGATCTTGTGCATTCTCCGGGCCCGCCGGGTCAGCGCCAGGGCGCTCTCCCCGTCGGTGGGGAGGCGCTCTGCACGGGTCACGCCGTAAGCCTAATCAGCAAACGCGCTAGGCCGTTCGGCCGGTGCCCCAAAGGTCTGGACTACCCGGAAGGGCCATCTTTGCGGGCGGTCGGAGTAATCGCCTCAAGAAATTCGGCCGACCGGACGACAGGCAGCTCGGAACCTTCGTTGTCCCTCTGCCCCAGGAGCCCTCGCGATGCTGGACATGTCGACCACGCCACTTGCCGCACTTCCCAGCGGGGACGCCCTGGGCGCCGAACTGGTCGCGCTCGTGGAGTTCGAAAAGGAGCGTGCCGCCCGCAAGGCAGCGCAGGCCCGCGCGCGGGCCGAGCGGGCCTCGGCGCGCGCCGCCGCCCGCGCCATCCCGCCGGAGGTCGATGAGGCCTACGCGCACCTGGCGCTGGCCGAGCTGCGCGCGGCCCGGCAGCTGATCGCCGAGGAGGAGGAGCGTCTGGGGTACTGGCAGCGGATCCTCGCCACCCGCCAGGACGCCCTGCGCGGCGACGGAGCGGACCTGGACATGGAGCGGCTGCGCCCGGCCCTGTCCGCCGGCCGGATGCACTCGGCCCGCAGCGCCATCGGACGGGTCTGCGGCGCTCCGCTGCCGGCGCTCCCCGACCTGGGGTTGCTCTGGGTAGATCCCGACGCGAGTGACGCCGACGCGATCCTCACCGAGGTCGCCGGCAGCCTGGCGCTGTACCGCGACGCTCTCGCGGGCCGGCTCAAGTCCGTCACCCAGGAGCTCATCGCCCGCTACCGGATGTCCCCGGCCGACTGCCTCGCCCTGCTCCCGGCCTGACCGACCGGACCTGCCGGAATGTGACGTCGATCAACCTTGGGTGGATGCTGACCGCGTGCTGATCGTGGTCGCGCTTGCCTTCCCGGTGCTGTTGCTGTTCGTGATGCTTGGCATGGAACGGGTGGAACGGCCGCTCGAGGTGCACGACACCCGTCTGGCACTGGAGCGATTCCTGGACGCCGCCGAACTCGACGTCCGCCCCGATGAGGTCGAGACGTTCGTCGCCGAGGGCTACTCCAAGGCGTTGGACCGCTATTGGGGCCGGCGCCGCCGGCGGCAGCGGCGGGTACTCAGTGGATCGATCCGGCCGGCCGTGCGGCGACCGACGCCGCCGGCGGGAAGCGACCCCGGTGTTGCGCCCCCCGGCGTTGCGCCCCCCGACATCGCGCCCGGCCGGTAGGGCAAGATGCCTGACGTGCCGCAGGAGCTCTCCGATCGTCTCGCCGATTTTCCGCTCTTCGCCGTGCTCAGCCCGGAAGCCCGCGTCGGGCTGACCGAACGGCTGCACCGCCGGGTGGTTCGTCGCGGTGAGGTCATCTTCGCGGAGGGTGAGCCAGGGGATGCCGTACACCTGGTTCTTGACGGCAAGATCAAAATCAGTCGGGCGGCACTCGACGGGCGGGAGAACCTGCTCGCCGTCATGGGGCCGGGGGACGTGTTCGGAGAGCTGTCCCTGTTCGACCCGGGGCCGCGCACCGCGACCGCCAGCGCCGTGGTCGACACCGACCTTGCCTCGCTGGGGCATCAGGACCTCACCTACTGGCTGGGACGCCGGCCGGAAGCGGCCCAGCTCCTGCTCCGGGTGCTGGCCCGGCGGCTGCGCCGGACCAACGACGCCATGAGCGACCTGGTGTTCACCGACGTCCCCGGCCGGGTGGCCAAGGCCCTCCTCGGCCTGGCGGCGCAGTTCGGGGCCAGCGAGGAGGAGGGGAGCGTGCACGTCGAGCACGGGCTCACCCAAGAGGAGCTGGCCCAGCTGGTCGGCGCCAGCCGGGAAACGGTCAACAAGGCGCTCGCCGACTTCGCCTCCCGCGGATGGCTCAGGCTCGAGTCCCGGGCGGTCACCCTGCTCGATACCGAACGGCTGGCCCGCCGGGCTCGCTGAGGGTGCCGGCCGGTCAGCCGGCGCCGATCCGCTCGACCAGCTTGCGGGTGGCCCCCAGCTCGCCGTCGACGCCGCGCTCGCGCACCAAACGCAGCGCCTCCGCGGCCGCCGCGACCGCCCCGGGCACATCCCCGCGGGCCAACAGCACCTGCGCCAACACCCGCTGGGTCACCACCTGGGAACGAACGTCCTCGGCCGGGGTGGACAGGGCCCGCATCACGGTCGTCAGCGCACCCTCCGGATCACCTTGCTCCAGCAGCACACCGGCGAGGTGAGCCAGCGCCTGCCGCCGCGGGAACAGCAGGGACGGCACCTCGCCGCCCAGCGCCCGAGACAACAGCGCGGCCGCCTCCGGGAGCCGACCGCGCGCCCGCAGCACCCGAGCACGCAGCACCCGCACCCCCACCAGCGCGCTGTCCAGCAGGTCGAGGCAGCCGGCCAGCGCCTCGGCCCGGTCCGCCGCGCCGGCTGCCGCCTTCACATCGCCCCGATCGAGATGCAGCAGGCCCAGCGAGACGGTCGCCAGCAATTCCTGGACCAGGTGGCCACCCTCGGCGGCCGTCGCCGCGGCCCGCCGGAACTCCCCCCGCGCCTCCCTGGTTTGACCGCGTCCGCGGGCCACGAACCCGGCCGCGACCATCGCCAGGGCCTGGCCCCAGGTATCCCCGAGGGTCGCGAACGCCGCCGCCGCCTCCGTGGCCTCCCGGGCAGCCACCTCCAGGTCACCCAGCTCGGCGGCCGCGATGGCGTCAATCGTCAGGCACGCTGCGGCCTCCCACCGCGTCCCCAGCGCGGTCGCGACCGGCAGCAGCCCGGCGACCAGGCCGCGGGCCTCGATCAGCCGACCCTGCAGCACCCGAACGAGGGATTCGGTGCCGGCGCACCAAGCCAGGCCACCGGTGTCCTGCAGCCCGAGGAAAACCTCCCGCGCCTGGGCCAGCGCCCGATCCGCACCCTCGTAGTCGCCGCGAGTCGTCGCCGACCAGGCGAGGTGCTGCAACGCCCACCCGGCGCCGCGGGCGTCGCGGACCCGTTGCGCCAGCTCCAGGGCTTCCCGGAACCGGCCCTCCGCGTCACCGAGCCGGCCGCCGAGATAGTCCAGCAAACCCAGCTGGCGGATCGCCGCACCGGTAAGCCCGTCCAGCCCGGCCGCCCCGGCCAGCGCGAAGGCCTGCACCAGCGCGCCACGAGCGCCGTCGTCATCGCCGTCCTTGTGGCGCAGGTCGCCCAGCACGACCAGCGCCCGCGCCCGCACCTCCGGCAGGTCCGAATCCAGCGGATCCCCGAGCTGCTCGCGGGCCTCCGCGAGCCGTCGCTGGCCGGTCAGCGACTCGGCGTAGGCCACCTGCACCGCCAGCAGCGCCGGCGGCGGCGCCCCCGCGACGCGGCCGAGCCGCAACGCCCGGACCAGATGCACCTCGCTCGCCGGATAGTCATCGCGGGCCAGCGCCTCCTCGCCGAGCCGGGTGGCCGCGGCCAGCCCGAGACCGGCCGCGGCCCAGGACCGGTCCCCCCGGGGCAGCCCCATCTCGTCGGCCAGCCGGACGGCCCGGTCCGCCTGCATGGCGACGACCGCGTCGACCTCGGCGACCGGCGCACGCATGTGCCCCTGCGCCCACGCCGCCGCGGCGGCGTGCCCCCGGGCCCGATCCGCCTTCGGCAGTCCGGCGTACGCGACGTCCCGGGTGAGCCGGTGCGCGAAGGCGTACCGGCCGTCGCCCTCGGCCAGCAGGATGCCGCGGCGCGCGATCGTGTCCAGCAGGTCAACTACCGTGCCGGGGTCGAGCCGAGGGTCGAGCGCGGCCAGCGCGCTGGCCGGGAAGCTGGTGCCCAACACTGCCGCGTCCCGCAGCAACGCCCGGCCGGCCGGCTCGAGCGAGTCGATGCGCGCCGCCAGCACGGCCTGCACCCCGGCCGGGAGCAGCTGCGCGGGCAGCTCGCCGCCGAGTTCCCAGCCACCGTCGGTGGTCGCGAGCAGGACGCCGCGATCGACGAGCAGGTGCAAGAGCTCGGCCAGAAAGAACGGGTTGCCCTGCGCCCGAGACAGCATGGCCTGACCCAACTCCGGGGCCAGTTCGGCTCCGCCCAGGTGCGCCGAGAGCAGCCGCGCGGCTGCCGGTTCGTCGAGCGGGGAGAGCGACAGCAGCTCGGGGTCGAGCGGTCCCTCCCAACCGCCGCGCGCGGGGTCGAGCAGTTCGGTACGGCCGACACCAAGCAGCAGGACCGGTCCGGTGATCCGGGAGACGACCTCGACCAGCGCGTCGCGCAGCGGCGCGCGTGCGTCTTGCAGGTCATCGACCACCAGCACCAGCGGCCCTTCCGCCGCGAACGCGGTCATCAACCACACCAGCCCGTCCACGGCCTCCCCGGGGACGCGGCGCCCCGGGGTAGCTCCCTCACGAGGCACCTCCAGCGCGGCCGCGGTCCCGTTGCTGAGCCCGAGCAGGCTCAACAGGCGATCCGTGAGGGTGCCCGGGATCAGGCCGCCCGCCGCCGGCTCACGCAGCCCGGCCACGGTGCTGCGAACCCGCTCCCGGGCCACCGCCGGCGAATCCTCATCGGCGATCCCGCAGGCGTTCCGGGCGATCTCGGTGAGGGGCGACAGGTCCCGACCCAGGCCGTACGGGATGCAGCGGCCCCACAACACCCGGGTCCCGGCCACCTGCGCCGCGACGGCGCTGAGCTCAGCTGCCAGTCGCGTCTTCCCGATGCCCGCCTCCCCCACCACGAGCAGGGTCTTCGGGACCTTCCGCTCGGTGACGGCCCGGAAGCGGTCGATCAGGGCACCCAACTCGATCTCCCGGCCGACCAGCGGCGCGTCGTCACCCACCCCGAACCGGGATGGCCGGACCGCGCGCAACCCGACGAACTCGTAGGCCTCGACCGGCTCCCGCTTCCCCTTCAGCCGCAGCGGCGGAAGCGCTCGCCACGAGGCCACCTGCATCGTCGCCGCGGCGGTGTCCCGGCCGGCGAAGATGCCGCCCACCCCGGCGCTGTCGGAGAGCCGACTGGCCGTATTCACCGTGTCCCCGACCACCGTGTACGTCAGGTGGCCCTGCACCCCTGCCAGGACCTCGCCGGTGTTCAACCCGACCCGCAGCCCGAGCCGGCGGCCACCGCCGGTCTCGTCGATGACGAGCTGCCCGACCGCCGCCTGCATCGCGGCGGCGGCCCGCACCGCCCGCACGGCGTCGTCCTCATGCGCGGTGGGCGCCCCGAACACGGCCATGATGCCGTCGCCGGTGAGCTTGTCCACGTGACCGCCGACGTCGGTGACGACATCCGCCAGCGCCGCCAGGACGCGGTCGGTGACCCCACCCACCCGCTCCGGGTCAAGGTCCTCGGCCCAGCCGGTGAAATCCGACAGATCCCCGAACAGCACGGTGACCACGCGCCGTTCGGCGTCCTCCACCGCGCTGGCGTCCTGCGCTGCCCCGCACTGCCAGCAGAATCGCGCCCCCGGCACCAGGGCGGTGCCGCAGATCGCGCAACTCACCTGCCCGGCCCCGGGGCGCTCGGGAGTTGCCCCCGTTCGCGCAGGTAATCCAACGCCGCCGCGACGGTCAGCTCGGCCGCCGGCCAGAGCTGCCGATCCACCTCGGCGTACACCTGCGCCACGATCTGCCCCGGCGTCCGCGCGCCCTCGGCGACCGCCTGGCGGATCTGCTCAAGGCGGGCCGCCCGGTGCTCCCGGTAGTAGCCGATCCAGCCCGGCACGTCAGCCACATCCGGGCCGTGCCCAGGCCGGATCAGCCGGGCGTCGAGCCCAGCCAGGCGCTGCAGGCTGCGCAGGTAATCGACCAGCCGGCCGTCGGGGTGGGCGACGACCGTCGTCCCCCGGCCGAGCACCGTGTCGCCGGTGTACAGGCAGCCCTCGGCCTCATCGAGGAACGTCACGGAGTCGGCGGTGTGCCCTGGGGTGGCCAGCACCCGCAAGGTGAGCCCGTCGACCGCGACCACGTCCCCCTCGCCGACCCGCGTCGGCGGTACGCCGGACAGGGCGGTCAGCGTACCGAGACCCTCCGCGTGATCCAGGTGATGATGGGTCACGACGACGGCGGCGAGCTCCCGGCCCCCGGCGGTGGCTGCGGCGAGAACGCGACGCAGATGGCCGATCTCATCCGGGCCAGGGTCGAGCACCACGCTGCGCCCCTCCGGCGCGCCCAGCACCCAGGTGTTGGTGCCCTCCAACGTCATCGGTCCGGGGTTGCCGGCCAGCACGCGGGTGGCGGTCACCGCTCCTCGGCCGGGCCGTCGTCGATGGTGAAACGCAGCGTGTCGCCGTCGGGCACCAGCCGGGGCTGAATCCGGCGGATGGCCCGTGTTCGGGCCAGCGCCGCGGCGACATCGACGCAGTCGGCGAGATCGGCCAGCGCCGCCCGGGTAGGGGGCATCATCTGCAGCGCGGTCGCCGCCGCAGGACTGACCCAGCTGCCCCGGTCCGCCTCCCCGTCCGCCAGGCTCGCCCGCTGGCCGGCGGGCAGGGCGGCGATCAGGAACCGGGTGTCGTACCGCCGGGGCTCGATCTCGGGGGTCACCCAATGCGCGAAGGGCCGCAGCTGGTCCGGCGCCAGGATCACACCGGCCTCCTCCGCCGTCTCCCGGACGGCCGCGGCGATCACCTTGCGCAGCAGCTCCGGATCACCTGCGGTCAGCTCGTCGGCCCAACGCTGGGGCAGGGCGACATCGGCTCCCAGCTCGTCGCTCAGGTCAACCTTCCCGCCCGGGAACACGTGCATTCCGGCAGCGAACGCCATGGTCGTCACCCGCCGCAGCAGGAACACTTCCAGCCGCCCGTCGGGCCGCGGCGCGGCGGCGTCGCGTACGAGAACCACGGTGGCGGCGTGCTTCGGCTCGGCCGGCTGCAACGTTCCAGCCACCAGCGCGCGGGCCCGGTCCACCAGCTCGGGCGGCCAGGTCCGCGGGGCAGTTGCGCTCACCGCGCCAGCCTACGGCCGGCGGCACCGCGTCAGTCGACCGCCGCCACGAGCTCCACCTCGACGGGCGTGCCGGCGGGCAAGGCGGCCACCCCGACGGCGCTGCGGGCGTGTCGCCCGGATTCGCCGAACAGCTCGCCGAGCAGCTCACTCGCCCCGTTGATCACCGCAGGCTGCTTGCCGAAGCCGGGCGCGCTCGCGACGAATCCGGTCACCTTCACGATCCGGGTGAGCTGCGCGAGCGGGATGATGGACGCGACCGCCGCCAGCGCGTTCAGCGCGCAGAGCCGGGCGCATTCGTAGGCCTGCTCGACGGTGACGTCCAGACCCACCAGGCCGGTGTACGGCAACACCCCATCGACGAACGGCAGTTGGCCGGAGGTGTAGATCAGCCCGCCGTGACGCAGAGCCGGTACGTAGGCCCCCGCCGGCGTCGCCACCGGCGGCAGGCGCAGACCCAGCTCGGCCAGGCGGGCTAGCGGATCGCTCACTTCCCCTCCAGCGGACGCTTGAAGTAGGCCACGAGCTGCTCGGGGTTGTTCGCGCCGGGCACGACCTGCACCAACTCCCAGCCGTCCGTGCCCCAGTTGTCCAGGATCTGCTTGGTGGCGTGAACCAGAATCGGGGCCGTGGCGTACTCCCAGCGCGTCATGGGCCGACCCTAGCTCGCGCGGGTGACGCTAGCCGGCGCCGCCGGCGCGGGTGCGCAGCAGCCGGCGGCGCTCCAGCTCGGTCAGGCCGCCCCAGATGCCGTACGGCTCCTGCACGTAGAGGGCGTACTCGAGGCAGGTCTGGCGTACCCCGCACCTTCGGCACAACGCCCGCGCCTCGGCCTCGCGCTCCTGCCGCTGTTCCCGGTTCTCCGTCGTGCTCGGCGGGTAGAAAGCGTTAGCGCTGCCGTCGTGGCAGGCGGCGGCCGCCCGCCACGTCGTCTCCAGCACCGCCAAGCCGGCGTCCACCGGTCCCCTCGCTGCCGCGGTGACGCTGGTGCGGTCGATCAGCCGTGTGGGCATGTCTACCTCCGGTGACGGGCACGGGCAGCTCAGCGTGCCCCGAACGCGACCACGGCGGAAGTCTTGACTTTCCCCGGATCCGGGATTATCCGCCCCGGCTCGTCCGCTTGTGCGGCATAAGCTCCACCGGTGCCCGCACCGCCCGCAACCGCCAGCCCCGTCCGGCTGCATATCGTCACCGGCAAGGGCGGCACCGGCAAAACCACCGTCGCCGCCGCTCTCGCGATCGCGCTGGCCGCAGGCGGCCGCCGCGTGCTGCTCACCGAGGTGGAGGGGCGCCAAGGGCTGGCGCAGCTGTTCGACACCCCGCCGCTGCCCTATGAGGAACGCCGCGTCGCGGTCGCCGCCGGACACGGCGAGGTCATCGCCCTGGCGATGGACCCCGAAGAGGCGTTGCTGGACTACCTCGACATGTTCTACAACCTGCGCCGGGCCGGCCGGATGCTCAAGCGGCTCGGCGCGGTCGATTTCGCGACGACCGTCGCCCCAGGCATGCGCGACGTGCTGCTCACCGGCAAGCTCAAGGAGGCCGTGGACCGCAAGGTCGACGGTCGCCTCGTCTACGACGCGGTCGTGCTGGACGCGCCGCCGACCGGGCGGATCACCCGGTTCCTCAACGTCAGCTCGGAGGTCGGGACGCTGGCCCGAGTAGGGCCGGTGAAGGGACAGGCCGACAGCGTGATGCGGGTGATCCGCTCGTCACGCACGGCGGTGCACCTCGTCACCGTGCTCGAGGAGATGCCCGTGCAGGAAACCGTCGACGGGGTGGCGCAGTTGCGCGCCGCCAATCTCCCGGTCGGCCATGTCGTGGTCAACATGCGCCGGGCCCCGTACGGGCTGCCCGCGCGGCTCCCCCGCGCGACGGTGACCGCGGGGCTGAAGCAGGCCGGCCTGTCCACCGCGAAGCCGCTGATCGAGGGCCTGCTCAGCGAGGCCGCGGAGCTGCAATCCCGACTCGCGTTGGAGCAGCGGGAGTCCGAAGAGCTGGACGGGCTCGGCGTGCCCGTGGCCTCGCTGCCGCTGCTGGCGGGTCCCGTGGACCGGGGCGGCCTCTACCGGCTCGCGGAAGAGCTCACCGCCGCGGGCATGGCCCGTCGATGAGCACGGAGCTGCCCGACCAGCCCTTCGATGTTGACGCCATGCTGCGCACCGCCAAGGTCATCGTCTGCTGCGGAAGCGGGGGCGTGGGGAAGACCACGACCGCGGCAGCGTTGGCGCTGCGGGCCGCGGAGCAGGGACGGCGGACCGTCGTCCTCACCATCGACCCGGCCCGACGGCTGGCCCAGTCGATGGGCCTGACCGAATTGGGGAACGTCCCGGCGGCGGTCAAGGGCGTCGACGGAATCCTCGACGCGATGATGCTGGACATGAAGCGGACCTTCGATGAGATCGTCCTGGACCACAGCGATCCTGTCCGCGCCAAGCAGATCCTGGCGAATCCGTTCTACCAGTCGCTGTCCTCCTCGTTCGCCGGGACGCAGGAGTACATGGCCATGGAGAAGTTGGGCCAGCTCGTGGCCCAGAACAAGTGGGACCTGGTGGTGGTCGACACCCCGCCGACCCGCAGCGCGCTGGACTTCCTCGACGCCCCCCAGAACCTGGGCCGGTTCCTCGACGGCCGGCTGCTCAAGTTGCTGCTGGCCCCGGCGCGGGCCGGGGGGAAGGCCTACCTGAAGGTGGTCAGCACCGGCCTGTCCGTCGTCACCCGCACGATGACCCGGATCATCGGTGCCCAGGTCCTCACCGATGTCCAACAGTTCGTGGCCTCGCTGGAAACCATGTTCGGTGGTTTCCGGGAGCGGGCCGATGCGACCTATCAGATGCTGTCCGCGCCGGGAACGGCCTTCGTGGTCATCGCCGCCCCGGAGTCGGCGGCACTTCGGGAGGCGTCCTATTTCGCCGAGCGGCTCGCCACCGAGGCGATGCCGCTGGCCGGCATCGTGGTGAACCGGGTCCATATCCCGTCCGCTCCGCAGCTCGGTGCGGCACGGTCGCTGGCCGCGGCGGAAGCCCTCGACGAGCGGGGCGGCCATCCGGAGGTCGCCGAACTTCTGCGGCTGCACGCCGAACGGGTCACCCTCGCCGAGCGGGAAGCCCGGCTGGTGGACGGCTTCCGCCGGGCGCACCAGGAGATCTCCCTGCGCCGGATTCCCGCGTTCGTGGAGGACGTACACGATCTCGACGGGCTGCGGGCGGTCGGAGCTGCGCTCGCCGGCTAGCGCTAGCGCCGGGTCGCCCGTCAGCCGGCGAGCTCGACCTTGTTCGACGCCAGATGCTCCCGGCGGGCCTGCTGCAGCAACGATTTCCAGCTCGTGACATCCGGCCGCCGGCGCAGCAACGCCCGCCGCTCGCGCTCGGTCATCCCGCCCCAGACACCGAACTCGACCCGGTTGTCCAGCGCGTCGGACAAGCACTCGGTCCGCACCGGACAGGCCCGGCAGCGGGCCTTCGCCCGGTTCTGCTCCGCACCCTGGACAAACAGCTCATCGGGGTCGCTGGCCAGGCACGCCGCCCGCGCGGTCCAGTCATGGTCGGGGGCGAAGCCGGTCAGGGGATCGGCACGCAGATTCGTCGTCACGGTCATCTCGTCGTACCTCGCTCGCTCAAGGGCCAGGGCCCGCTGCTGAGGAGGACGGTACGAAATCGGACATCACGCGCACATGGCCCGTTGTGGGCATCTACGGGATAGTCCCTCCGAGCCATCCCGCCGCATGCGCGGTGACTCCACCGCACGGCCTCCACCTTCCTCGTCCCTGAGGCATCGGCACCGCCGGGGCCACGCTGCACCGCTGGCGTTGCTCCGACCGGCCCAGTGCAACGGTAATCTGGCTCGGTGCGGCAAGCCGGGTCGATTGTGCACCAGGTGGGGCTGCTGGCTGCCCTGTCCTTGATCGCGGGCCTGCTGGTCGCCGGCCTGGCGCTACCGGTCGTCGGCGGGATCGGCGTCGCCGCGAAGGCCACCAACGACGCGCTCGTTGCCCTCCCGACGGCGTTGGACGAGCCTCCCCTGGCCCAACATTCGCTGCTCCGGGCGGCCGATGGGAGCGTCATCGCGACCCTCGCGGGAGCCGAGGACCGGGTGATCGTGCCGCTGTCGCAGATTCCCAACGACATGCAGGCATCGATCGTCGCGATCGAGGACAACCGGTTCTACGAGCACAGCGGCGTGGACATCCGCGGCCTGCTGCGGGCGGTGCGCACCAACGCCGACACGGGGGGCTTCTCGCAAGGCGCAAGCACGATCACCCAGCAGTACGTCAAGCTCGTCCTGCTCGAGCAGGCCGGCAAGAACAAGATCAACCAGCAGGCCGCCACCGAGAAGTCCATCAGCCGCAAGCTGCGCGAGGCGCGCTACGCGATCGCGCTGGAAAAGAAGCTGACCAAGGCCCAGATCCTGGAGCGCTACCTGAACATCGCCTACTTCGGCGAGGGCGTCTACGGGGTGGGCACCGCGGCCCAGCACTACTTCCAGGTGCCCGTCAACAAACTCACCCTCGCTCAGGCGGCCCTGCTCGCCGGCCTGGTGAACAACCCGTCCGGCTTCGACCCGGTGGCGCATCCGAAGGCCGCGACCGACCGGCGGAATCTGGTTCTCGACGCCCTGGACCGGTACGGCTTCCTGCCGCACGCCCGCATCGCCGCCGCGCGGACCCAACCGTTGGGCGTGCATCCGGTGCAGAAGGCCACCGACCCGTGCGCCGTATCCCGCGCTCCTTTCTTCTGCGCCTCGGTGCTGCGCCAGTTGCTCGCCGATCCCAAGCTGGGACCGACCGCCGCCGACCGCCGGCACGCGGTGTACGAGGGCGGGCTGTCCATCACCACCACCTGGGACCCGCGGATCCAGGCCGCTGTCAACGACACCCTCAAGGCGGCGCTGCCCAACGACATCGCCCCGGTCGCCGGCGTGATCGTGATGGAACCCGGCACCGGAAAGGTGCTGGCCATCGGCCAGAATCGGACCTACGGGGTGGGCAAGGGGCAGACCACCGAGGTCTATCCCACCATCCGCGCCGAGCAGGTCGGTTCCACCTTCAAGGCCATCACCCTCGCGGCCGCGCTGGACGCGGGCCTGCCGCTGGACACCACGTTCAACAGCCCGGCCTGCTTCATTCCCCCGTTCCCGATCAACGGCAAGGCCGCCGGCGGCAGCTGCCCGCTCGGCATCAGCAACGCCGGGGACAGCGAGAGCGGGCTGTTCAACATGGTGAACGGCACCTGGAATTCGGTGAACACCTACTTCGTGCAGCTCGAACTGCAGGTCGGTATCCCCAAGGTCGCCCAGATGGCCCAGCGGCTGGGCATCCACAACGACAACCTGAACAAGGTGGGACCGCACGACCTGTCGACGACGCTGGGCGCCCCGGCCGGCACCGCCCTGTCCGTGCTGGACATGGCGACCGCCTACGCCACCCTCGCGGCGCATGGCCGCGAATGCCAGCCGATGACCGTGTCGTCGATCACGACCCTCAAGGGGGAGCCGGTCGACTTCACCCAAGCCGAGCCGTGCCAGCAGGTCGTCGACCCGAGCATCGCGGACACCGTCACCTCGATCCTCCAAGGTGTGCTCAACCAGCCGCTGGCGACGGCCTTCGGGAAGGGGCTGGACCGACCGGCGGCGGGCAAGACCGGAACCCTGGACAACTCCAAGGGCGCCTGGTTCGTCGGCTACGTGCCGCAGTACGTCACCGCCATCGGGTTATGGAACCCCAAGGCGCCGAACAACACGCTGGTGCCGATCTGCGCGAACGGGATCGGCTGCTTCAGCCAGCACCTCTACGGCGGCGACATCCCCGCGCCGCTGTGGCACGACATGATGACCAAGATCTTGCAGGGCGTCCCGGTCGTCGATTTCGCCCGCCCGCAGCAGGCCAACATCGCGCCGCCGCCTCCCCCGACGCCGCCCGCCACGCCGAGCACCCCGCCGCCCGCGACGCCGGGGGGGCCCACGACGGGGCCTCCCCTGCCGCCGGGCGCGACCGGCACCCCGCCGGCGACCCCGCCGGAACCGGGACCGCCGCCCAAGAAATAGCGGTAGGCAGCCGCTAGCCGAGTCCGAGCTGGCGGCGCACCACAGCGGCGACGCGGCCACCTTCCGCCCGGCCGGCAACCCGGGCGTTCGCGGCCTTCATCGCCGCGCCCATGCTGTCCCGGCCGGCGCCGGCCAGGCCGGCCTCGGTCAGCGCCTCGGCCACGACCTCATTGAGCTCCTCCGCACCGAGCTGCTGGGGGAGGTAATCGGCGATGACCTGCTCCTCGGCCCGTTCCCGCGCGGCGAGCTCCGGCCGGTTCGCCCCGTCGAAGGCGGCAGCCGCCTCCCGGCGCTTTTTCCCCTCCCGGGTAAGGACCGCTTGCACCTCGGCGTCGGTCAGCTCGCGCACGGTCTTCCCGGCGACTTCCTCGGTCTGCACGGCGGTGAGGACCATCCGCAGGGTGGCGGTGCGCAGCTCATCGCGCGCCTTCATGGCAGCGGTGAGATCGCTGCGCAGCCGGTCCTTGAGCTCCATGCCCTGACCCTAACGGCGTGCCCCGGTGAGCCGCCGGGGAGACTGGGCCCATGACATCGAGTTCCCGATGGGGTCGCCGGCTGGCCGTCAGCGCCGCGGGTGGCGTGGCGTATGCGGCGCTTTGGGAACGCAACGCATTCACGCTGCGCACGTTCGAGATTCCGGTGCTGGCCCCTGGCGCCCGGCCGATGCGGGTGCTGCACATCAGCGACATCCACATGCTGGGACGCCAGCGTCGCAAGCAGGCGTGGATCGCCGACCTGGCCCGGCTGGTACCGGACCTGGTGATCAGTACCGGGGATCACCTGGCCGGCCCGGACGGGGTGAGCGGCACCCTCACCGCGCTCGAGCCGCTGCTGGAGCGGCCGGGCGCATTCGTGCTCGGGTCAAATGACTACTACGCGCCGAAGCCGAAGAATCCGTTCAAGTACTTCATGCCCGGGCACAAACGGGTGCAGGGCGAATCGTTGCCCTGGCCGGAACTGGTCAGCGGGCTGCGCGGGGCCGGCTGGGCGGATCTGACCAACGCCCGGGTTTCGGTGACCGCCGATGGCCGCCGGGTTGATCTTCGCGGCGTCGACGACCCGCACCTGCGGCGGGACCGGCTGGCGGCCGTCGCGGGCCCCGTCGATCCGGCCGCCGACCTGAGTATCGGCGTCGTCCACGCGCCCGAACCGCGCGTGCTGCAGACATTCGTCGCCGACGGCGTTCCGTTGCTGCTCGCCGGTCACACCCACGGTGGCCAGCTGCGGCTACCCGGTTACGGCGCGTTGGTCACCAACTGCGGCATCGACCGGGACCGCTGCCGTGGTCTGTCCGCGTTCGACGGCGCCGCGTTGCACGTGTCGGCCGGGCTGGGCACCAGCCCTTACGCCCCGGTCCGGTTCGCCTGCCGGCCGGAAGCATCCCTGCTCACGCTGCTGCCGACCCGGCCCGGGACTGCCGACGACGCTGACGGGGTCGGCTAGACTCACGGCGCACCAATCGGGATGTGGCGCAGCTTGGTAGCGCGCTTCGTTCGGGACGAAGAGGTCGTGGGTTCGAATCCCGCCATCCCGACGCACGCCGGCTGGTGTCTCTGCATCGGCAGAGGCACCAGCCGAGGCACCCGCCTTACGATCGGCGCATGCGACATGCGGTGCTCGGTGTGGGGGGCGTCGGCGGGATCCTGGCGGCAGCCCTGGCCCGGGCCGGCGCCGACGTGACGTTGATCATGCGGCCGGCGACGCTGGCGGGCTATCCGGGCAAGCTCACCGTGCAGAGTGCGGTGCTGGGCGATTTCGAGGTGCCCGTACCCGCCGCCACCACGCTCGACGTCGACGTCGACGTGTTATGGATCACCACAAAAGCGACGCAGCTCGCCGCTGCCCTGTCGATGGCGCCGCCGCCGCGGGTCGAGCAGGGCACCGTCATCCCGCTGCTGAACGGCATCGACCACCTGACCCTGCTTCGGTCGCGTTACGCGCAGGTCGTGGCCGGCGCCATCCGCGTGGAATCCGAGCGGGTTGCCGTCGGGCAGATCCGGCAACGCTCCCCGTTCCTGCACGTCGAGCTGGCCGGGGCCGAACCGGTGGCCGTCGAGCTACGCGCGGCGGGTCTCGACTGCCTGGTGCGCGCGGATGAGGTGTCGTTGCTGTGGGAGAAGCTGGCGTTCCTGGCCCCGCTCGCGTTGGCGACGAGCGCGCTGGACGCACCGCTGGGAGCGGTCCGCGCCGACCCGCGGTTCGCGCAGTGCCGGGACGAGGCACTTGCCGTCGCGCGAGCCGAGGGCGCGGACATCGACGGGCCGGCGCTGCGCGCGGCGGCGGGCGCCGCTCCGGACGGGATGCGCAGCTCGATGCAGAAGGACGTGGCGAGCGGGCAAGCCCCGGAACTTGATGCGATCGCCGGGCCGATCATTCGGGGCGGCATCACACATCACATCCCGACGCCGATCACCGAAGCCCTCAGCCGGCTGGTTCTCGCGCGCATCGGCTAGCCGCGTTCTCGCGCGCATCGGCTGGCCATGTCCTCGCGCCCGTCGCCTAGCCGCACCGGGCCGACGGAGCAGACTAGTCGCATGGAACAACCGCCGGCCTCGTCGCACCTCGACGGACAAGACGATTCCGACTCGGGCCGACCCCCGCGGCCGGTCCGGCCCACCGCCATGTTCGTGGCCGGAGGCCTCGCCCTGACCGTCGCGCTGGCCTTCGCCGGTGCGCAGCTGTGGCCGTTCTTCGTGCTGGACTTGGCGCTCGCCGCCTCGTTCTTCTGGCTCGGGTGGAGCGCATACCGCCAGCAGAGCGACGAATGAGGATCGGCCTGTTGGGGGCCACCGGCTACACCGGCCGACTGACCGCCGCCGAGTTGCACCGGCGTGGGGTCACCGCCCGGCTCGGTGGACGTGACCCGAATCGGCTGGCTTCGATTGGCTCCTACGGGGAGGTAGTCCCGTTCGATACCGAGGTTGAGCCGGCGAAGCTCGCGCTGTTCCTCGAGGGCCTCGACGCCGTCATCTCCTGCGTCGGCCCGTTCGACCGACTGGGTCGCGCGGTGCTGTCCGCGGCCGTCGCGAACCGGGTGCCCTACGTCGACTCGTCGGGGGAACCGGCGTTCCTCCGATGGGCGTACGAGACCTTCGCCGAGGCGGCCACGCCGGTGGTGCCCGCGTGCGGGATGGACTACGTACCAGGCGATCTCGCCGCCGCGATCGCGGCCGAGGAACTCGCCGTCCCGGTGGAGCACGTCGTGGTCGGCTACGCGATGACAGGAACCAGCGCGACGAGGGGTACGGCGCGCAGTGCCGCCGGCGCCCTCGGCACGGTGACGCTGCACCCGCGCCGGGTCCGGCTTCCGTTCCCGGGCGGGGCACGCACCGGCCTCGTGCTCCCCTGGGGAGAGGAGCTGACCATCCCCCGGCACCTGCCCGGCGCCCAGGTCGAGAGCGCCTTCGTCGTTCCGGAGGCCGTAGCCTGGTCTGCCCCGGCGCTGGCCCTGGCGGCCCCGCTGCTGCCGCTGGCCGGGCCATTGCTCGCCCGGCTGGCCGAACGGCTCCCCGAGGGGCCGCCTCCGGAACGGCGTGAGCTGGCTCGCGCCGACGTACTGGCGGTGGCCCGAGGCGGTGGCCGCGAGGCCCGGGTGCTGGTCAGCTGCCGCGACGTCTACGGCCTCACCGCCCAGCTGCTCGTCGAGGCGGCGTTGCGGCTGCCCGCTGCCCCCGGCGGGGCACGCACGCCCGCGCAAGCGTTCCCGGCCCGGGCCTTCCTCGACTCGGTGCAGGGCCCGTTGCTGAGCTGGCGGGTCGTCGCCGGTGACTGACCGGCAGGATGAGGGCATGCCTGCTCACCTGAACCGCGACTGGACCGACCGCTTCCGGGCACCACGCTGGTCGCTGCCGTCCTTCGCCCGAATGCGGCCAGAACGGTGCGCGCTGACCGGCGATGTCTCCGGGACCTGGGAGGTCTACAGCTGGTCCCCGGGTGACGCGCCGGTTCAGCTCACCGCCCGGCCGCACGGCACGACGCACACCGCGATCACCCCCGACGGCGGCGAGGTGTGGTGGTTCGCCGATACCGACGGCGATGAATTCGGCGGATGGCGCCGACAGGCCTGGGGCACCGCTCCGGGCGCCGATCAGCCGGGTCCAGCAGGCCTCCCTGCCGCCTATCCGGCGGGCCTGGCCTTCGCTGACGACGGCTCGATCGCGGTCGGGGGCAGCAACGAGGCCGGCTCCACGCTGTGGGCGATCCGGCCGGGTGGGGCGCCGCGCGTGCTGTATCACCACATGCAGGACGCCGGCATCGCGTCGATCAGCCGCGACGGGCGTTACGTCGCGATCAGTCACAGCGAGCGGGGCGACAACCGTCACCCGGCGGTACGTGTATTGGATTTCGCCGGGGAGGCAGTTGCCGACCTGGACGACGGCCCAGGCAAAGGACTTCACGCGCTCGGTTTCCTGGGCGACAGCGCTGAACTGCTGGTTGCCCATGAGCGGGCCGGGCGGGCCGAGCTGCTGGTCTGGTCCCC
>DASYGP010000013.1:0-56274 GCA_035999615.1 Mycobacteriales bacterium
GGTCCCGCCGACCTTGACGTCGTCTTCGGTCCCGCCGACCTTGACGTCGTCTTCGGTCCCGCCGACCTTGACGTCGTCTTCGGTCCCGCCGACCTTGACGTCGTCTTCGGTCCCGCCGACCTTGACGTCGTCTTCGGTCCCGCCGACCTCGACGTCGCCCCCGACCCCTACCCCAACTCCGACTCCGACTCCCACGCCTGGCGGCGGGGTCAAGTTTGCTCAGGGTGCCGCGCTCAGCACGGGCAACCGGGTGCGCTCCCGTACGGTGCGCCTCTCGTCGCCCGTGGCCTCCGGCGACCTGCTCGTGGGCTGGTTTGCCGAATACAACGCTCCCGGCTCGTTGCAGGTGTCGGACCCGGTCAATGGTGCCTGGACCCGCGCCCCGGGGGCGCAGACGTTCTCCGGAACCGGTGACATCGCGCTGTACTACGTGGCAAACAGCCGGGCGTCCGCCGGTGGCCTTGCCGTTACGGTGACGGCGCCAGGCGCCGCCTACCTGGAGGCCGCCGTGGCCGAATACTCCGGTGTGGCCACGACCTCACCCCTGGACCAGGTCAGTTCCGCGAACGGGGACAGCGCAGCCGTGGACACCGGATCGACCGGTCCGGTGCCGGCCGGTGAACTGGTGTATTCGGCGCTGGTTACCGGCGGTGGACCCGGCGGTGAAACGCCTGGCAGCAGTCAAGGCGTTCCCTTCACGGCCAGGTCTGCGGTGCGGAGTGGTTCGGCCTATGAGCAGGACATCACCGACGCCGCCGCGGGTTCCCAGGACGGCACGGCGACGCTAAATCAATCCACCGACTGGTACGCGGTGACGGCGACGTTCCGCTGATCGCTGGGCTTGCGGACGCGGCTGGGGATTGAGCAGGATCGAAGAAGCGCGGGGCGAACTGCTGGGCCTACGGTGCTGGCATGGCAGTCACCGTCTCGGCAATGTTCAATCCGGTTCACGATCCCGCCGAGGGCGACGCCCTGTCGCAGCCCTGGGCGCGCGTGACTGCCCGCTCCGCGACCCGTCCGGCGACCTCGTCCGCATCGCCCAGGCCTGACCCTCGCCGGCCGTAGTGCCGTACGTCGCGCCATCATGGGCCGATGACGAGCTGGGGTGCCTTCGCCACCTGCTGTTCGAGCAGTCTGTTGCGACCGACGCCTTGCAACGACCACGCCGAATAGATGGGAACACTATGAGCAGGGCCACGAAGGCGGACACGCGGTCAGCTGCGCTGCACGTTGCCGACAGTCACGACTTGATCCGCGTGCAGGGGGCGCGCGTGAACAACCTCAAAGACATCGGCGTCGAGCTTCCGAAGCGCCGGCTGACCGTGTTCACCGGCGTTTCCGGCTCGGGCAAGAGCTCCCTGGTGTTCGGGACGATCGCCGCCGATTCCCAGCGGTTAATCAACGAGACGTATAGCGCCTTCGTGCAGGGCTTCATGCCGACGCTGGCGCGGCCCGAGGTCGACGTACTTGAAGGGCTGACGACCGCGATCATCGTTGGCCAGGAGCGGATGGGCGCCAACGCCCGCTCGACGGTGGGCACTGCTACCGACGCGAACGCGATGCTGCGGATCGTGTTCAGCCGGCTTGGGAGGCCGTACATCGGCTCGCCGCAGGCGTTTTCCTTCAACGTCCCATCGATCAGTGGTGCCGGTGTGGTCACTTTTGAGCGCGGCGGCGGCACGACGAAGGAGCGGCGGAGCTTCAGCGTCTTGGGTGGAATGTGTTCCCGCTGCGACGGTCGGGGCTCGATCTCCGACTTCGACCTGACTGCGCTGTATGACGACAGCAAATCCCTCAACGAGGGCGCGCTGGTCATCCCGGGCTACAGCGTCGAAGGCTGGTACGGCCGAATCTTCAATGGTTGCGGCTTCTTCGACCCCGACAAGCCGATCCGCACGTTTACCAAAAAGGAACTAGACGCCCTGCTCTACAAGGGGCCGACCAAGATTAAGGTTGATGGCATCAACCTGACCTACGAGGGCCTGATCCCGAAGCTCCAGAAGTCCATGCTGTCCAAGGACGTCGACTCCCTGCAGCCGCACATTCGCGCGTTCGTGGATCGGGCGATCACCTTCACCACCTGTCCGGAATGCGGCGGCAGCCGGCTGAGCGAGACGGCCCGGTCGTCGCGCATCGGTGGGATCAACATCGCCGATGCATGTGCGATGCAGATCAGTGACCTCGCCGAGTGGGTCCGTGGACTCGAGGAGCCGTCGGTCGCTCCGCTGCTCGCGACGCTGTCGCAGAGCCTCGACTCGTTCGTGGACATCGGGCTGGGCTACCTCGCGCTGGAGCGGCCCTCGGGCACGCTGTCGGGCGGCGAGGCACAGCGCGTCAAGATGATCCGGCATCTGGGCTCTTCGCTCACCGACGTCACGTACGTCTTTGACGAACCCACCACGGGCCTACATCCCCATGACATTCAGCGGATGAACGAGCTGCTCGTGCAGCTGCGGGACAAGGGCAACACGGTGCTCGTGGTGGAGCACAAGCCGGAGACGATCGCGATCGCTGACCACGTGGTCGACCTCGGTCCAGGTGCCGGTGCTGCGGGCGGCAACGTCTGCTTCGAGGGCACTGTCGAGGGACTACGGGCCAGCGGCACCCTCACCGGCCGTCACTTCGACGACCGGGCAGTCCTCAAGCAGACGGTGCGGACGCCCACCGGCCAGCTGGAGATCCGCGGCGCGACGACGCACAACCTGCGCGACGTCGACGTTGACATCCCGCTGGGCGTGCTTGTCGTCGTCACCGGCGTCGCCGGCTCCGGCAAGAGCTCGCTGGTGCACGGGTCGCTGCCCCATCTCGGTGGACCCGCCGGCAAGGGTGTTGTGTCAATCGGTCAAGGTCAGATCCGCGGGTCACGGAGAAGCAACCCGGCGACGTACACCGGGCTGCTCGACCCGATCCGCAAGGCGTTCGCGAAGGCCAACGGCGTGAAGGCGGCGCTGTTCAGCGCCAACTCCGAGGGCGCCTGCCCCAGCTGCAACGGCGCCGGCGTCATCTACATCGACCTGGCGATGATGGCCGGTGTCGCCACCACCTGCGAGGAGTGTGAGGGCAAGCGGTTTCAGGCCTCGGTGCTGGACCACCACCTCGGCGGCCGCAACATCAGCGAGGTGCTCGCGATGTCGGTGACCGAGGCCGAGGAGTTCTTCGGCACCGGCCCGGCGCGGACTCCGGCCGCGCACGCCATCCTCGACCGGCTTGCCGACGTCGGTCTCGGCTACCTCAGCCTCGGCCAGCCCCTCACGACGTTGTCCGGCGGCGAACGGCAGCGGCTCAAGCTGGCCACCCACATGGCCGAGAAGGGCGGGATCTACGTGCTGGACGAGCCGACCACCGGGCTGCACCTCGCCGACGTCGAGCAGCTGCTCGGCCTGCTCGACCGGCTCGTTGACTCCGGGAAGTCTGTCATCGTCATCGCCCATCACCAGGCGGTCATGGCGCACGCCGACTGGATCATCGACCTCGGGCCTGGCGCCGGTCACGACGGCGGCCGGATCGTGTTCGAGGGCCCACCCGCCGATCTTGTTGCCACCCGATCCACCCTCACCGGCCAGCATCTGGCGGCCTACGTGGGCAGCTAAACCAATCTCTTCAATTCTCGATGAATTTAGGTACGGCGACCGTCAGGCGGTTCGAGGTGCATGAGGGCGAGCTCGGTGCGGTGCAACCGAGGGCATCGGCGGCGGCCGCGAACGATCCCAAGCGAGCGGACTCGACGAAGGAACGAAGCCGCAGGAGATCCATGAGCGGACCACCTAATTGCTTTGGCCATCGAAAGCGACCGTACTTTGACTTCGGTTCTGCACGCGGCGAATGTGGATCGTATGAGACTCCCGGCCCCCGTCCATTCTTTCGCGAGCGACAACGCTGCTGGCGCGCACCCGGCCGTCCTTGCGGCGATCATGGCCGCCAACGTGGGCGACTCGATGCCGTACGGTGCCGATCCGTGGACGGCGCGGGCGATGGAAAAGGTGCGAGCCCTGTTCGATTCGCCGAGTGCCGAGGTGCTGTTTACCTACGGCGGCACCGGGGCCAACGTTGTCGCCCTGCAGTCGGTGTTGGCGCCTCATGAGGCGGTCATCTGTCCGGCTACGGCCCACATCAACACCGACGAATGCGGCGCCGCTGAGCGTTTCACCGGCGCAAAACTGATCGATGTGCCCACCAGCGACGGCAAGCTCACGCCAGGAGATATCGCGCCGCTGCTCGACGCGGGGCACGGCGAGCACAACGTGCGACCCGCAGTTGTCGCGATCAGTCAAGTCACCGAGCTGGGCACCGTCTACACAGCCGACGAAATCGCGGAGCTCGCTGAGGTGGTGCATGGCCACGGCCTTCTGCTCTTCGTCGACGGCGCCCGATTGGCGAATGCAGCTGCCCACCTGGCAAGCTCGCCGGCCCAACTCACCACGGACGTTGGCGCGGACGTGGTCACCCTCGGAGGGACCAAGAACGGACTCTTGTACGGCGAAGCGATTGTTTTCCTGCGTCCAGAACTGGCACATCGCGCCAGGTTCGCGCGCAAGCAGGCGGGCCAGCTCGCCTCGAAAATGCGGTTCATCGCCGCCCAGTTCGAAGCACTGCTCACCGACGATCTCTGGCTGAACAGCGCGGTACAGGCAAACGCGATGGCCGCGCAGCTACACGTGGCGCTGAGCGATGTGCCGAACATTGAAGTCCTCAGGCCGGTACAAGCGAACAGCATCTTCGCGCGGATCCCGCCGGAGCTTCTTGGCCCGTTGCAGGAATGGTCGTTCTTTTGGCCGTGGGATGCGCACTCGAGCACCGTCCGCTGGATGACCAGTTTCGCGACGACCGGCGAAGACGTGGTTCGATTCGCTGCCGGCGTGCGTCACCTCGCTAGCGCGCAGGGACGGACGACGGCAGTGACCAGCCGGGAAGGCAGCTAAATGGTCAGCGCGCAGTTATACGACACCCTCGGAACGGCGTACACGGTGACCCGGCGGACTGAACCGCGCATCGCGGCCCGGATTTGGGCTGCCCTTGGCGACGCCCGGACCGTACTGAACGTCGGGGCGGGCACCGGTTCCTACGAACCCCCCGACCGCTGCGTCCTCGCGGTCGAGCCGTCGGCGCTGATGCGTTCGCAGCGCGGTCATGACGCGGCGCCGTGCCTGGCCGGATTTGCGGAAAACTTGCCGTTCGATGACCAATCCTTCGACGCCGCCATGGCTGTGTGCACCGTCCACCACTGGCAGGACCCGATCGCTGGCTTGCGCGAGATGCGGCGCGTGGCTCGCAGGGTCGTGGTCTTCCTGTTCGACACCAGCGACCCTGGCCGGTTCTGGCTCACTCGTGACTACTTACCCGAGTTCGCCGACCTGAGAGCTGTCAAAATCCTCGCATCGCCGACCAAGCTCGCCGGCGCGATCGACGCTGGGATGGAGCCCGTGCCCATCCCGTGGGACTGCGCCGACGGCCTTTTCGAGGCCTTTTGGCGTCGGCCCGAGGCGTACTTGGACGAAAGTGTCCGTCGCGGAATGTCAGTCTGGGCGAGCGTCGGGCCGGCTGTCGAGCGGAGGGCGGTGCAGAGCCTCGGTGATGACCTGGCCTCAGGTCGGTGGACCGAGCGCAACCGCGACCTGGTTGATCTCGACGCGGCGGAACTTGGCGCTCGCCTGCTCATCGCCTGACGCCGCCCCACCCGTCCTGGCGCGTACCTGATGCGCGTACCGGCGAAGATCAACTCCGTGGCCGGTGAGTGTTCGATTCTCGCCCATCGATGGGCGCCAGGTGCGCAGCACGGCAACGCAGGTTCATGCAGCGGAAATGGCGTGGATATGTCGGCGAAATGAGGTGCCTCTCTTGTCGTGTAGGACGTAGCGTTCTACATTGGGTTCATGGAGCGGAGAGTGCCAGTGCGGGAACTGAATCAGCACACCAGTGCAGTGCTCGCGGAGGTCGCCAACGGGGTGGCCGTGACCATCACCAAGGACGGCCGGGCGCTGGCGAGACTGGTGCCTGTGCCGGCCGGGTCCCCGGCGCTGGATCGCTTGGTGGAAGAAGGCCGCGCCCGTGCGGCGACCGTCACGGGTCCGATCCCGATGCCCCCGAGCGGCGCCGACGAGGCCCTTGACGTGGCCCAATGCCTGGCGGAAGCACGCGAAGATGAACGCTGGTGATCTACCTCGATTCGTCGGCCGTAGTGAAGCTGGTTCGTCGCGAACCGGGAAGCACCGAGCTCGTGGCGTGGTTGGCTACGCGACCGCTGACCCCCCTGGTGTCCTCGGCGCTGGTGGAGGTGGAGGTCCCACGTGCGTTGCGCCGCCATGCGCCCGAGGCTCTGGGGGGAGTGGCTGATGTGCTCGCCCGCCTTTACCGGTTAGACATTGACGCGACGATCCGTTCCATGGCCGGCGGGTATGCGGACGGGTTGCTGCGCAGCCTTGACGCCGTGCATTTGGCATCTGCGCAGACGTTGGCGGGGCCGTCGTCCGACGGGCTTACTGCGTTCGTCGCCTACGACGAGCGCCTGAACCAGGCCGCGGCTGCCCTCGGCCTGCCCGTCATCGACCCAGCCCGACCCTGATCCGGACCCCCCCGTCCCCTGCCCGCTGATGATGCGGTTGGCGACGGGGTGAGGCAGCGACCCTGTTCGCGGGATTGGCCAGGGTTTCGCCGCGGGCACTGCGCGCTCGTCGGCTGGTGAGTCCAGCGACGCTGCTGGCAGGGCGCCGTCGGTTCACGGCCAAGCACCGGGACCTATTCAAACGCGCCGACGCGGCCGCCGGTTGGGTTCGAAAATCGTGACCTGGTTCGGCGGCTGGTGGCGGAGAATCCGCGCTGGGGTTACCGCAGGATCCAAGTCAGCAATCAACCCGGCGAACACGCCCCGGACGTCGTGCTCACCCTCGGCGACGAGCGAGGGCCTGACCAAACCGACCAGTCCCCGCCAGATCTGCGGAGGACTGATCCGGTGCCCCCGGCAGGATTCGAACCTGCGCCACCGCCTCCGGAGGGCGGTGCTCTATCCCCTGAGCTACGGGGGCCGGGGACCACGAGGTTAGCAGTCCAGGGCTAGCGTTCGTCGCCGTGCACCCCCCGGTCCGTGTCCTCGTGGTCGACGACGACGAGGTGATCCGGCAGTTGATCGCGCTCAATCTCGAGCTTGAGGGCTACGACGTGCACCTGGCGGCCGACGGGGTGGAGGCACTCGAGGTCGCTCGTGCGATCCGGCCGCACGTGATGACCCTGGACGTGATGATGCCCAACATGGACGGGCTGTCCGCTGCCGCGGCGCTCCGGGCCGATCCCGCTACGGCCGGCATCAAGGTATGCGTCGTCTCGGCGCGGGCCCAGGAGGCCGAGCGACAGAAGGCGGAAAGCGCGCCGGGCGTGGACGCCTATCTCGCTAAGCCCTTTGACCCGGAGGAACTGCTCGCGGTGGTGAAGCGCCTGGTGGCCGCCTGAGCGGGGAACCGCGCGGTGCAGCACCCGTCTAGATTGCCGATATGTCCCGCCGGCTCGTCGTCGTTCGGGCTGCGCTGGCGATCGGTTGCGGCGGCCTGCTGGTGGCCTGCTCGTCTGCGCCGCTGGCCGCCGCCGCACCAGCGACGAACGTGAACAGCTTGGCGCCGCCACCGGCCCGGCCGCCGGCTCAACTCAGCGGCCTGAGCGAGCTGAAGAAGGCACTTACGGGAGTGGCAACCTGCCATGACGTGGGTGGCCAGCGAAGCGAGTGTGCGTTGCTCACCTCCAGCGACCACCCCTTCCAATTAGTGACATTCTCCAACGAAACAACCAAGTCCCAGTATCTAGCGAATCTGCACGCCAGTGACGTGCAGGCTCGCGGCCGCGGCTTGATTCCCGACGGTGCGTTGCTCGGCGGGGACTGGGCCGCCGTCCCTAAGGTGACCAGTCCCGGCTTGCTCCCGACGCTGCGCAAATATCTCGGCGGACAGACCTACAGCTGACGGCGGGTAAGCGCCTTGGCGGCGCCTACTACCCTTGCCGCCATGACGCCCGCGGATCTGGCCGCCGCCGTGATCGTGGCAGCCCGAGAGGCCGCGCGCTCGGGCGAGCTGGCCATCCCGGCGGAGGCGATCCCGACGCACACCAAGGTGGAGCGGCCGCGGCAGGCCGGGCACGGTGACTACGCCAGTTCCCTGGCCCTGCAGCTGGCCAAGCCCGCGGGCCGGCCCCCCCGGGAGGTGGCCGAGGTCCTCGCCGGACGGCTGCGGAAGCTCGCCGGCATCTCCAAGGTGGAGGTCGCCGGGCCGGGCTTTCTCAACCTGACGGTCGGCGCGGCCGCGCTGGGCGAGGTGGCGCGGGCCGTCGTCACCGCGGGGGAGTCCTTCGGTGGCAACACGGCGCTGGCCGGGGAACGCATCAACCTCGAGTTCGTCAGCTCCAACCCGACCGGACCGATCCACATCGGCGCCGTGCGGTGGGCGGCGGTCGGGGATGCGCTCGGCCGAATCCTGACGGCGAGTGGCGCGCAGGTGGCCCGCGAGTACTACTTCAACGACCATGGCGCGCAGGTGGATCGCTTCGCCCGCTCGCTGCTGGCGGCGGCGCGCGGGGAACCCACACCGGAGGACGGTTACGGCGGTGCCTACATCGCCGAGATCGCCGCGCGGGTCGAACGCGCTGTCCCGGGCGTCGCGCAGCTGTCCGATGACCAGGCCGCGGAGGTGTTTCGGCGTGAGGGGGTGAACTTGATGTTCACCGAGATCAAGGCCTCGCTGCGCGACTTCGGGGTCAATTTCGATGTGTTCTTCCACGAGGACGACCTGCACACCTCCGGCCGGGTCGAGGAAGCGATCGCACGGCTTCGGACCGAGGGTCACGTCTACGACCAGGACGGTGCCGTCTGGCTGCGTACCAGTGATTTTGGAGACGACAAGGACCGTGTCCTGGTTCGGTCCAACGGGGAGCCGGCGTACTTCTCGGGGGACGTCGCCTACTACCTGGACAAGCGGGAGCGGGGCTTCGACCGGGTTGTGATCATGCTCGGCGCTGACCATTCCGGCTACCTCGGTCGGCTGCGGGCCATGGTTGCCTGCTTCGGTGAGGACCCGGATCGGCGGCTGGAGGTGCTCATCGGTCAGCTGGTCAACCTGGTTCGCGACGGCCAGCCGGTACGGCTGTCCAAGCGCGCCGGCAACGTCGTCACGCTCGAGGATCTGGTGGAGGCGGTCGGCGTGGACGCCGCCCGTTATTCGCTCGCCCGCGCCTCCAGCGATTCGCAGATCGACCTCGATCTGAACCTGCTGGCCAAGCAGGCCAGCGACAATCCCGTGTTCTACGTCCAGTACGCCGCCACCCGGGCCGCCTCGATCCTGCGCAATGCGGCGGAGATGGGGCTGCCGCCTCGAGCGCCGCAGCAGGTTGACGTCTCGGTGTTGACCCATCCACGGGAGCAAGATCTGCTCTTGGCTATCGGTGAGTTCCCCGGCGTCGTGGCCAGCGCAGCGGAATTGCGCGAGCCGCACCGGATCGCGCGCTACTTGGAAGAGCAGGTGGCCAAGGCCGTACAACGGTTCTGGGATGACTGTCCGGTGCTCCCGCGCGGCGATGAGCCGGTCACCGAGATCACCCACGCCCGCTTGCTGCTCTGGCAGGCTGCCCGCACCGTGCTGGCCAATGGCCTGGGGCTGCTGGGCGTGAGCGCACCGGAGCGGATGTGACCGGTCTGGACCCCGCGGTCTGGCCGATGTCCGCCCAGCTGGCCGGCGACGGAGTGGTCAGCATCGGCGGGGTACGGCTGACTGATTTCGCCGCCGAATACGGCACCCCGGCCTACGTGCTGTGCGAGAACGACTTCCGTGAGCGGGCGCGGGCGTGGCGGGACGCTTTCAACGGCGGTGACGTCTACTACGCCGGCAAGGCCTTCCTGTGCCAGACCGTCGCGCGTTGGGTAGCCGAGGAAGGGCTGGGGCTCGACGTCTGCACCGGCGGGGAACTCGCCGCCGCGCTGGCCGCCGGATTCCCACCCGCGCGTCTGCTTTTCCACGGCAACAACAAGAGCGTTCGGGAGCTGGAGCGAGCCTGTCAGGCCGGGGTGGGCCGGATCGTCGTCGACAGCGTCGAGGAGATCGATCGGCTCGCCATCCTGGGCGCCGCGACCAAGGTGTACCTGCGGGTGACGCCCGGCGTGGAGGCGCACACCCACGAGTACGTCGCGACGGGGCAGGAGGATCAGAAGTTCGGGTTCTCGCTGGCCTCAGGCGCGGCCGCCGACGCGGTGCGGCGGGTGTTGAAGACCCCGGCGTTGGAGCTGATCGGCCTGCACGCACACATCGGCTCCCAGATCTTCGACACGGCCGGGTTCGGCCTGGCCGCCCATCGCATGATCGGCCTGCTCGCCGCGATCCGCGACGAGCACGGACTGGAGCTGCCGGAACTGGACCTCGGAGGCGGCCTCGGCATCGCCTATACCTCGGCCGATGCCCCGCTGCCGGTCGACGAGGTAGCCGACCGGCTGCGCGCCATCGTCGCCAAGGAATGCGCGGCCGCGGGGATCGCGGTCCCACGCCTCGCGGTGGAACCGGGCCGGGCGATCGCCGGTCCCGGCACGGTGACCCTCTATGAGGTGGGCACGGTCAAAGAACTGCCCGGCCTACGCACCTACGTCTCGGTCGACGGCGGGATGAGCGACAACATTCGGACCGCGCTTTACGGGGCGCACTACACGGCCGCTCTCGTCTCGCGCGCCTCCACCGCCCCCCTGCGGCCGGTGACAGTAACCGGGAAGCACTGCGAGAGCGGGGATATCGTCGTCCACGACGTCGCGCTCCCGGCTGATCTGCGGCCCGGGGATCTGCTTGCGGTGCCGGCCAGCGGCGCCTATCACCGGAGCATGGCCAGCAACTACAACCACGTGCCCCGCCCCCCGGTGATCGCGGTACGCGACGGGCTGACCCGGGTGCTCGTCCGCCGGGAGACCGAGGATGACCTGCTGGCGCTGGACCAGCCGTGACGCGTCCGGTGGGGGTGGCGCTGCTCGGGTGCGGCGTCGTCGGCAGCGAGGTGGTCCGGCTGCTGGGCGCGCACGCCGCCGACCTCGAGGCGCGAGTGGGAGCGCCGCTGCGGCTGCGCGGCATCGCGGTCCGCCGCCCCGAACGCCTCCGCGACCTGCCGGTGGATCCGGCCCTGTTCACCAAGGACGCGGCCGCCCTGGTCACCCGGGCCGACGTGGACGTCGTCATCGAGGTGGTCGGCGGCGTGGAGCTCACCCGCGGGTGGCTGCTGGCCGCCCTCGACGCGGGCAAGAGTGTGGTGACGGCCAACAAGGCGCTGCTCGCCGAGGACGGCGCGGCGCTGCACGACGCGGCGGCCCGGGCCGGGGTGGATCTTTATTTCGAGGCCAGCGTGGCCGGGGCCATCCCGTTGCTGCGCCCGTTGCGCGAATCCCTGGCGGGCGACCGCGTGCACCGGGTGCTGGGGATCGTGAACGGCACCACCAACTACATCCTCTCCCGGATGGACGAGACCGGGGTCGGCTTCGCCGAGGCGTTGGACGAGGCCAGCGCCCTCGGTTACGCCGAGGCTGATCCCAGTGCGGATGTCGATGGGTACGACGCGGCGGCCAAGGCGGCGATCCTCGCCGGGTTGGCCTTTCACACCCGGATCACCGCCGCCGATGTGCACCGCGAGGGGATCAGCGAGGTCACCGCCGCCGACATGGCCAGTGCCCGGGCGATGGGCTGCACCATCAAGCTGTTGGCGGTCTGCGAGCGGGGCGACGACGGCCGCAGCGTCGGCGTGCGCGTGCATCCCGCGATGCTGCCCAGATCGCATCCGCTGGCTGGGGTGGGGGACGCGTACAACGCGGTGTTCGTCGAGGCCGAGGCGGCGGGCGCGCTGATGTTCTACGGCCGCGGCGCCGGCGGCGCGCCGACGGCCAGCGCCGTTCTCGGTGACCTGGTCGCGGTGGCCCGGCACAAGGTCGCCGGCACCCGCGGCCCGGGCGAATCGGCCTACGCCGATCTGCGGGTGCGACCGATGGGCGAGACGGTGACGAGGTATCACGTCTCCCTCGACGTGGTCGACCGGCCCGGCGTGCTGGCCGCCGTCGCGCAGGCGTTCGCCGCCCACGAGGTTTCCATCGGTACCGTCCGGCAGGAGGAGCACGCGGGGGACGCCGCGCTCGTCCTGGTCACGCACAGCGCGACCGATGCGGCCCTGGCCGCGACGGTGGAGGATCTGCGCTCGCTGCCGGTGGTCCGCGGAGTCACCAGCGTGATGCGGGTGGAGGGCACCTCGCAGGGAGGCGTGGCGCGGGCCGGCTTCCAGGGTCGTGACGGCGCCTCGTGACCACGACCGCGACGCCGCCCGCCTGGCGCGGGATCATCACCGAATATCGGGATCGGCTGCCGATCAACGTCGCCACACCGGTGATTACGTTGCGGGAGGGTGGCACCCCCCTGCTCCCGGCGGCCCGACTTTCGGCGCTTACCGGTCTCGATGTCCATCTGAAGGTTGAAGGCGACAATCCCACCGGTTCATTCAAGGACCGCGGGATGACCATGGCGCTGTCCAAGGCCGTTGAAGAGGGCAGCCAGGCGGTCATCTGCGCCAGCACCGGAAACACCAGCGCCAGCGCCGCCGCCTACGCGGCCCGGGCCGGCCTGCTGTGCGCCGTACTCGTGCCGGACGGCAAGATTGCCCTCGGCAAGCTGGCCCAGGCGCTGGTGCACGGAGCGCGGCTGCTGCAGGTGGACGGGAACTTCGACGACTGCTTGGAATTGGCCCAGAAGCTGGCCGTCGACTACCCGGTCACCTTGGTCAACAGCGTGAACCCGGCCCGGATCGAAGGGCAGAAGACCGCCGCGTTCGAGGTGTGCGACGCGCTCGGGCGGGCCCCCGATCACCATCTGCTCCCGGTCGGCAACGCCGGCAACATCACCGCCTACTGGAAGGGCTACACCGAGTACCACCGCGACGGGGTGATCGCGCGCTGCCCGGCGATGCACGGCTTCCAGGCCGCCGGCGCCGCCCCGATCGTGTTGGGTGAGCCTGTCCTGCGGCCGAGCACCATCGCCACGGCCATCCGGATCGGTAACCCGGCCAGCTGGCGCCAGGCGCTCGCCGCCCGGGACGAATCGGCGGGCAGCATCAGCGCGGTCACCGATCGGGAGATTCTCGCTGCCTACCGGCTGCTGGCGCGGGAAGAGGGCGTGTTCGTGGAACCCTCCAGCGCGGCCAGCGTGGCCGGTTTGCTCAAGACGCAGACCGGCTACCGGCCGGGCGCGACAGTGGTGTGCACGGTCACCGGGCACGGGCTGAAGGACCCGGAGTGGGCGATCAGCGGGGCCGCCGCGCCCCAACGGGTCCCGGTCGATGCGATGGCCGCGGCCACGCTGCTGGGCCTGGCCTGACATGACGCGTCCGTCATTCCGCGCCGCTCCCGTGCAAATCCGGGTGCCGGCGACCAGCGCGAACCTCGGCCCCGGTTTCGACGCGCTCGGGCTGGCCTTGGGCCTCTACGACGTCGTCGCGCTGCGGATCACCGACAGCGGCCTGTCCATCGATGTGGCGGGCGAAGGTGCCGACAGCGTGCGCCGTGACAAGCGCAACCTGGTGGTCCGGGCGATGCGCGCCACCTTCGAACACCTCGGTGGGCAACCGCGTGGACTGGAGGTCGTCTGCGCGAACCGGATCCCGCATAGCCGCGGCCTGGGCTCTTCCGCGGCGGCGATCGTCGCCGGCATTTGCGCGGCCCGCGCGGTCGTGCTCGGCGGTCTCCCGGACCAGGACGCGCTGGCCATCGCGACGGCCCTGGAGGGTCACCCGGACAACGTGGCCGCCTGCCTGTACGGCGGGGCGACCGCGGCCTGGGTCGATGACAGCGGACGGCCGCAGGCGGTGGGGCTGAGCCTGCACCCCTCGCTGCACCCGGTCGCGTTCATCCCCAGCTCGGGCAAGCAATCCACCCGCAGCGCCCGATCCCTGCTGCCCGAACAGGTGTCGCATCAGGACGCGGTTCGGACCGCCGGGCGCGCGGCGCTGCTGGTCCAGGCGCTCGCCACCCACCCAGAACTGCTGCTGCCGGCCACGGTGGACGGCCTGCATCAGCCCTTCCGGCTGGCGGCCCAGCCTCGCGGGGCGGCGCTGCTGGCCCGCCTGCGCGAGGCCGGGGTCGCCGCCACCTTGTCCGGCAGCGGCCCGAGCGTGTTGGCGTTGGCCACCGGGCCCGAGCAGGCGGCGATGGCACAGACCCTGGCCACCCGCGGCTGGTCGGCGTTGGCGCTGGCGGTCGACACCGAGGGCGCCACGCTCCTCGCCGGATGACCGGCTGACCGGCTGACCGGTTCACCGGCCGCGGGAATGCGGCCGATCGGCGTGTTGTTGCCGCCCTTGACGCGGGGGCGCTAAGCTTCCCCCTAAGCACCGGGCGCATCCGCGCCGTGCTCGTTCTCGGTCTCGTCGGTCGCGAAGTCTCCATGACAGCGCACCGGTGCCGAGGAAGCGACAATCGAACCGCAGGCTCCGATCTGCGGCCGGTGCTCACAGACACCCATCCCTGATCGGGATGGGCAACCCGCCCCATTCGAGGCGGGTGCACGACCCGGCGGATGCCGGCGACGCTCCTTGTGCAGGACGTCGCCCGCGTCGCGCCTCCCGCGTCACAGCCCGGTCCGACAGCGACGGGTCGCCATCAGGGCGATCCGCCTGGCGCCCCGGTGGGAAAGGATCCCGTGAACGACAGCAACCTGCTCGACGAGCGCACCGGCGACCAGCCGAACAACAGCGCGGTCACCGACCCGGCGAGCACGGACGGAACGACCAGCACCAACGGAACGACCAGCACCAACGGTGCCGAGGCCAACCGGCCGGTACGCCGGCGCGCCAGCCGCCCGGTCGGCGCCCAACCCGAGGCAGCCGCGCCGCCCGCATCGGCCGCATCGGCCGGCGGCACCCTTTCGGCCAAACTTCTGCCCGAACTGCAGCAGATCGCGGGCGGCCTGGGCATCGCCGGGATCGCCCGACTGCGCAAGGGTCAGCTCATCGCCGCCATTCAAGAGGCGCGAGGCGGCAGCGCCGCGACCAAGCCTGCCTCCGCCGCGGCGAACGACACCCCGGCCGGCTATGCGCCGGCGGACACCGCCAGCCAGGCAGCGATTGCGCCCCCCCGCGAGCGGCCGGCGACAGGCGAGGCAACGGGCGCGGCAACGGGCGCGGCGACCCGCGAGGCGAACGGCCGCGTCACGCCCTTGGCCGGAGGCGCTAGCGTCGAACGCCCGGAGCGGGTGGAGCGCCCCGTCCGCGAGCGCACCGACCGCACCGACCGCACCGACCGCACCGACCGCCCGCAACGCACCGAGCGCCCCGACCGCGAGCAGAACGGGCAGCAGAACGGGCAGCAAAATGGACAGCGGCCCGAGCGCGTGCAGTCCGACCGCCCCAGCAATCAGAGTCAAAGCGAGCGCAATAACGGGGGCAATCAAACTCAGGCCCAACGCGACGATGAGGACGGCGATGCCCGCCGCGGGCGCCGCGGGCGTTACCGCGATCGGCGCCGCAACCGTGACCGTCAGGGCGCGCCAACCGGGGCGCAGGACGGGTTCACCGACCGCGAGCCGCAGGTACGAGAAGACGATGTCCTCGCTCCCGTGGCCGGCATCCTGGACACCAGCGACAACTACGCGTTCTTGCGGACCAGTGGCTACCTCGCCGGCCCGACCGACGTCTACGTCTCGATGAACCTGGTCCGCCGGCACGGGCTTCGCCGCGGTGATGCGCTGACCGGTGTCGTGAAAGCGAATGCCAGCGAAAGCGAGCACCAGGGCAACCGGCGGGAGAAGTACAACCCGCTGGTGCGGCTGGACACCGTCAACGGTCTGCCGGCCGAAGAGGCCAAGGCCCGCCCGGAGTTCCACAAGCTGGTGCCGCTCTACCCGCAAGAGCGATTGCGCCTGGAAACCGAGTCGAACATCATCACCACTCGGGTGATCGACCTGGTGATGCCGATCGGCAAGGGCCAGCGCGCGCTGATCGTCAGCCCGCCGAAGGCCGGTAAGACCATGGTGTTGCAGGCGATCGCGAACGCGATCACCGTCAACAACCCCGAATGCCACCTCATGGTGGTGCTGGTCGACGAGCGCCCCGAGGAAGTCACCGACATGCAGCGCTCGGTGAAGGGCGAGGTCATCGCCTCGACCTTCGACCGGCCGGCGACCGACCACACGATCGTGGCGGAACTGTCCATCGAGCGGGCCAAGCGGCTGGTCGAACTCGGTCACGACGTCGTCGTCCTCCTGGACTCGATCACCCGGCTGGGGCGGGCCTACAACCTCGCCGCGCCGGCGAGCGGCCGGATCCTGTCCGGTGGTGTCGACTCGACCGCGCTGTACCCGCCCAAACGGTTCCTCGGCGCGGCCCGGAACATCGAAGGCGGCGGCTCGTTGACGATCCTGGCGACGGCGCTGGTGGAAACCGGTTCGACCATGGACACAGTCATTTTCGAGGAGTTCAAGGGTACCGGCAACGCCGAACTGAAGCTGGACCGGAAGATTGCGGACAAGCGGGTCTTCCCCGCGGTCGACATCGACCCGTCGGGTACCCGCAAGGAAGACCTGCTGATGTCCGCCGAAGAGATGGCGATCGTGCACAAGCTGCGCCGCGTCCTGCATGCTCTGGACAGCCAGCAAGCGATCGATCTGCTGATCTCTAAGCTCAAGGAGACCCGTACCAACATCGAGTTCTTGATGCAGATCGCGAAGACTGCGCCGGGGGACTAGCGGACGGGAACACCATCCCGGCCGCACGCGCTACACCCTCTGGCACACTGGTGCCACTACCAGGCTCTGGTTCCCATCCCGCGAGGTATCGCCGGGTGACCCAGCGGCCGCCGACGAGAGGAAACACCCCATGCGAGCCGATATCCATCCCAGCTACCAGCCGGTGCAAGTCACCTGCTCGTGCGGGAATGCCTTCGTGACGCGCAGCACCAAGTCCGGCGGGCCGATCCACGCCGACTTCTGCGCCGAGTGCCACCCGTTCTACACCGGCAAGCAGAAGATCATGGACGTCGGCGGCCGGGTCGAGAAGTTCGAGAAGCGCTTCGGCAAGCGCACCCCCGGCACCAAATAGCTCTTCCGACGGCGCCCGTCCCCTCGCGGGGGCGGGCGCCGCTCGCGTCCGGGGGGTTTGCCTACCCACATTGAGGAGACCCGTGTTCGAGCAGCTACCGGCGCTGTACGCCGAGCATGCCGACATCGAACTCCGCCTCGCCGACCCCGCCACCCACGCGGATCAGAACACCAGCCGTGACCTGGGTCGCCGGTACGCCGAGCTGACCCCCATCATCGCCGCCGGGCACGCCTGGCAGGCGGCCGAGGACGACCTGGCGACGGCGAAAGAACTCGCCGAGGACGACGCGTCGTTTCATGCCGAGCTGCCCGGCCTGGAGGAACGGCGCGACGCGGCGGCCGACACCTTGCGGATCGTGCTCACCCCGAAGGACCCGCTGGACGGCAAGGACGTCATCGTCGAGGTCAAGGCCGGTGAAGGCGGTGAGGAGTCGGCGCTGTTCGCCGGCGACCTGCTGCGCATGTATCTGCGGTACGCCGAGCGCCAGAACTGGTCCGCGGAAATCCTGGACGCCACGCCCAGCGACCTGGGTGGTTTCAAGGATGTCAGCGTCGCGGTCAAGGCCCGCGGCGGCGGGGTGTGGAGCAAGCTGAAGTACGAGGGCGGCGTGCACCGGGTGCAGCGGGTGCCGGTCACCGAGTCGCAGGGTCGCCTGCACACCTCGGCCGCCGGGGTGCTGGTGCTACCGGAGGCCGACGAGATCGACGTCACCATCGACCCGAACGATCTGCGGATCGACGTGTATCGCAGCTCGGGTCCCGGTGGCCAGAGCGTGAACACCACCGACAGCGCGGTACGGATCACCCACGTGCCCACCGGCACCGTCGTCGCGATGCAGAACGAGAAGAGTCAGCTGCAGAACAAGGAGGCGGGGCTGCGCGTGCTGCGGGCGCGGCTGCTCGCGCAGGCGCAGGAGGCCGCGGCCGCGGAACAGTCCGCTGCCCGCGGCGCGCAGGTCCGGACGGTCGACCGCAGCGAGCGGATCCGTACCTACAACTACAAGGAGAACCGGATCTCCGATCACCGGATCGGGTTCACCGCCTACAACCTGGATGCCGTCCTCGACGGGGACCTTGACGCGCTGGTGACGGCGTTGACCGACGCGGACCTGACCGCCCGGATCGAAGGGGTGCAGCCGTGAGCGTTCCTGGGTCAGCAACCCAGCGCGCCTCTCTGGGCACCGTCCTCGCCGCAGCGGCCGAACGACTGGACGCGGCCGGGGTCCCCAGCCCTCGGCACGATGCGGAGCTGCTGGCGGCGCACATCCTCGGCGTGCGCCGCGCGTCGCTGCTCACCGCACCAGCACTGCGGCCCGAGCAGGACGCGGCGTTTCACGCCTTGATCACCCGGCGGGCGACCCGCGAGCCGCTGCAGCATCTGACCGGCGTCGCGTATTTCCGTCACCTCGCCCTCCCGGTGGGCCCGGGTGTCTTCATCCCCCGACCGGAAACCGAGGGCCTGGTCGATCTCGTCCTGCCGCACGTGGGCCCGGGGACAACGCTCGTGGACCTGTGCGCCGGGAGCGGTGCGATCGCCCTTGCCGTCGCCGCGGAATCGCCGGGTACGGAGGTCCACGCGGTCGAGGTCGACCCTGCCGCGTTCGGGTGGCTGCGGCGGGCCGCTGCCGGCTCACCGGTCACCGTCCACCGCGCCCCCGCGGGCGCCTGGAACCCCGGTCGGAGCGTGGATGCGGTCGTGAGCAACCCGCCCTACCTGCCGGACGGCCTCGCGTTGGAGCCGGAAGTCGCCCGGCACGACCCGGCGGCGGCGCTGTGGGGCGGTCCGGACGGGTTGGCGGTGGTCCGCGAGGTGCTCACCGCGGCGACGCGGCTGTTGCGCCCGGGCGGGTTCGTCGCCCTGGAGCATGACGTCAGCCACCAACAAGAGCTGCTCCGGTTGCTGTGCCAGAGTGGTTTTGTGGAGGTGACCGGCCATCAGGACCTCACCGGGCGGGAGCGATACGTGACGGGCCGACGGGCGTGAGCACGATCGAGGAGGCCGCCACGGCGGTCCGTTCCGGTCAGTTGGTCGTCGTGCCGACCGACACCGTCTACGGCGTGGGCGCCGACGCGTTCGACCCCAGCGCGGTGAACGCGCTGCTGGCGGCGAAGGGGCGCGGCCGCGATATGCCCGTACCAGTGCTTATCGGGTCGTGGCAGACGCTGGATGGCATCGCGGCGAGCGTGTCGCCGACCACTCGGGCGCTGGTCGAGGCCTTCTGGCCCGGTCCGCTGTCGCTGCTGCTGCGCCATCAGCCGTCCCTGGCCTGGGATCTGGGCGATGCCCGCGGCACGGTGCTGGTCCGGATGCCGCTGCACCCGATGGCCCTGGAGTTGCTCGCGATCACCGGACCGATGGCCGTGTCCAGCGCGAACCGGTCCGGTCAGCCGGCGGCGACCACGATGGTCGAGGCGCGTGCTCAGCTGGGCAGCGCGGTCGCGGTCTATCTCGACGGCGGGCCGACCGCCGGGCCGGTGCCTTCGACCATTGTCGATGTGAGCCATCCCAGCGAGCCCCCGCGGGTGCTGCGGCTGGGCGGCGTGACGGTGGAGCGGCTGCGGGAGGTTGTCCCCGAGCTCGTCGGCTAAGCCGCGGCGGCCGGTAACATCGCCCCTGCCGCCGGACATCGACGCAGGGAGTCGCCATGAGCACGTTCTACGGGGCCGACTTTGACGCCCTCCAGGCGCAAGATCCTGAGGTCGCCAGCATCCTGGTCGACGAGCTGGGCCGCCTGCGCGGCGGCCTGCAGTTGATCGCGAGCGAGAACTTCACCAGCCCGGCGGTGCTGGCCGCGCTGGGCTCGACGCTGTCGAACAAGTACGCCGAGGGTTACCCGGGCAAGCGCTACTACGGCGGCTGCGAGGTCGTGGACCGGGCGGAGCTCCTCGGGATCGAGCGGGCCAAGCAGCTGTTCGGGGCCGACCACGTCAACCTGCAGCCGCATTCGGGGGCAAGCGCCAACTTCGCCGTGTACGCCGCACTCCTGCAGCCCGGCGACACCGTGCTGGCGATGAGCCTGCCGCACGGGGGGCACCTCACGCACGGCAGCAAGGTCAGCTTCTCCGGGCGGTGGTTCAACCCGGTCTCCTACGGGGTGGACCGCGAATCCGAACTGATCGACTACGACGAGGTGGCACGGCTGGCCGACGAGCACCGCCCCAAGATGATCATCTGTGGTGCCACCGCCTACCCGCGGCTGATCGACTTCGCCCGCTTCCGCGAGATCGCCGATTCGGTCGGGGCCTGGCTGATGGTCGACGCCGCGCACTTCATCGGTCTGGTCGCCGGCCAGGCCATCCCCAGCCCGGTGCCGTTCGCGGACGTGGTGTCGTTCACCACCCACAAGGTGCTGCGCGGCCCGCGCGGCGGCATGATCGTGTGCACCGACGAGCTGGCGCAGCGCATCGACAAGGCGGTGTTCCCGTTCTCCCAGGGTGGTCCGCTGATGCATGCCGTCGCGGCCAAGGCGGTCGCCTTGGGCGAGTGCCTGCAGCCGAACTACCGCGACTACGCCGCCCAGGTCGTGCGGAACGCGCAGGCGCTGGCTGAGGCGCTCGCCGCCGAGGGGCTGCGCCCCACCTCCGGTGGGACCGACACGCACCTGGCGTTGCTGGACCTGCGAGAGACGGGCGTCACCGGCGTCGAGGCGGAGACGCGTTGCGGCGCAGCCGGGATCACCTTGAACAAGAACGCCATTCCCTATGACCCGCAGCCGCCGATGACCGCCTCCGGGATCCGGGTCGGAACTCCGGCGATCACCACCCAGGGCCTGAGCGAGGACCAGATGAAGGACGTCGCGTCCCTGATCGGCCGCGCGGTCCGCGCCGAGGGGTCTCCCGGCGCGATTGCCGTGGAGGTTCGCTCGCTGGTGGAGCGGTACCCCGCCTACCCCCGGCCCGGCGCGGCCGCCGCGGGCAGTCCGGTCTAGACCGGCGCCCGGAGGATGCGGGAATACGCGATCGTCGCCGCGGTAGCCGCCGCGGCAACCTATCTGCTGACCCCGCTGATCCGGGTGCTCGCGGTCCGGATGCGCGCGATGGCCCCGATCCGGGACCGCGATGTGCACGTGCTGCCCACCCCGAGGTTGGGCGGCCTGGCCATCTTCCTTGGGTTGCTGGCCGGGACGCTAGTCGCCGCGCAGCTCCCGGTGCTGCGCGAGACCTTCGTCGACTCCTCCGAGCCGCGGGCGGCGATCGTGGCCGCCGGGCTGATCACCGTGCTGGGGATGCTCGATGACCGGTTCGAACTCGACGCGTTGACCAAGCTGGCCGGCCAGATCGCCGTGGCCGGGGTGATGGTGCTGATGGGGGTCCAGCTCTCGTTTTTGTACCTGCCCGGACACGTCTACGTGCTGGGCCGGGATCAGGCGGTACCGCTGACGGTGCTGCTGGTGGTGCTGCTGGTCAATGCCGTGAATTTCATCGACGGCCTCGACGGCCTCGCCGCCGGCGTGGTCGCGATCGCCGCAGCGGCGAACTTCGCCTACAGCTACCACCTGCAGTCCAGCCTGGGGGAGGGGATCTCGGCTGCGCCCGCGTCGTTGATGGCGGCGTTGCTGCTCGGCGCGTGCGTGGGGTTCCTGCCGCACAATTTCGCCCCGGCCCGGATCTTCATGGGGGACTCCGGCTCGATGCCGATCGGGCTGGTGCTGGCCGCCTCGATGACCAGCGTGACCGGTCAGGTGGACTACGGCGGCCTCGGCAAGCTCGACGCGGTGCCGCTCCTGGTCCCGCTGGTGGTCCCGTTGGCGGTGCTCGCGGTGCCGTTCGTCGACCTGGTGCTCGCCGTGGTGCGCCGCACCCGGGCCGGCCGCTCGCCGTTCAGCCCGGACAAGATGCATCTGCACCACCGCCTGCTGGAGATCGGGCACAGCCATCGCCGCGCCGTGCTGCTGATGTACGCCTGGGCCGCCTTGCTGGGCTTCGGTGGGGTGTTCCTGTCCTTCTCGCACGGCGGCGTGGTCGCGGTCGGCGGCATGGCCCTCATCGCGGTTCTGATCGTCGCCGTCTCGGGTTTTCCCCGGCTGCGGGCGCACCGCCGGGCGCCCTGAACGGCCGCGCGGACCCGTTCCGGGGACGCGCCCGGCCCGGCTCCTGTGATAACTTCTCGCCAATCTTGGAGCCACACTGGCACGTAGCATCCGACCGAAGGATCAGTGACGTGGCGAGGACGCCGAGTCCATTTGTCCTCGCCGGGATTGGGGCGCTCAACACAGGCTGTTGGCTCGCAGGGGCCGCACTGGGATGGCTGGTCGACGGCCAACTGCATACTGTCCCCATATTCATTTTGGTCGGCCTCGCGTCGGGTATCAGCCTGGGCGCGGTCGCCACCTACCACGAAGTGCGCAGGTATCTGAGCAAATGAACGACGAGGACGTACGGTCCGAGCCGCAGCCCGCACCGTTGACGGAGGTGGCCCAGCAGTCACGCCGGGTGCGCATCCCGGCTGCGGTGGCCGCCGTGCTGAGCCTGCTCGTTGCCTCGCTGCTCGGTGCTCCGTTGATCGGCGCCGGGGTGTGCCTGGGGTTGGCCTTCGGCGGCCTCAACGCGCAGCTGCTGCAAGCCTCGATGGTCCGCTTCACCGATCCGGCGGCGGGCCGCCGTAAGCAGTTCGTCCTGGGCGGCTTCGCCCGGCTCGGCGCCATCACGGTGGTCACCTTGGTGCTCGTATCGCTGATCCGGCCGTTGGGCTGGGGCATCCTCGGCGGCCTCGCCGGCTACCAGATGCTGCTGCTGGGCTTCGCCGCGGCGGCGATGTACAAGCAGGTGCGCCGGGCATGATGGGCCACCCGCAGGTGGTTGCCGACATCAACGTCGGTGACCACATCGTGCGCAGCTTCTTCGGTTTCTCCTTCAACATCGACACGATCGGGACCACGTTGATCGCCGGCGCGGTGGTCGTCGGGTTGGGGCTGCTGATGGCCCGGCGCGCCGGGGACGGCGTGCCCGGCAAGCTGCAGGTGTTCTTCGAGGCAGTCGTGGACTACGTGGAGTCGCAGGTCGGCCTCGAGCTCAAGGCGCGCGCGCCGTTCGTGGTGCCCCTGGCGGTCACCGTCTTCGTGTTCATCCTCGTCAGCAACTGGATTTCGCTGATTCCGAGCGGTCACGGGCCGGAGTTCCTACCGCCCCCGACGGCCGACGCGAACACCACCTACGCCCTCGGCCTGCTGGTGTTCTCCTGGGCGGTGGTGACCGGTATCCGGCGGCGTGGGCTGCGGGCCTACCTGCGCCACCTGCGGGAGCCCTACTTGATTCTCCTCCCGATCAACATCATTGAGGAGATCATCAAGCCGTTCACGTTGGCCCTGCGGTTGTTCGGTAACATTTTCGCCGGCACGGTCATGGTTTTGATCATTTCCCTGCTGCCGATTTACGTACTGTGGGTCCCGAACGTGCTCTGGAAGACCTTCGATCTGTTCATCGGACTCATCCAGGCATTCATTTTCGCGCTGCTGACCATTATCTACTTTGGCAGCGCGGTGAACCCGGGCGACGAGCATGAGAGCGAACACCACGACGAAGGTGCCCAGAACGCGGTCCCAGCGAGCGCCGCGTAGGCGGCAACAGCACACTGATTGCGTCATCTAAAGACCGCAACGATTTATCCACCGCACCGACAACCTGTTTCTACCAAGGGGAGATGATGGCTGCAGACCCACAGCTCGTATCCGCGATCAAGACCGCGGGAGGGCTGATCGCCGGCGGGCTCGCGCTGGGTGGCGGCGCCATCGGCGCTGCGATCGGCGACGGCCTGGCCGGTAGCGCGACGATTTCGGGAGTGGCGCGCCAGCCCGAGGCGCAGAGCCGCTTGTTCACGATCTTCTTCCTGACCGTGGGTTTGGTGGAGGCGGCGTACTTCATCAACCTGGCCTTCATGGCACTGTTTGTCTTCGTCCTCGGGAAGTAGTCAGTGATGCCGGAGGCTCAGGCTGCCGTTGTCATGGCAGCGGGCAAGACCAACAACTTTCTGCTGCCCAACGGCACGTTCGTGGCCGAGCTGGTCGCCTTCCTGATCGTGTTGTTCCTGCTGAAAAAGTATGTCGTCCCGCGCGTTTCGGAGTCGATGAGCGCCCGGCAGGAGCTCATCCGCCGGCAGATCGAAGACACCCGGCAGGCCAAGCAGTCGCTGGACGAGGCCCGGGCGCAGGTGCAGGCCGCGCTGGCCGAAACGCGCACCGACGCCTCCCGGATCCGCGAGGAAGCCCGGGAGCAAGGCCGTCAGATCATCGACGAGATGCGGGTGGAGGCGCAGAAGGAAGCCGGTCGGATTGCCGAGCGGGAGCGCGCCCGCCTGCAGAGCGAGCGGCAGGCCATCGTGCTCCAGTTGCGCACCGAGGTCGGGCAGATCGCGGTGGACCTGGCCAGCCGGGTGGTGGGCGAGTCGCTCGCGGACGAGGCGCGCCAGCGGCGCACTGTGGATCGCTTCCTGGCCGAGCTGGAGTCGGGTGCTCACGACGCCTCACCGACCGATCCGGTCGATGACGCGGTGGCGCAGCAGCCGGCGGGGGCCAGTTAGTGCGCGGTGCCAGCCGGGACTCCCTGACGGCAGCTGCCGAGCGAGTCGATGCGGTTCTCGCTGCGGGAGACGTCGAGGCGGCGGCCCAGCTGTCGGCTTCGTTGCTGTCGGTGACCCGGCTCCTCAGCGCCGAGCGGGCCTTGGCCCGGATGCTCGCTGACCCGGTCGTGGCCGTCGCGGCGCGGCAGGAGCTGCTGGCGCGGCTGCTGAGCGAGCGACTCGACCCGGCGTCGATGGAGGTGCTCCGCGGACTTGTCGAGAGCAGATGGTCGCGTCCCGCTGACCTCGTCGATGCCGTCGAGCTGCTGGGGGCCCAGGCCGCCTTCGCGGTGGCCGAGCGGGAGCAGACCCTCGACGACGTGGAGGATCAGCTGTTCCGGTTCGCCCGGATCATCGAGAGCAACCCGTCGTTACGGGCCGCCCTGAGCGACCCCGCGGGCACCGCGGAGCACAAACGCCAATTGGTGGACGCGTTGCTGACCGGCAAGGTCGCGCAGATCACGCTGAACCTGGTCGACAACGTCGTGCGCGCCCCGCGCGGCCGGCCGATCGGGGCAGCCGTCGACGCGCTGTGCGAGCAGGCCGCGCAGCGACGGCGGCGCCTGATCGCGATCGTGCGGGTGGCCAGCGCCCTGACCGAGGAGCAGCGCGATCGGTTGACCGCCGCGCTGGGTCGCTCCCTCGGCCACGACGTACGGTTGCAGGTACAGGTCGATCCGGCTGTCCAAGGCGGGGTCGTCGTCCGCGTCGGCGACGAGCTGTTCGACGGCAGCATCGCCCGGCGGCTCGCGCAGGTGCGCCGACGGCTCGCCGGATGATCGTGACCCTCAACCATTGCCGACCGGACCCGTACGCCGACTACGCCACAAGGAGCAGGAACCCCCGATGACTGAGTTGACGATCCGGCCGGAGGAAATCCGCGACGCGATCGAAACGTACGTGGAGGCCTACCAGCCGGAGATCACCCGCGAGGAGGTCGGACGGGTCATCGAGACCGGTGACGGCATCGCCCGGGTGCAGGGTCTGCACTCCGCCATGACCAATGAGCTGCTGGAGTTCCCCGGCGGCCTCAAGGGGTTGGCGCTGAACCTCGACGTGCGTGAGATCGGCTGCGTGCTGCTCGGTGAGGCGCACAAGATCCGCGAGGGCGATGAGGTACGCCGGACCGGCGAGGTGCTGTCCATCGGGGTAGGCGACGCCTTCCTCGGCCGGGTGGTGGATCCGCTGGGCCGTCCGCTCGACGGCAAGGGCGACATCACCCCGGAGACCACTCGTGTGCTGGAACTGCAGGCGCCCTCGGTGGTGCAGCGGCAGCCGGTGAAGGAGCCGCTGCAGACCGGCATCAAGGCCGTCGACGCGATGACCAACGTCGGCCGCGGCCAGCGCCAGCTGATCATCGGCGACCGGCAGACCGGGAAGACGGCGGTGGCGATCGACGCCATCATCGCCCAGCGGGAGAACTGGGCGACCGGGGATCCGAACAAGCAGGTCAAGTGCATCTACGTTGCGATCGGGCAGAAGGGCTCCACGATCGCCTCGCTGGTCGCCCGGCTGGAGGAGTCCGGCGCGCTGGACTACACCGTGGTCGTCGCGGCCCCCGCGGACATGCCGCCCGGCCTGAAATACATCGCGCCCTACGCCGGGTCGTCCATTGGCCAGCACTTCATGTACAACGGCCAGCACGCGTTGATCGTGTTCGACGACCTGTCCAAGCAGGCCGAGGCCTACCGGGCGATCTCCCTGCTGCTGCGCCGGCCGCCGGGCCGCGAGGCCTACCCCGGTGACGTGTTCTACCTGCATTCGCGGCTGCTGGAGCGTTGCGCGAAGCTGTCCGATGAGCTCGGCGGCGGCTCGTTGACCGGGCTGCCGATCATCGAGACGAAGGGCAACGACGTCTCGGCGTACATCCCGACCAACGTCATCTCGATCACCGACGGGCAGATCTTCCTCGAGACCGACCTGTTCAACCAGGGCGTCCGGCCGGCCATCAACGTCGGCATCTCGGTCTCCCGGGTAGGGAACAGCGCCAAGATCAAGGCGATGCGCTCGGTGTCCGGCTCCCTGCGGCTGGACCTGGCCCAGTACCGCGAGCTGGAGGCCTTCTCCGCCTTCGGCTCCGACCTGGACAAGTCCTCGAAGGCGGCGCTGGAGCGCGGTGCCCGCCTGGTGGAACTGCTCAAGCAGCCGCAGTACGCGCCGTTCCCGGTCGAGCGGCAGGTCGTGTCGTTGTGGGCCGGTACCAAGGGCCACCTCGACGTGGTGCCGGTAGCCGATATCCGGCGCTTCGAGGCGGAGTTCCTCGAGTTCCTCGGTACCGGTCATGGCGACATCTACGAGGCCATCGTGTCGAGCGGCGAGCTGAGCAAGGACACCGAGTCGGCGTTGGAAAAGGCCATCGGCGAGTTCTCCGGCCAGTTCGTCACCGGCGACGGGGGCAGCCTGACCGCCCCGGACGCGGAGCCGATGGCCGATGAGGATCTTGGCCAGGAGAAGGTCACCAAGTACGGGCACACCGACGACGCTCCCGCGGCGGACGCGGCACCGAAGTCGTCCGAGGCCTGACCTGTGGCAGCCCAGATCCGCGTTCTGCGTCGCCGGATTCGCTCGGTGACGTCGACGAAGAAGATCACCCGGGCGATGGAGCTCATCGCCGCCTCGCGCATCGTCAAGGCCCAGCAACGGGTGCAGGCGGCGACGCCGTACGCCGAGGAGATCACCCGGGTCGTCACGGCTATCGCCTCGACCAGCGGCATCGACTCGCCGCTGACCCGGGAACGGCCGGACGCCTCCCGGGCGGCGCTGCTGGTGATTACCTCCGACCGAGGCCTGGCCGGCGCCTACAACTCCGGCGCCCTGCGCGCGTCCGAGGAGTTGGTGAGCCGGTTGCGGGGGGAAGGCAAGCAGGTCGACCTCTACGCGATCGGGCGTAAGGCCGTCGGGTTCTACACCTTCCGGGGCCGGCCGCCGGTGGCGGCGTACACCGGTTTCTCCGAGCAGCCGACCTACGCGGACGCCAAGCATGCGGCGGACGCCTTGATCGCCGCGTTCGTCGCGGGCGCGGAGGAGGCTTCCGGTGACGACGCCGCGCCGGCGCCGGCGAGGGAGCGGGACGCTCAGACATCGGGCGGCGAGGGGGGCCGCGAAGAACCGGCCGCCGCGCGCGAGCCGGTCCGGCCGGTGGACGAGATCCACCTGGTCTACACCGAGTACGTCTCCGCGCTGACCCAGCGGCCGCGGGCGGTGCGGGTGCTACCACTCGTGGTGGAGGAAAGCGACGAGCCGCGCCCGGCGAATCTGCCCAGCTACGAGTTCGAGCCGAGCGGCGAGGCGGTGCTGGAGGCCTTGTTGCCGCGCTACGTCGAGAGCCGGGTATACGCCGCGCTGTTGCAGTCGGCTGCCAGTGAGTCGGCGAGTCGCCGGCGGGCCATGAAGGCCGCCACCGACAACGCCGATGAGTTGATCAAGAGCTTGACCCGTGCGGCGAACGCCGCCCGGCAGGCCGAGATCACGCAGGAAATTTCCGAGATCGTCGGTGGCGCGGACGCGCTCGCCGCAACTGCTGAGTCCTGAGAGAGGTCGACAATTCATGACCGCCACCGCGGAAGCCCCCCAGGGCACCCAGGCCGGGGGAACCGGCCGTGTCGCGCGGGTCATCGGCCCGGTCGTCGACGTGGAGTTCGCACCTGAGCAGATGCCCGAGGTGTACAACGCGCTGACCGTCGAACGCACCCTGGGCGGTGAGGTGACGATGCTGACGCTGGAGGTCTCCGCGCACATCGGCGACAACACCGTGCGCACCATCTCCATGCAGCCCACCGACGGCCTGGTGCGGGGGGCCGAGGTGCAGGACACCGGAGCGGGCATCAGCGTGCCGGTCGGGGACGTCACCAAGGGTCACGTGTTCAACGTGCTCGGCAAGCCGCTCGACGTCGAGGAATCCTCCTTGGAGATCACCGAGCGCTGGCCGATCCACCGGGCGGCGCCGGCGTTCGACCAGCTGGAGCCGAAGACGGAGATCTTCGAGACCGGCATCAAGGTCATCGACTTGCTCGCCCCGTACGTGCAGGGCGGGAAGATCGGGCTGTTCGGTGGCGCGGGTGTCGGCAAGACCGTGCTGATCCAAGAGATGATCAACCGGGTGGCGAAGCAGTTCTCCGGGGTCTCGGTGTTCGCCGGGGTCGGGGAGCGCACCCGTGAGGGCAACGACCTGTTCCTGGAGATGCAGGAAGCCGGCGTGATCGCCGACACCGCGCTGGTGTTTGGTCAGATGGACGAGCCGCCCGGTACCCGGCTGCGGGTCGCGCTGTCTGCCTTGACGATGGCGGAGTACTTCCGCGATGTCGCCAAGCTCGACGTGCTGCTGTTCATCGACAACATCTTCCGCTTCACGCAGGCCGGTTCGGAGGTATCCACCTTGCTGGGCCGGATGCCCTCCGCGGTCGGCTACCAGCCGACGCTCGCGGACGAGATGGGTGAGCTGCAGGAGCGGATCACCTCCACCCGCGGACACTCGATCACGTCCTTGCAGGCCATTTACGTTCCCGCCGATGACATCACCGACCCGGCGCCGCACACCACCTTCACCCATCTGGACGCCACCACCGTGCTGTCCCGGCCGATCTCCGAGCTGGGCATCTACCCGGCGGTGGACCCGTTGGACTCCACCAGCCGGATCCTGGACCCGCAGTACGTGGGCCAGGAGCACTACGACGTTGCCCGGCGGGTGCAGCAGATCCTGCAGCGGTACAAGGACCTGCAGGACATCATCGCCATCCTCGGGATCGACGAGCTGTCCGAGGAGGACAAGGTCGTGGTGCAACGGGCCCGCCGGATTCAGCGGTTCCTGGGGCAGAATTTCTTCGTGGCCAAGCAGTTCACCGGCCAGGACGGCTCGTTCGTGTCCCGCGAGGAAACCATCGACGCGTTCGGGCGGCTGTGTGAGGGCGAGTTCGACGCCTACCCCGAGCAGGCCTTCTTCTCCTGCGGTGGCCTCGATGACGTGGAGGCCAAGGCCAAGCAGCTGAACGGCTGATCGCCCCGGCCCGCCGGGTGCCGTCCGGTCCGCCCTGGTTCAAGGTCATCGTGTAGCTGTGGGTGCACTTCCCTACCGTCCCCCCGACACAATGATCATGGCTGGGCGGCGGAGCGGCGGTCGCCGACCCCGGTTCAAGGTCATCGTGTAGCTGGGCGTGCACTTCCGCACCGTCGCCCCGACACAATGATCATGCCGGGGTGGCGGAGCGGATCTCGCCAGGCCGCCGGCCAGCCAGGCAGCCGGCCCCCGCGCCGGCCCCCGCGCCAGGCGCCGCGCCCGACCGGTAGGCTAGACAGTGTTGCGGCACGTGCCGCGGCTTCCCTGGTCCTGCAGGAGGAATGCGTCGTGGCGATGATGCGGGTCGGGCTCGTGTCTCCCGAGCGCGAGCTGTGGGCGGGGGAGGCCGAGATGGTGCTCGCCCGGACCACCGAGGGCGAACTCGGCATCCTGGCCGGCCACATTCCGCTGCTGGGCGTGCTCGCCGAGGGCGGCGTCGTGCGGATCAGGCCGGGGGGCGGCAAACCCGAAATCACCGCAGCAGTGCACGGTGGCTTCCTGTCGGTCAGTAAGGACGGCGTGTCCATCCTGGCCGAGACGGCCGAACTCGCCGACGAGGTCGACGTGGAGCGGGCCCGGCAGGAACTCGGCGACGCCGATCCCGGTTCCCCCGAGGCGAAGCGCGCTGAGGGCCGGCTGCGCGCCGCCGGTCAGAGCTGACCTGCTGCCGGTTCGAGGGACGGCCGCGCTTCGATGCTTGTGTACCGCGCAGGCATCGATGCGGAAATTGCGGCTGCCGTCCTTGCCGCGATCGCGCTGATCAGTTTCGCCCTGCTGTTGCTGCGCCGCCGGGTGCTGTTCCACCGCGGGGTCACCGTGGCGTGCGCGCTACGCAGCGACGAACACCGGCCCTGGCAGGGGGCGGTGGCGCGTTTCGACCCCGACGCACTGCGCGCCTACCGGTTTTTCGGTCTCACCTTCCGGCCCTATCAAGTTCTGGCCCGTGACTGCATGGTGCTGGGGGCGCGGCGCCCGGCCAACGCGGGGGAGCGCAGCAGGCTGATGGCCGATCCGGTGGTGCTCTTGGTACGAGCCGGTGAGCGAGACCTCGAGATGGCCCTCGGCGCTGATGCCCTGCCCGGGTTGCTGGCCTGGGTGGAGGGACGGCCGGTGAGTTAGCCGAGCCTCAACCGCCCTGCCCCGGCGCCCACAGCACGTCACCGCGCGGGTTCGCTGTCCGGGACAGGATGAACAGCAGGTCGGACAGCCGATTGAGGTAGCGGGCCGGGAGTGCGGAGGTCTGCTCGGGTTCGGCCTCGACCAGCGCCCAGGTGGATCGCTCCGCCCGCCGCGTGACGGTACGGGCTACGTGCAGCAGGGCAGCGGCGACGGTGCCGCCCGGCAGCAGGAAACTGTCCAGCTTCGGCAAGGCGTCGTTGTACCGGTCGCAGGCCTGCTCCAGCCGCTCGACGTAGGTGTCGGTCACCCGCAGCGGCGGGTACTTCGGCGCAGAGCGCACCGGGGTGCACAGATCAGCACCCACATCGAACAGGTCGTTTTGCACCTGCCGCAGCAGTTGGCGGACCTCCTCGGTGAGCTCGGGGCCGGCCTGCGCCAGCACGACGCCCAGGGCGGCGTTCGCCTCGTCCACGTCGGCGTAGGCACCCACTCGAAGGCCGGACTTCGGCGCCCGGCTCATGTCGCCGAGGGCGGTGCTGCCGTCGTCGCCGGTACGGGTGTAGATGCGGGTCAGGTGCACGGCCATAGCGCGAGCGTAGCCAGCCCGACCCGTCCACCGCTCGAGCCGACCGCCGGGGCGAGGTCCGGTCCGTACGATCTAGGCATGCCCCCCGGTGACGCCTTCCTCGTCCGCGGGGGGGCCCGACTGGTGGGTGACGTACGCGTGACGGGCGCCAAGAACTCGGTGCTCAAGCTGCTGGCCGCGACGCTGCTTGCTCCAGGCCGGCATGTGCTGACGAACGTCCCCGCCATCGCCGATGTGGCGATCATGGGCGAATTGCTGCGGGGGCTCGGCGCTGACCTGCATCAAGATCAGTCGGCCGGCACGGTGACGGTTGACGTCCCCGAACAGATCGGCTTCCAGGCCGACTACGAGCTGGTCCGGCGGATCCGCGGCTCGTTCGTGGTCCTCGGTCCGTTGCTCGCCCGCTGCGGCCGGGCCAGGGTGGGGCTGCCCGGCGGCGATGCCATCGGTTCGCGCCAGATCGACCTGCACATCGCCGGCCTGGAGAAGTTGGGCGCCGATGTCCGGGTCGAGCACGGGGACATCGTGGCGGAGACCGCAGGCCTACTCGGCGCCAGCATCTGGCTGGCGTTCCCCAGCGTCGGGGCCACCGAAAACATCATGATGGCGGCGTGCACCGCGAAGGGCACGACGATCATCGACAACGCCGCGCGGGAACCGGACATCGTCGATCTTGCCGACCTGCTGCAGGCGATGGGCGCCTCGATCGAGGGAGCGGGCACCTCGACCATCACGATCGAGGGCGTCGACAGCGTCCGGCCCGGCACGCACACCACCGTGCCGGACCGGATCGTCGCGGGCACCTTCGCGGTCGCGGCCGCGATGACCCTGGGAGACATCACCGTCCGGGGCGGCCGAGCGGACCACCTGGAGATCCCGCTGGAGAAGCTCGCCGCGACGGGCGCCGAGGTGCAGATCGCGAGCGATGGCTTCCGGGTGCAGATGGAGCGCCGCCCCCGCGCCGTCGACATCGCGACCCTGCCCTATCCGGGCTTCCCCACCGATCTGATGCCCCTGTTCGTGGCCCTTCTCGCGATCTCCGAGGGGACCTCCATCGTCACCGAGAACATCTTCGACGGACGTTTCGTGTTCATGGACGAGATCGCCCGGCTGGGCGCCGAAGTGCGCACCGACGGCCATCACGTCGTGGTCCGTGGCCGCGCGCAGCTGTCCTCGGCCCCGGTGCGTGCCAGCGACATCCGCGCGGGGGCGGGCTTAGTCCTCGCGGGGCTGGTCGCGGATGGGGTCACCGAGGTCCGTGACGCGCACCACCTCGATCGGGGATACGCCGGGTTTGCGGCGCAGCTTCGCTCGCTCGGAGCCGACGTGCAGCGGGTGTGAGACCTATCTAGGCCTGGAGCACGTCTTGGGCGCGCGCCAGATCGGCGGGGAAGACCAGCACCTGATGCAGCGCCGGCTGCCGCACCGCCCGGCCCTCCGCGCTGACCAGCACGACCGGTGGCGCCTGCCCGAGGGTCGCCCGGATCCCGGAGGTGAGCAGCCGGGAGCGGGCCGCTCGGGCCTGCTCGAGGTCGACGACCGCAAGGGCCGGCACCAGCAAGCCGTAATCGCGACGCTTGATGGTCTTGTTCGGCGACCAGACCCACCTGCTGACCAGCACCATCACGATCACCACCGCAACCAGCACCAGCGGCCCCACCCGGTACGACGACGTTCCGCCCAGCGGCATCTGGCCATTTTGCCCCTCGATCGACACGCCCACGGACCAACTTGCCGGGTCGCGGCGGCCCGGCCAGGCACACTTGGCGGCAGCGAAGGGCAACTTTTTGCTGCGTCGGTGCGTCATATGTGACGAAGCACGCACCGGCGGCGGGTAGGGCGGAGTGGCACATGGTGGCGATGGGGCGCGTGCATCAGGGACCCACCGTGGAGCATCCGGTCCCCGGCCAGCAGGTCCGGATCGTCGGCCGGGTCGACGCCGCCAGCGTGGCCGAGGTACGCCTGGCGTTGCACGAGGCCGTCGATCACGGCATCGGCGAGCTCCTGGTGGAGGTTCGCGGGCTGGAATTGGGCGACGCCACGGGTCTCGGCGCGTTGTTGGGCGCCCACCGGCGCGCGACGCGCCGCGGCCGCACGGTGGTCCTCATCGGGGTGCCCGCAACGATGGCGCGCTTGCTGGCCTACACCCGGCTGACCCGCGTGCTGCGCAGTCGAGAGGACTCTGCCCGCTCGGCCTGAGCCCCGTGCCGGGGGACGGTCCCGGCAGACGGACACAGCCTTACTCCGCCCTATCCTGGGCGCCATGACCGACAAGCCCTGGGTGATGCGTACCTACGCCGGCCACAGCAGCGCGGCGCGATCCAACGAGCTGTACCGGGGGAACCTCGCCAAGGGGCAGACCGGCCTGTCCGTGGCCTTCGACCTCCCGACGCAGACCGGCTATGACCCAGGCGATGAATTGGCTCGCGGCGAGGTGGGGAAGGTCGGGGTGCCCATTTCGCACCTGGGGGACATGCGCGCGCTCTTCGAGGCGATTCCGCTGGACACCATGAACACCTCGATGACCATCAACGCCACGGCGATGTGGCTCCTGGCGCTGTATGAGGTGACCGCCGAGGAGCAGGCGGCGGCCCAGGGCGGCGATCCGCGCGAGGTACGCAGCAAGCTCACGGGTACCACCCAGAACGACATCGTCAAGGAGTACCTGTCCCGGGGCACGTATGTGTTCCCCCCGGGCCCCAGCCTGCGGCTGATCACCGACATGATTGCCTATACCGTCACTGAGATTCCGAAGTGGAATCCCATCAACATCTGCAGTTATCACCTGCAGGAAGCCGGCGCGACGCCGGTCCAGGAACTGGCTTACAGCCTGTGTACGGCCATTGCCGTGCTCGACGCCGTTCGCGACGCCGGCCAGGTCCCGACCGAGCGGTTCGGGGACGTCGTGGCCCGGATCTCCTTTTTCGTGAACGCCGGTGTGCGTTTCGTCGAGGAGATGTGCAAGATGCGCGCCTTCGGCCGGCTGTGGGACGAGATCACCGCCGAGCGTTACGGCGTCGCTGATCCGGCCCAGCGCCGGTTTCGGTACGGCGTGCAGGTCAACAGCCTGGGTCTGACCGAGGCGCAGCCCGAGAACAACGTGATCCGCATCGTGCTGGAAACCCTCGGCGTGACCCTCTCCAAGGATGCCCGGGCCCGGGCCCTGCAACTACCGGCGTGGAACGAGGCGCTCGGGTTACCCCGGCCCTGGGATCAACAGTGGAGCCTGCGAATCCAGCAGATTCTGGCCTACGAGACCGATCTGTTGGATTACGACGATCTTTTCACCGGCTCGGTGGTGGTGGCCGAGAAGGTCGAGCAGATGTGCGCGGCGGCGCGCACCGAGATCGATCGGGTGCAGGCGCAAGGCGGGGCCATTGCCGCGGTCGAGTCCGGCTACATGAAGCAACAGATGGTCGGCGCGCATGCCGAGCGACGCCGCCGGATGGAGAGCGGGGAGGACGTGGTCGTCGGGGTGAACCGGTTCACGACAACAGAGCCGAACCCGCTCGTCGCCGATCTCGAGGCTGCCATCCAGCGGGTCGACCCCGCGGTGGAGGCCGCCGCGACGGCCAGCCTGGAGCAGTGGCGAGCCGCCCGGGACGGCACGGCGGTCGACGAGGCCCTGCGCCGGCTACGAGATGACGCCAAGACGGATACGAACCTGATGCCGGCCACGCTGGTCTGCGCCCGCGCCGGGGTGACCACCGGCGAATGGGGCGCCGCCCTGCGCGAGACGTTCGGTGAGTATCGGGCGCCCACGGGGGTCGCGGGGGTGACGGCGGCGGGGAGCGGCGAGCGGCTGGCCGCGGTGCGCGAACAGGTCCGGCAAACCGGGGTGGACCTTGGCCGGCGACTGAAGTTGCTGGTCGGCAAGCCGGGCCTGGACGGGCATTCCAACGGGGCGGAACAGATCGCCGTCCGCGCCCGCGACGTCGGCTTCGAGGTCGTGTATCAGGGGATTCGACTGACCCCCGCACAGATTGTTTCCGCCGCGGTCGAGGAGGACGTGCACCTGGTCGGACTGTCGATCCTCTCCGGCTCCCATCTGGAACTCATCCCGCAGGTACTTTCCGGTTTGCGGGAGGCAGGTGCGGGCGACCTCCCGGTCGTGGTGGGCGGCATCATCCCCGACGCGGACGCGAAAGCGCTGGCACAGCAGGGGGTTGCGGGTGTCTTTACCCCGAAGGATTTTGACCTCACCGAGGTGATGGCGCGGATGGTGGGCGTGGCCCGCGCGGCCAACGGCCTCGCCCCGCTGTAGCGCATCGTAAGCTCGAGTGATCGACATCCCCCCAAGCGAGGAGGCCGGCGATGCGCGGCACGATGATGGGCACGCCCCTGACGATCACCGGTCTGCTGCAGCACGGGGCTGAGGTGTATGCCGGCAGCGAGGTCGTGACGAGCGCGGGACCGGGTCAGCCGGCCCGCCGACGCAGTTTCAGCGAGCTGGCCGCTCGGGCCGAGCGCCTGGCCGCCGCGCTGGACCGATTGGGAATCGCCGCCCAGGAGCGGGTCGCGACCTTCCAGTGGAACACGGCCGAGCACCAGGAGGCCTACCTCGCGGTACCCGCGATGGGCTGCGTGCTGCACACGTTGAACATCCGGCTGTTCCCCGAGCAACTGGTCTACATCGTCGAACACGCCGACGACAAGGTGATCCTGGTTGATCACTCGTTGCTGCCGCTGCTGACCCCGCTGCTGCCCGAGATGAAATCCGTGCAGCACGTGGTGGTGGTGAACGGCCCGCTGGATGAGTCCGCACCGGCCGGGGCGCTTGCCTACGAGGAACTGCTCGCGGCCGAGAAACCCGGTTACGCCTGGCCGCAGGACCTGGACGAAGATAGCGCCGCCGCGATGTGCTACACGTCCGGGACCACCGGCAACCCCAAGGGCGTCGTGTATAGCCATCGGTCCGCTTACCTGCACGCGATGGCGGTGTGCATGGGCAACAACAGTGGGCTGTCCGAAGCCGACCGGGTGCTGTCCATCGTGCCGATGTTTCACGCCAACGCCTGGGGCTACCCCTACGCGGCGTGGATGTCCGGCGCGGATCTGCTCTACCCCGCCAGCCACATGAACTCCGCGGCGCTGGCCGATTTCATTGCCACCGAACGTCCCACGTACTCGGGTGGGGTGCCCACGATCTGGAACGACCTGCTGCGCTACGGCGAGGATCACCAGCTGGATCTGTCGTCGCTGCGCGGGGTGGTGTGCGGCGGCTCGGCGGTGCCGCGCGCGCTGATGCAAACCGCCCAGGACCGGTACGGGGTCCGCATCGAGCAGGCCTGGGGAATGACCGAGACCTCACCGATCGCGGCCGTCGCCCGAGCCCCGAAGGAGACTGCCGCCGACGAAGCTGCCGCCTGGGCCTTTCGCGAGAAGGCCGGCCGGCTCGTGGCTGGCGTACTCGGCCGCATCGTCGGCGAAGACGGCAGCGTGCAGCCGAGGGACGGCACGGCCGTCGGTGAGATCGAGGTCCGCGGGCCGTGGGTCACCGGCGAGTATTACCTCGACCCGGATCCCGCCAAGTTTCACGATGGGTGGCTGCGGACCGGTGACGTGGGCACTCTCGACGCGCTGGGCTACCTGCAGATCACCGATCGCGCCAAGGATGTGATCAAGTCCGGCGGTGAATGGATCTCCAGCGTGGAGCTGGAAAACGAACTGATGGGTCACCCCGCGATCGCGGAAGCCGCGGTCGTCGGCGTACCGGATGACAAGTGGAGCGAGCGGCCGCTGGCCTGCGTGGTGCTGCGCGAGGGTGCCAGCGTGACCCCGGATGAGTTGCGGGCGTACCTCACCGGCCGGGTGGCGCACTGGTGGCTGCCCGAGCGCTGGGCCTTCATCGACGCGGTCCCTCGCACCAGCGTCGGCAAGTTCGACAAGAAGGTGCTGCGCCAGCGGCACACGGACGGCAACCTGGAGATCACCAGCTAGCTCAGTAGCCGCCGTACCCGCCGCCCGTGCTGCCACTGCTCGGGCTGCTCGACGCGACCGGCACCGGGGCGCCTCCGACCAACACCGCGTGCCAGGTCCCGCCGAAGCTGTTCACGCCCTGGCCGTTGGTCTGGCCCGCGGCGCTGTCACCCTTGAACGTGTACACCGGATGCCCGCCCGCGGTGACCTGCTTGCCGCCAGCGGTCACCGGCGGCCAGACCGCGGCACAGGCGCCGGCGCAGGCCACGTCCGCGCCGGCTTTTTGCAGGACGTAGACGATCCTTCCGTTGCTGGTGGCGAGCACCTGGCCCAGCGGGGTGCTGGTCGGGGCGAGCGCTCCGGCGCCCGCGCCCGCGGCCGCCGGCGCGGCGGTACTCGTCGCCGCGGCTGCCCCGGTGGTGGATGCGGTGCTGGTCGTCGCGGAGCTTCCACAGCCGGCGACCGCCGCGGCCACCGCGGTGCAGACCAGGACGGCACGAAGAGTGAAGGCGGGTGTGCGCATTGCGGATCCTCCTGGGACGGCGGGTGTCACGCCCCTACCACGGCTCAGCGGTGCGTTCGGTTCAGCCGGGCAGCACGACCAGGACGCGACCGTCGAGGGTCTGGACCTGCAGCCGGGCGATGTCACGGGGCGCGAGGTCGACGCTCCCATGCACGTCCGCGCCGCCGCGGTAGTCGGCGACCCAGGTGGCTGCCACCTCGCGCCGTCCGGCGGCGGTGATCGCGATGAGCTGGCAGTGCTCGCTGGCGGCAACACCGCGGAGGCCGAGGGTCAGCGCACTGCCGCTGGCGGTCGGGGTCACCTGCACCTGGGCGTGGACATGAGACTGGGCGTTCGTGGCCTGCACGGTGTGCGACCTCGGTGCCGGGACCGCGTCGGTCCGCAAGCCCAGCCAGACGCCGCCGGCGCTGACCAGGAGCGCGGCCGCCGCCGCCACCGGGAGCCAGCCGCGTCGGGACAGCCGAACGCGCGGCGCTGCCCCGGTGGATACCGCCTGCGGCAGCGCGGCCGACAGCCGCCCGTCGGCCCCAACCGGACGAGGCGGGAGCGTAAATTCCGGCGGCGCGACGACGCCGGCCAGTACCTCCTGCAGGCGCGTCTGGTCCACCAGGGCCAGGGCGCGCGGCAGCGGCGCCAGCTCGGCGTGGACCGCTTGGCATTCGTGGCATTCGGCCAGGTGGGCTTCCACCGCCGGCCGTTCCCAGGGCTCCAGGGCTCCCAGCACCAGCACGCCGATGGCAGCGCGAGCCTCGATGCAGTTCACAGTTCCACGCCCCGTTCTTCCAACGCGACGCGAAGCGCCCGCAGCGCGTAGTACGCGCGGGATTTCACCGTGCCCGGCGGGATCCGCAGGACCACCGAGGCCTCGCCGACGGAGCGGCCGCGGTAATAGGTCTCGATCAGCACCTCGCGGTGCGCGGCGGACAGGGTGGCGAGCGCGTCCGCGACCAGCCAACTCTGCAGCGCCCGATCCAGTTCGTCGGGTGCGGCGAGCACCGCGAGAGCCTGTTCGCCGACCTCGGTCGGGCGGGCCCGGCGGGCCCGGTGACCGTCGACCGCGAGGTTCCGCGCGACCGTGAACAACCACGGGCGGGGCGAGCGCTCGTCGGCCTGGAGTTCGGCCAGATGCTGCCAGGCCCGCACCAGGGTCTCCTGGACGACGTCCTCGGCTCGCTGGCGGTCCCCACCGGTCAGGGAGGTCGCGTAGGCGAGCAGCGCCGCCCCATGTTCGTCCTGCAGGGTGCGCAGCACCTCGTCGGTCCCGATCCGCGCGGTCGACCGTCCGCGTCGCATACCTCAGTAACGCATGCGGATACCGGCCGGTTCAACCGTGCTGGGCGCACTCCTGCTGGGACTACTCTCGGGCCGGTGCGGCTGGTGATCGCGAAGTGCAGCGTGGATTACGTCGGACGGTTGACGGCTCATCTGCCCTCCGCCCTGCGGCTGCTGCTCGTCAAGGCCGACGGCAGCGTGTCGGTGCATGCCGACGACCGGGCCTACAAGCCGCTCAACTGGATGAGCCCGCCGTGCACGCTGCGCGAGGACCCGGACGGCTGGACGGTGACGAATCGGGCCGGGGAGCAGCTGTTGATCCACATCGAGGAGATCATCAGCGACAGCCGGCACGAGCTGGGGGTGGATCCGGGGCTGGTCAAGGATGGGGTGGAGGGGCACCTGCAGGAGCTACTCGCCGACCGCTGCCACCTGATCGGGGCGGGATGCACCCTGGTGCGCCGTGAATACCCCACCGACATCGGCCCGGTGGACCTGCTCTGCCGCGACCCGGACGGCGGCTACGTCGCGGTGGAGGTCAAGCGCAAGGCGGAGATCGACGGCGTGGAGCAGCTGACCCGCTACCTGGACCGGCTCGGCCCCTTGCTGGCACCGTTGCGCGGCGTCCTCGCGGCGCAGGAGATCAAGCCGCAGGCCCGGGTGCTCGCGCAGTCGCGGGGCATCACCTGCGTGAGCCTGGACTACGACGACATGCGCGGCATCGAAGGCCGTACCCCCACCCTGTTCTGAGCCGATCACGTTTCGCGAGTACGCCAGACTGACCCCATGCCTGTCCGCTTCGACCTGCGATGACCCTCATCGAGGACGGCATCCTGCTGGTGCTGCTGGTCACCGTGTTGGCCGGGGTGGCCCGGCGCCTGCAGCTGCCGGCTCCGGTGATCTGTGCGCTGGGCGGTCTCGTGGTGGGCGCCGTACCAGGCGTCCCGGATGTGAGCGTCAACCCCGATCTGGTGCAGGTGCTGGTGTTGCCGCCGTTGCTCTACGCGGCGGCGCTGGAGCTCCCGACCCGGGAGGTGGTTCGTGAGTGGCGGGTGGTCGCGGCGCTCGCCATCGTCGTGGTGCTGCTCAGCACCGCGCTGACCGGGCTGGCCGCCGCCTTGCTCGTCCCGGATCTGCCGGGAAACGTCGCGCTCACCCTCGGGGCGATCCTCGCGGCGACCGATGCGGTCGCGGTCGCCGCGCTGGCCCGCGCGTTGTCGCTGCCGCGCCGCCTCGCCGTGCTGGTGCAAAGCGAGAGCCTGTTCAACGACGCGACGGCGCTGGTCGCGTTCAAGGTGACCGTCGGCCTGGTCGTGGCCGGCGCGGCGATTCAGCCCGGTATCGACCTGGGCCGGTTCTTCCTGATCGCCGGCGGCGGCGCCGTGCTGGGGCTGCTGGTTGGCTACCTGGCCATCTGGGTGCGCGGGATGGTGAGCGACTCGCTGACCGAAAATGCGCTGTCCCTGCTGACCCCGTTCGCGGCCTACCTACCCGCCGAGGCAGCGCACGCCAGCGGACTCACCGCTGTTGTGTTCTGCGGGCTTTTCATGTCGCCGCGCACCTCCCGGGTGCTGACCGGGGAAGGTCGGCTCTCGACCGAGGCGATCTGGGGCGTGTTGGTGTACCTGCTGGAAGGGGTCATCTTCGCGCTGATCGGGTTGCAGCTGCCCACGTTGCTGCGTCACCTGACCGAGCAGTCGGTCGCCGCGGTCATCGGCGAGGCAGCCCTGCTGTTCCTCGCCATGTCGGTGGTGCGATTCGGGGTCCTGTTCGCCGGCGAGTTGGCGCTGCGGATAGCCCCCCGACGTCTCGGTGGCAGGCGCCGACTGCGCTGGCGTGAGCCGTTGATGCTGGGCTGGGCGGGGACCCGTGGCGTCGTGGCGCTGGCAGCGGCGCTCGCGTTGCCGCGCACGATCGGCACCGGCCAGGCGTTTCCCGACCGGAATCTGCTGCTGGTCCTGACCACGTTGGTCATCTTGTTCAGTCTGGTGGTGCAAGGCACCACCCTGGCGCGGCTGGCCCGGCTGCTCGGGTTGCGGGCCGATGACGAGCAGACCGAACGGGAGGAGGCGCACGCCCGGCATGCTGTGGCCCGGGTCGGGCTGCGCCGGCTGGAGGACCTGCTCGATCAGGCGGATGTGCCGCAGCCGGTGGTCGATCAGCTGCGCCGCGGTCTGGAGCAACGTGTGGACCGGACGAGGGTCCGGGTCGAGACCGGTCAGGCAGCCGTAGGAGAGGGTACGGCCATGTCCTACCGGGCCCTACGCCGTCAGCTGCTGGTGGCGGAGCGGGCGGAACTGGTCCGGCTACGCGACGTCGGCGAGGTCAGCGACGAGGTACTGCGGAAGGTCCAGCGCAGCCTGGACATTGAGGAGGCTGGGCTGTGATGAGTGCGCCATGGCGGGTGCTGGCGTTGTCACCGGCGCCGCGGGAGATGCTCCTGGGGTTCCTGGGGGAGGGGGACTGGGAGCTCGCCGTTCCCCAAACCCGCACCCAGGCCGCGGTGGTGGAGGCCGCCGCCGGCGTCGAGTTGGTGCTGGGGGACTGGACGCATGTGCTGCGGGTCGACGGGCCGGTTTTCGCCGCGGCCCCGGATCTTGCTTTCATCCAGCAACCGGCAGCCGGCACCGACACGATCGATCTGGCGGGCGCGGCGGCGCTCGGGATCCCGGTGGCCAACACCGGGTCGGCGAACACCGTGGCGGTTGCCGAGTGGTGTGTGCTGGCGGCGATGGCGCTGCTGCGCAGCACGATCGAGGCCGATGCGGCCGTGCGGGCGGGCGGCTGGCCGCAGATGAGCCTGCCGATGCGCGAGCTGGCGGGGGCGCGGGTCGGCATCCTGGGGTTCGGCCGGATCGGCCAGGCGGCGGCGCGGCGTTTCGCCGCGATGGACGCGGAGGTCGCGTACTGGTCGCGCACCGCCCGGCCGGAGGTGCCCCACCGTTGGGCGCCCCTCCCCGAGGTGCTGGCCACCAGTGAGGTGCTCATCTCGGTGCTGCCCTCGGTCCCGGACACCCGCGGCCTGCTCGGCCCGGACGCACTCGCCGCGATGCCGACCGGCGCGGTGCTGGTGAGCGCCGGTCGGGGGGATGTGCTGGACGAGTCCGCGCTCGCTGCCGCCCTGCACGCCGGGCACCTGGGCGGCGCCGCGCTGGACGTGTATGAGCGCGAGCCGCTGCCCGCGGAGGCGGTGTTACGCGCAGCGCCGCACCTGCTGCTCTCGCCGCACGCGTCCGGGGCGACGCTGCAAGCGCGCCGCAACATCATGCTGGCGGTGCAGGCGAACCTGGGTCGGGCCGTGCGCGGCCAGCCGCTCGTCGAGGTCGTGAACGGCGCCCCCACCGTTGTCGAGCGGCGACGCGCTCGGTGAGTCTGCGAGACTTCGTGGCAGGTCCAACCGGGACGAAGGGAACGCGCGCGTGGTTCGCAGGTTCAGCAAGGTCGGGGTCGTCGGGCTCGGCACGATGGGTGCCGGAATCGCGGAGGTGCTGGCCAAGGCCGGCATCGACGTCGTGGGTGTCGAGGTCGACGAGGCGGCGCTGACCCGCGGGCGAGCGCACCTGCGACATTCCACGGACCGGGCGGTGGCGAAGGGCAAGTTGGATCACGCCGCGCAGGACGCGTTGCTGGGGCGGATCAGCGCCGGGACCGACCTGGCCGCGCTCGCCGATTGCGAGCTCGTGGTGGAGGCGATTCCGGAGCGGATGGCGGCCAAGGCCGAGCTGTTCGGCATTCTTGATCGGCTCTGCGGCCCCGACACCATCCTGGCTACCAACACCTCAGCGCTGTCGGTGACCGAGCTTGCGGTCACGACCGGGCGCCCCAGCCGGGTGCTGGGCATGCATTGGTTCAACCCGGCGCCAGTGATGGGCCTGGTGGAGGTGGTGCGCACCGTCGTCGTGGATCCGCAGGTGGCGACCGATGTGCAGGACCTGGTCCGGCAGGTCGGGAAGGAGCCGGTGCCCGCCGGGGACAAGGCCGGCTTCATCGCCAACGCGCTGCTGTTTGGCTATCTCAACAACGCGCTGCGGATGTACGAGTCGCGCTACGCGACCCGCGAGGACATCGACGCGGCGATGCGCCTGGGCTGCGGACATCCGATGGGCCCGCTGGCGCTGCTCGACCTGATCGGCCTGGACAGTGCCTACGAGATCTTGGACACGATCTACCGGCAGACCCGCGACCACCTGCACGCGCCCGCGCCGCTGCTCAAGCAACTGGTGACCGCTGGGCTGCTCGGCCGCAAGGCGGGGCGCGGTTTGTACACCTACGACGGCCCCGATTCACCGAAGGTGCTCAGCGCGCCCGAGCAGCTTCCGGTCGCCGGGGGAAGCGCGCGGCCGGTCACCCGGATCGGGGTCGTGGGTACCGGCACGATGGCGCTCGGCATCATCGAGGTCTGCGTCAAGGCGGGTTACGAGACGGTCTTCCGGGCCCGCAGCCAGGACAAGGTGACCGCCGTCCAGGCCAGGATCGCGGCGTCACTGGACAAGGCGGTGCAGCGCGGCCGGCTCGAGCAGCCGGCTCGCGACGCCGCCCTAGCCAGGCTGACCGGAACCACGGAACTCGACGCGTTGGCGAATTGCGACCTGGTCGTCGAGGCCGTCGTGGAGGAGCTTGCCGTGAAGAAGGCGCTGTTCGCGGCACTCGACGAGGTGGTGAAACCCGGCGCGATTCTCGCGACCACCACCTCCAGCCTGCCGGTGATCGAATGCGCCCAGGCCACCCGCCGACCCGCGAACGTGGTCGGCATGCACTGGTTCAACCCGGCGCAGGTCATGCGACTGGTCGAGATCGTGCCGACGGTCAGCACCGATCCGGACGTGGTCGCCACGATCCGCGCGGTCTGCGAACAAGCTGGCAAGCACCCCGTTGTCTGCGGGGATCGGGCCGGTTTCATCGTCAACGCGTTGCTGTTCCCGTACCTCAACGATGCGGCCCGGATGCTCGAGGCGCACTACGCGACGGCCGACGACATCGACACGGCGATGACTGTTGGCTGTGGGCATCCGATGGGCCCGTTCGACCTGCTGGATGTGGTCGGCCTGGACGTGTCCCTGGCGATCGAGCGGACCCTGTTCGACGAGTTCCGGGAGCCCGGGTTCGCGCCCGCGCCCCTGCTGGAGCATCTGGTCACCGCGGGGTACCTCGGCCGCAAGACCGGGCGCGGTTTTCGCAGCTACGCCTGACCGCCGCCGTCCTCGTATCGGACGAAGTCCTGACCGCGGATGAGGGCAAACGACAGCACGCCGCTGGCCAGCGCGACGACCGCCGCGACCAGCAGGATCTCGTTGAGTCCCGTGGTGAAGGCGCTGTGGGCGACCACGATCACCTGGCGGCGCACCGACGGGGGCAACGGGGCGAGGGCGTGACCGAGCTGGCCGCTGGTGAGCGCCGTGGCGATTCCTGTCCCCTTGCCGCGGACCGCCGGCACGGTGCTGAGTCCGCTCAGGGCCGCGGCATGCACCTTGCTGGAGAACAGGGATCCTAAAAGTGCGATGCCGGTGGCGATGCCGACCTGCCGGAAGGTCGAACTGATGCCGGACGCCATCCCGGCCTGCCGGGGGTGCACGACGCCGACCGCGGCCGACGCCAAAGGCGGATTGATCATGCCGACGCCGACGCCGGACACGAGCAGGCCCGGGATCAGGTGCGTCCAGCCGGACCCCGCATCGAGGCCTCGCATCAGCAGCAGGCCCACGCCCACCACGAGCAGGCCCGGACCGATCAGCAGCCGGATCGGGACCCGTTCGGACAGGCGGCCAGCCACCGCCGAGACCACCAGAATGCCGCCGGAGAGCACCAACAGGCGCACGCCGGTCTGCAGGGCTGAGTAGCCGAGGATGTCCTGCAGGTACAGCGTCAGGTAGAGCAGCATCGCGAAGATCGACGCGGAGATCCCGAAGGCGGCGATGGCGGCCCCGGTGAAGGTGGGCTTGCGGAACAGCACCAGGTCGAACATCGGATGCCGGCCGGTCACCTCGACCGCGAGGAAGGCCGCGAGCAGCACCGCGGCGCCGGCGAAGCAGCCGAGGACCAGCCCGTCGGTGAACCCCCGGTCATTGGACTTGATCAACCCGAAGACCAGCAGCGCCAGCGCCGCGGTGAACGTCACGAAGCCCGCCCAGTCCGGCCGGCGCGGCGCGGGATCCTTCGATTCCGCGACCTGGGCGAGCGTGAGGGCGACCGCGAGCAGCCCGAGCGGCAGGTTGACGAAAAAGATCCAGCGCCAGGACAACCCCGAGGTCAGCCCGCCGCCGACGACCGGCCCGATCGCTACGGCCAGGCCGGTGATGGCGCCCCACACGCCGAAGGCCACGCCGCGCTCCTTGCCCCGGAAGGCGTCCGCGAGCAGCGCCAGCGCGACCGAGAACATGATCGCGCCACCGACGCCTTGCAGCCCCCGGGACAGTTGCAGCACCAGCGTGTTCGGTGCGATGCCACAGAGCAGCGACGCGGCGGTGAATACGCTCAACCCGATGACGTAGAGCCGCTTGCGGCCATACATGTCGGCCAGGGAACCCGACGTGAGCAGGGTGGCGGCCAGGGTCAGCGCGTAGGCGTCGATCACCCACTGCAGGTCGGCAAAGCTCGAGTGCAGGTCGGTTTGGATGTTCGGGAGCGCGACGTTCACGATCGTGATGTCGAGCAGCAGCATGAACGTGCCCAGGCATACCGCCGCTAAGGTCCACCACCGGCCGGGGGCCGGTGCGAACTCGTCGGGGGCGCTCGGGGCCGGGGTGCTGTCCTGAGTCGCGGAGGTCACAATGTTCTCCGTAGGCCTAATTGTGTACAGCTGGCAACATCTGCCGGAGCACCGTACCCCGGATGTGTACCGTCGTACACTTGTCCGGTGCAGGCAGCCAGCGATGGGTCCGTGACCTGCCGCCGGCGTGACGCGAGTGCCAGCCGCGAGCGGATCTTGGCCTCGGCCCGGACCCAGTTCGCCGCGACCGGGTACGACCGGTCGACGATCCGGGTGATCGCGGCCGCCGCCGGCGTCTCGCCCAACCTGGTGACGCGGTATTTCGGCTGCAAGCAGCAGCTGTTCGCCGCGGCGACTGCCCTGGAACTCGGCCTCGAGGCGGTCCTACCCGGGCCCCGGGACACGCTCGGGGCCCGGATCGCCGCGCACGTGGTGGCGCGCTGGGAGGGGCAGGGCGGCGAGGACCCGCTGCTGTTGATGGTGCGGGCGGCGGCCTGCGATGAGCAGGTGGCCGCGGAGATGAGCCGGTATTTCACCGACCAGGCGGCCCGGCCGGTGCTGGCCGTCTTGGATGGGCCGGACGCGCACGACCGCGTCGCGCTGATCGGCGCCACCCTGCTGGGCATGTCCATGGTGCGGTATGTCCTGCGGACCGGACCGATCGCCGCCGCGCAACCGGCGGCGCTGGCCACCTGGCTCGGCGGGGTGCTGCAGACCTTGCTGGAGGGCGATCTCGGGCCGACCGGTGCCGGGCTGCAGGCCAAAGGGACCTGGCGGCACCTGCGCAGCGGTCATGCTGGACCGGTGAACCCGTCGCCCGAGCCCCGATGACCGTCATCCCCGACGAGCCGGAGCCGTTGCGGCGGTTGCTGACCGAGGTCCTGCTGTTCCTGCCTGATGTGGCCAGGATGTTCGCCGGCATCGTCCGCGACGAGCGGGTGCCGCGCGCGGCGAAGGTCCGGGCGGCGGCGCTGCTGGCCCTCGGGGCGACGCCGCTGGATGCGATCCCGGTCCTGGGCCAGCTGGAACTGGCTGCGGCCATCGGGTTGGCCGCCCGCCAGCTCGTCAAGCACGCCGGCGAAGACGTCCTGCGGGAGCACTGGGCCGGGACGGACGAGGGGTACCGGGTGCTGATGCTGCTGGTCTCCGCCGGGCTGCGGCCGCGCCGGCTGCTGTGGCACCTGGCCCGCCACCGCGGGTGACTCTCTACGGGGCGGGACGCCCGGGCCCGGACTGGACCAGCCGACCGGTCACGGGGCGGGCCGCGACCAAGGCCTACCGCTGCCCGGGCTGCGACCACGAGATTCCGGTGGGCCAGCCGCACGTCGTGGCCTGGCCCCTGGACGCGGTGCACGATCGTCGACACTGGCACACCGCTTGCTGGCGGCGCGCCGCGCGCTGAGGCCGGCCCCGCCGGTACGCTCGCCGTCGTCATGCCGCCGATCCTTGCCAACACCGTCCTCCCGGCCCGCCGGGAACCGGTCACCTTGGACACCGCCGACGGTGAGCACCTGGTGGGGGAGCTGGCGCTGCCGCAGGACCGTGCGCCGCGCGCCACCCTCGTCTGCCTGCATCCGCTTCCCACCGCCGGCGGATCGATGGACTCGCACCTGTTCCGCAAGATGGCCTGGCGCCTGCCGGCCCTGGCCGATCTGGCGGTACTGCGGTTCAACACCCGGGGCACCGCCGGTTCCAGCGGCACCTTCGACGCGGGCACGGCCGAACGCCTCGACGTGGCCGCTGCCCTCGACCTGGTGGAGTCCCGGGACCTGCCTGCACCCTGGCTGGTCGGCTGGTCGTTCGGCACCGATCTGACGCTGCGGCACGGCTGCGACCCCAGCGTGGTCGGTGCGGTGCTGATCAGCCCGCCCTTGAAAACGGCGACCGACGACGATCTTGATCAGTGGGCTGCCTCCGGGCGCCCGCTGGTCGCGATCGTGCCCGAGCGCGACGATTACCTGCGGCCACCGGCGGCGCGGGAGCGATTCGCCCGGGTGCCGCAGGCGGTCGTGATTGACGTGCCGAACGCCAAACACCTTTTTGTGGGCTACACCGATCAGGTGCTCGACGAGGTGGTGCGCGCTGTCGCACCCGATGCCCTGCCCCTGGCGCGCGACTGGCCGGGCTGATGGACCGGCGGACCCACATTCGCATCGCTCGGCCCACGGTGAACCTGGAGGCGGCGGAGGCGTTCTGGGTCGCCGGCGTGGGCCTGGATGTGCTGTGGCGACATGCCCCTGAGCCGGGTTCGCCCTACGCGCTGCTCATGGTCGGCTATCCCGACGGCGGATGGCATCTGGAGTTGAGCCGTGACCCGGCCAGTCCGGTGCTGCCGACACCGACCGAGGAGGACCTGCTGGTGCTCTATCTGGGCGGCGAGGTCGACGAGGACCTGCTCGCCCGGATCACGCGCTACGGCGGCCAGCTGGTGCCGGCCGCGAACCCGTACTGGGACAGCTGGGGGGTCACCCTTCTTGACCCGGACGGCTACCGGCTCGTGCTGTGCACCCGCCGGTGGGCTTGACCCGCGGGCGACCCCTGCCCGATCGTCGTGGCCGCTCAGAGCACCTTGCGCAGCACCTTCTGCTTCCAGCCGGTGTAGGGCGGGTACTGCACGGGCAGGTCCGGCTTGGCCGGCTTGTGCAGCACCGCCCGACGATGGCTGAACGTCTCGAAGCCCCACCGGCCGTGGTAGGCGCCCATGCCGGACTGGCCGACCCCGCCGAACGGCAGCCCGGGAACCGACAGCTGCAGCAGCGTGTGGTTGATCAGGACGCCGCCTGAGGAGGTGTCTCGCAGGATCTGATCGACGGTGTCCTGATCGCCGGTGAAGGCGTACAGGGCCAGCGGCTTGTCACCGGAGTTGACGTGCGCCACCGCCGCGGTGACGTCGTCGACCGGCAGGATCGGCAGGACCGGCCCGAAGATTTCCTCGCCCATGAGCGCGGAGTCCTCGCGCGCGCCGTCGACCACGGTGGGCGCCAGGTACCGGCTGACCGCGTCGCGGTCGCCACCAGTGACGATCCGGTCGTAGCCACCGGCATCCAGCAGGCCGGTCACGCGGGTGAAGTGCTGGTCGTTGACGATGCGGGCGTAGTCGGCCGACTGGCGGGGGTCGCTGCCGTAGAACTGACGTACCGCCTTGGCCAGTTCGGTGACGAACCGGGCGTGCACGCTTCGGTGGACCAGCACGTGGTCGGGCGCGACGCAGGTCTGCCCGGCGTTGAAGAACTTTCCCCAGGCGATGCGCCGCGCGGCCACCGCCAGGTCGGCGTCCGCGGCCACGATCGCCGGGCTCTTGCCGCCCAACTCCAAGGTGACCGGCGTCAGGTGCTCGGCGGCCGCGTGCAGCACGATGCGGCCGACGCGCCCGTTGCCGGTGTAGAAGATGTGGTCGAACCGCTGCGCCAGCAGCGCTGTCGTCTCCGGGACGCCGCCCTCGACCACCGCCACCGCGGCCGGGTCCAGGTAGCGCGGCAGCAGCCGCGCCACCGCCGTCGAGGTCGCTGGCGCCAACTCGCTGGGTTTGGTCACCACGCAGTTGCCGGCGGCGATCGCGGCGGCCATCGGCAACAACAGCAGTTGCAGCGGGTAGTTCCAGGGCGCGATGACCAGGGCTACTCCGAGCGGTTCGCGCAGCACGTAGGACTTTCCGGGCCGCTGCGCCAACGGTGTCGGGACCCGTTCCGCGCGGGCCCAGCCGTCCAGGTTCTTGATCGACTCCTCGAGCTCGGAGACGGTCAGGGCGATCTCCGACTCCCAGCCTTCGAAGGCGGGCTTGCCCAGGTCGGCAGCCAGCGCCTCGAGCAGCTCCGCTTCGCATTCGACGTGCATCCGCACCAGTGCCCGCAGCTGATCACGCCGCCACGCGATCGGCCGGGTCAGGCCGCTGGCGTAGGTGGCCCGCAGCCGGCTCACCACCTCGGCGTGATCGGCCGGGGCGGGGCGCAACTGCGCGCTGGTGGTCATCGGGTACCTCGCGTGGGGGAGAAGCAGCGGGGGACCACCGTAGCGGTCAGCTGAGCGGGGTTCCCCACACGGGGAACCATCGGGTCAAGTCCGCCTCCACCGGCAGTTCGTCGCCGAGTGCGGCGCGGACAGCCAACTCGAAGGCATTGTCCCGCTGCTCCGGTCCGGTGGGCGCGAAGGGGTAGAACGTGCCGCGTTTGAACAGGTAGACCAGCCCGACCGTCCCGTCGGCCCCGGTGAACCCGACAGTGGTGCAGAGCAGCGCCGGGCCTAGCCCGGCGCTGTTGAACGCGGTGTTCGCCCCGTGCAGGTTGGTGATCAGTTCGGGCAGCGCGGCCGGGTCGGCGCGGACCGTGAGCCAGGTGAAGCCGAAGGTGTCGGTGTTCTGGGTGACCTGCGTCCCGCCGGACCGCAGCAGCGCCAGGGCCTGCTCGAGCGCTGCCGCGTAGCCACTGCCTTCGGTGACCTTGACGCTGACCGCGCCGACGCCGGTAGGGAGCAGCCCGAGGGTTGACTGCAAGGTGATGGCGGCCGAGGGGACGCCGAACAACGCGTCCAGATTCGCCTGCACCGGTTTGGTGCGGCCCAGCAGGTTGTCCAAAAAGCCCATCAGGCGCTGCCCAGCTGGCCGGAGATTTCGGCCAACTGCGCCAGCCGTCGCTCCAGGCTCGGGTGGGTGGAAAACAGCGAGGCGAGGGACGCCCCGGAGGCGATGGCCGGGGCGAAGAAAAAGGCGTTGAACGGTTCGGCCCCGCGCAGGTCCCGGGTGGGGATCTTCGCCAGTTCCCCGCTGATCTTGGTGAGGGCGGACGCGAGCGTCGAGGGACGACCGGTCATCAGCGCCGCCCCCCGGTCTGCGGCGAGCTCGCGATAGCGGGACAGGGCGCGGATCAGCACGAAGCTGAGCGCGTACACCAGCGCGGACACGGCCAGCACCACCAAGAACATCACCGCGCCGTTGTCGTCCTCATCGTTGTCGTTCCCGCGGCCGCCGCCGAAGCCGCCCATCAGTCCGGAGTAGAGGGCGAAGCGGGTGATCAGCCCGGCCAGCACGCCCAGGAAGCTGGCCACCGTCATCACCGCCACATCCCGGTGGGCGACGTGGGCCAACTCGTGGGCCAGCACCCCCTCCAGCTCCTCGGGGGACAGCCGGCGCATGATGCCCGTGGTCGCGCAGATCGTGGCCCGGCTGGGGGAGCGGCCGACGGCGAACGCGTTGGGACTGTCCGTGTCCGCCACGGCGACCCGGGGTTTGGGCAGGTCCGCCAGCGCGCAGATCCGATCCACCAGGCCGTGCAGCTCGGGCGCCTCGGCGGGCGTGACGATCCGGGCGTTCATCCCGTAGAGCGTCGCGGCGTCGCTGGCGAAATACTGGACGGCCCCGAACCCGACTGCCACGACGATCACCGCGACGGCGTTCACGCCGGCCGCGATCAGCGCGGCCATGGCCACCAGATAGACGGCGCCGAGCAGGAAAACGACCAGACCCATGCGGGCGGACAGCTGCGGGTCTGCGGCGTAGCGGCCCCGATGGCGGCGCCGGATCAGCGATGGCATGTCAGCCGGGGATGAGCCCGTCGCCGGACAGGAGCGCGGCGACCTCCTCGATGGTGGCGGTCACCGGCGGCAAGATGACCTCGGAGGTGGCGATCTGCTCATCTGGCAGCCGGGTGCCCGAGGCCCGGACCTCGGCCAGCAACCGGGGTAGCGCCTGCGCGAATCCGGCGTCGTCCCCGGCGTGGACCGCCGCCTCGAGCTCGCTGTCGAGGTGGTTCAGCGCCGCGAGCTCATCGGCCGGGACCTCCCACTGGCCTTCCCCCAAAATCCGGATGATCACTGCTGGCCACCCTCGATGGCCTTGGGGGCGGGGGCCGCGCCGAGCTTGGCCTTCATGGCCGCAAGTTCGGCGTCCACGTTGCTGCCGGCCGAGAGCTCGGCGAGTTGCCGGCTGATGTCGTCCCCGCCGGTCAGCGCGGCCGTGGGGTCGGACAGCGCGCCGGAAGCCATCAGCTCATCCAGCGCGCCGGCGCGGGCCTGCATTTGCGCCGTCTTGTCCTGGGCTCGCTGCATGGCATTGGAGACGTCGCCCATCTCCTCGGACAGTCCGGAAACCGACTCGCTGATCTTCGTCTGCGCCTCGGCGGCGGTATAGGTGGCCTTGATGGTCTCCTTCTGGGTGCGGAACGCCTCCACCTTGGCGGCCAGCCGCTGTACGGCGGCGGTCAGGTTCTGCTCCTGCACCACCAACTGATCATGCTGGGTTTGCAGGCTGGCGGTCTGCTGGGCGAGGCCGGCCTTGCGGGACAGCGCCTCCCGGGCCAGGTCTTCCTTGCCGGCGGTGAGCGCCGCCTGCGCCTGCTGGGTGAGGGTGTTGGCGTTCTGGTCCAGCTGTTGCATCTGCAGCTCGAGCCGCTTGCGGCTGGTGGCGACGTCGGCCACCCCCCGACGGGTTCGGGTGAGCAACTCCAGCTGCTTCTCGTAGGAGTAATCGAGCGTCTCGCGCGGGTCCTCCGCGCGGTCCAGCGCCTTGCTGGCCTTGGCCTTGAAGATCGTGGCCAGCCGCGTCCCGAGTCCCATGTAGGCCGTCCTTGTTGGTGATAGTTGGGGCAGCCTGGAGCCTACGCGGCGCGCGGCGTCACGCCTCGGGAACCGCGCTGACGCTCGCCGCGAGTGCATCGCGCAGCCGGGTCACGTCGGCGCGGACCCGGTCGCGGCGGTCCTCCAGCTCCGCCAGCTCCCGGGTGAGCCGGTCCTTGTCGGCGGCCTGCTCGTCGCGCTGGGCGGCCAGCAGCTGCTCATGCTCGTGTTGGGTCTGCTCGCGCCGGCGGGCCGTGTGCGTCGCGAGGTCCGCGGCCTCGGCGCGGGCCTGGGCCAACATCTGCTCGACCTCCTCGCGGGTGGCCTGCCGCACCTGCTCGGCCTCGTACCGGGCCCGGTCCACCGCGCCCTCAATTTCCTCGCGCGCCCGGGCCCGGATCTCGTCGGCTTCCTCATCGGCCAGCCGCAGGATCTCGCGCAGCCGGTCACTGACCTCCTCGGCGGCCCGCGGAGTGGTCGCGGCCTGGGCCCTGGCCTGGCGCAGGGCGGCGAGTGCGGCATCCCGCTGCCGCTCCGCGGCCCCCAGCGCGGCGGACCATTGCCCCAGCCGCTCTTCCACCTGCTGCCGGTCGTATCCGCGCAGGACGACGTCGAAGACGCTCCCTTCGCGGCTGGCCAGGGGCATCTCACCGGTGTCGGTGCTGCCGGTGGCGACGGGAAGGGTCTCGGTTTGTGCCTGCATGTCGTGAACCATGCCCCCTACTGTGCCTGGTTGCGCCAGGTGCCGTCGATACCCGTGCCGCGGCGGGCGCCCGCGACGGTAATCACGACCGCGGGGCGTTGGCCCCGGCGGTGTTGCAGGATGGGCTGGTGCGCTCCCACCGATCCCTCCCGTTGGCCGCTGCCGCAGCGCTCGGCGTCCTCGCGCTGGCCGCCTGTTCCAGTCATTCCGGCGCGGCGACCGGCCAGCCGGCGTCGGGTCCAGCAACCGCCAGCGGCGCGACGAACAGCGCTGCCGGCCCGGCGCCGCTGGCCTGGGGCCGGTGCAGCCGGTCCTACACCGGCAGCTACGACTGCGCGACGTTGCAGGTTCCCCTGGATCACAGCAAGCCCGACGGCAAGAAGATCGACATTGCGCTGATCCGGACCAAGGCCACCGGGACCAAGCAGGGTTCGCTACTGGTCAACCCCGGCGGTCCCGGGGCATCGGCGGTGGCCGACTGGGACTTCCTGTCCGGTCAGGTGGACAGCACGTTGCACCAGCACTTCGACGTCGTGGGATTCGATCCGCGGGGCGTGGGCGACTCCACCGCGGTGCACTGCGTGGACAGCGCGGGTCTGGACGCGTTCACCGCGCTGGACTTCTCGCCTGACAACGCGGCGGCGACGGCGGCCCTGGAGGCCGGCTCGAAGAAGCTGGCCGACGGCTGCGTCGCCCGCTCGGGGGACCTGCTGCCGTTCGTGGGCACCAAGGACGCCGCGAAGGACATGGACAACATCAGGGCCGCGCTCGGCGACCCGAAGCTGACGTATCTGGGCTTCTCCTACGGCACCTTCCTCGGCGCCGAGTACGCGCAGGAGTTCCCCAGCCATGTGCGGGCGCTGGTCCTGGACGGTGCGTTGGACCCCAGCATTCCGCCGGTCCAGGCCACCAACGACCAGAGCAAGGGCTTCCAGCGGCAGGTCGACCGGTTCCTCGCCGATTGCCAGCGGCGACCGGACTGCGGCTGGCACATCCACGGTGACCCGCACGCCGCGCTCCGGGCCCTGGTCGCGCGCATCGACGCGTCGCCGCTGCCGGCGTTCGGCGGCCGCCAACTGCACGCGGGCCAGGCCTTTTTTGGCATCGGCGTGGCACTGTACGACCCGGCGTCCTGGCCGATGCTCGCCGACGCGTTGGGCGCCGCGGAGAACGGTGACGGGGGCCCGCTGCTGCGACTGTCGGACTTCTACACCGACCGGCAGGACAACGGCACCTACCGCAACTCCACCGAGGCGAACCTGGCGATCAACTGCCGCGACTACAACTGGCCGGCGACGCCGCAACAGTTCCTCGCCGATGACGCGTCTGCGCTCGCTGCCGCGCCCGACTTCGGGGTCGACAACCTCAACGTCACCCTGGGCTGCGCCTACTTCCCACCGGCCGACCGGGGGGCGCCGATCGCGCCGCTGACCGCACGCGGCGCGCCGCCCATCTTGGTGGTGGCCACGACCGGTGACCCGGCCACGCCGTACAGCGAAGGGGTGTCGCTGGCCAAGGGGCTGTCCTCCGGGGTGCTGCTCACCAACGTCGGCGAGCAGCACACCGCCTACGGCTACAGCGCGTGCACCAGGAAGCTCGCGGACTCCTACCTGGTGACCCTTTCCGTCCCGGCCGCTGGTACGCGCTGCAGCAACGGCTGAACCGGCTCCCCGCGCCGGCCGCTATACCCCGCGGAATCGGTTGATGGCCGTCAGGTGCTGGGCCCGTAACTCGTGGTCGCGCACCCCGAGACCCTCTTCGGGGGCCAGGCACAGCACCCCGACCTTCCCCTGATGCAGGTTGCGGTGGACGTCGAACGCGGCCTGGCCGGTCTCGGCCAGCGGGTAGACCCGGGACAGGGTGGGGTGGATCCGGCCCTTGGCGATCAGCCGGTTCGCCTCCCACGACTCACGGTAATTGGCGAAGTGGGATCCCACGATCCGCTTCAGCTGCATCCACAGATACCGGTTGTCGTACTCGTGCAGGTAGCCGCTGGTCGAGGCGCAGGTGACGATCGTGCCACCCTTTTTGGTGACGTAGACCGAGGCGCCGAACGTCTCGCGGCCGGGGTGCTCCAGGACGATGTCCACGTCCTCCCCGCCGGTGAGCTCCCGGATGCGCTTGCCGAAACGCTGCCACTCCTTTGGGTCCTGGGTGTGCTCGTCCGCCCAGAACTGGAAGCCTTCGGCGACCCGGTCGATCACCAGCTCGGCGCCCATCGAACGCGCGATGGCGGCCTTCTCCGGCGAGCTCACCACGCACACCGGCACCGCGCCCCCACCGAGGGCGAACTGCGTCGCGTAGGACCCGAGGCCACCGCTCGCCCCCCAGATCAGGACGTTGTCGCCCTGTTTCATGCCGGCGCCATGGTGGCTCACCAGCTGCCGGTAGGCGGTCGAGTTGACCAGCCCCGGCGCGGCGGCTTCCTCCCAGGTCAGGTGCTGGGCCTTGGGCATCAGCTGGTTGGCCTTCACCAGGGCCAGCTCGGCCAGCCCCCCGAAGTTGGTCTCGAAGCCCCAGATGCGCTGCTGCGGGTCAAGCATCGTGTCGTCATGACCGGCCGCGTCCTCCAGCTCGACCGACAGGCAGTGCGCCACCACCTCATCGCCGGGCTTCCACCGGCTCACCCCCGGCCCGACGCGCAGCACGACACCGGCGAGGTCGGAGCCCACCACGTGATAGGGCAGGTCATGCCGTTTGGCCAGCGCGTTCAGCCGGCCGTACTTCTGCAGGAACCCGAAGGTGGCCATCGGCTCGAAGATGGCCGTCCACACGGTGTTGTAGTTGATCGCGCTCGCCATCACCGCGACGTAGGCCTCACCCGGGCCCAGTTCCGGGGTGGGCACCTCATCGAGGTGCAGCGAGCGGCGCGGGTCCTTGTCCTTGGTGACCTGCCCCTCGAACATGCCCACCTCGCCGGCCCGGACGACGGTCCCGCGGTAGCTGGGCGGGATCGGCAGACCAGCCAGGGCGGCCCGCTCGTCGGCCAGGATCGCGGCGCGGATCTGTTCCATGCGCGCGAATGCTACCGGTGAGTAGGAAAGGCGCCGGCCTGGTAGGCCACGACCAGCCCGGCGACCACCGCGGCCACCACGGCGAGCACCAGGAGTTTCTTCGCGACCCAGAACGCGGCGGCGAGCAGCAGCACCACCGCCACGGGCACGCTCACCCCCGCCGGGAGCCGCGGCAGGCTCGCGGCCAACAGGTGCGACATCAATGCATCCCG
>DASYGP010000093.1:0-7100 GCA_035999615.1 Mycobacteriales bacterium
CAGCAGCACGCAGCGCGGACTCCGCCGCAGCGAGCCGGGCAGTGAGGGTCTTCAGCTCGTCGGCGGAGGCGAGACCCAGCCGGCCCAATGCCCGTTCGACCTCCACCCGGACCAGTGAGGTCACCGCGATCCGGTTGGCCCGGCTCGTCTCGAACAAGTCCTCGGCGATCGCCTGCACCTGTTCGGCGGTAGCTTCGCTGCTGCTTGCGAGCGCCCGCGCCGCTGCCACAGCCCGTTGGCGGGTCACCGCGGTCAATCCGCTCGCCAGCCCGAGATAGCCCCGCACGGCATCGCGAACCATGGTGCCCCCTACTGATCGGGGCCGTCGGGTTACCCGCGGCCCGGCTGGTCTGTTGGCGCACGCTACCGCCCAGCCAGGTCGGCTGCGGACTAGGGACGCGACCAGCCCATCCCGCGGGTTGGCTAGGCTCCCCAGCGGGACGGGCGCAGTGGCCCGAAGGACCAGGGGCAGGGCGGTATGGCAGCGGTCGAGGACTGCGAACAGGCCTTGCAGGATTTGGCGGCGAGACTTGCCGACATCGACCCTGACCTGCGGCGGCGACACTCGGTCGAACGCACGCTGTCGCTGCATGTCACCGACCTCGACACCTCCTGGACCGGCTGCCTGCAAGACGGTGAGCTGCGTGATCTGGTCATGGACGACGACAGCGCCGGCCGCGCCCAGATCCGGCTGACAGCCCGCAGCGATGATGTGCTTGCCCTGGCCGCGGGAGAGCTGAACTTCGCCCTGGCCTGGGCATCGGGACGGTTACGGGTCGACGCAAACCCGCTGGACCTGTTGCGGCTGCGCGCCCTGCTCTGAGGTGGGTCTGTCCCGCCGGCCGCCGGCCCGACTGCCCGACAGCTGGCCGGCCCTCAGCCGTAGGCGGCCGGCAACCCGTCGATCGGCGGGACCGGCCGGCCCTGGTCGACCGCCTCCCAGCAGAGGCTGACCGCGGCCCGTAGTGCGTCCAGCGGCGCCGAATCCGCCTCGACCGCGATCCGATCGCCCTCGCGCCGGGCTCGCGCCGCGCCGCACCGGCCCCCGGAAGCAGGGGGGTGGGCGGCCAGCAGGCCACGCAGGTCGGCGGCGATCAGATCCGGCCGTTGCAACGGACCCGCCGCGCACAGGGCAGCCACGTCCGTGACACCGGTAAGCACGAGCAGCGACGGGGTGCCGGCGCGGCGGGCCCCCTCGCAATCGGTGTCGAGCCGGTCCCCCACCACCAGCGGGCGTTGCGCGCCGCTGCGGCGCACCGATTCCGCATGCAAGGCCAGCTCGGGCTTGCCCGCCACGAGCGGCTCGCACCCCGAACCGGTCACCACCAGCGCGGTCAGGGCGCCCATCCCGGGAAGCGGGCCGCGCGGGGTGGGCACCGTCGCGTCCCGGTTGCACGCCACGAACAGGGCGCCCCGGCGAATCGCGAGGCTCGCCTCCGCCAACCGCCGATAGTTCAGGTCCGGGTCGTAGCCCAGTACCACCGCCGCCGGCGTGTCATCGGCGTTGTCCACGATGTTGAATCCGCTGGCCCTTACCGCCTCAAGGAGCCCTGCACCGCCCGTGACGAGTACGGCACTGCCGGGGGGCAGCCGGTCGGCAAGGATGGTCGCCGCCGCTTGCGCGCTGGTCACGATGTCGTCGGCGTCGGCCGGAACGCCAAGCCCGCGTAGCTTGGCGGCCACCTCCCCCGGGGTACGTAGGGCGTTGTTGGTCACGTAGGCGCGGCGCTGGCCGAGCTCGGCGGCGGCGGCCAACGCCTCGGCCGCGTGCGGCACCGGGTCCTCGGCGAGGTAGAGCACTCCGTCGAGGTCGAGCAGCGCCACGTCGAATACCTGCGCGGGAGGCTGCGCGCAACCGGCCAGGGCGGCGGGGCCACCGGACAGGTACGCGTCGGCGGTCAGGCCGACCGCCGGGCAGCGACGGTGGCCCGGGCCGCGGCGAGCGCCTGCCGGTAGTGCCGCAGATCGGGACGCATCGCGGCAGCGAGCGCGAGCAGTTCCACCGCCCGGGCCGGGTCCTGGGTGCGCTGAGCGGCGAGCCCGGCCCCGTAGTGGGCGTAGTGATCCGTGGGGTCGTGCTGCACCAGCCAGGTGAAATTCACGCCGGCGGCCTGGTAGCGCCCGGCGTCGAACTGCGCGCGGGCCAGCGCCTCCCGGACGGCCGGAGTGCCGGGCTCCGCGCGGACGGCGTGTTCGAGCAGCTCGGCGGCGGCCGCGGCGTGGCCAGCGGCGAGCAGCGCCAGGCCTCGCTGCATCCAGTCGTACACGTCACCCGCGGGGCTGCCCACGCGGGTCGGGTCAGCCGGCTCACTCATGTGCACCTCCCGTGACCTGCTCTGCCGCCGTGCTGAGGCCGCACCCCTAGCATCGGGCTATGCCACCAGCGCCCCCCGTACCGGCAGGGCTTGTCCTTGCTCCCTTTCGAGCGCTGCGTTACGCACCGAATGTTCCCGGTGGACCGGCCGCGGTAACCGCCCCGCCGTACGACGTAATCGACGATCGGCGGTGGGACCTGCTTGCCGCCGCCAGTCCGGCGAACGTTGTTCGTCTGATCTTGCCACGCCTGACCCCGACCGACGACGGCCAGCCGGCCGGACCTTCCGCCGGGGAGGATCGCTACGCACAGGCAGCCGCGACGTTACGGGCATGGCGGGCCAACGGCTGGTTAGTCCCGGACCGCGATCGGGCCTTGTACGTGTACGAGATCACCGAGGCCGCCGGTCATGTGGTCCGCGGTCTGCTCGGCGCGGTTGGTCTCACCGCACCCGACGCCGGCGTCGTGTTGCCGCACGAGAACACGATGGCCGGTCCGGTCGCCGACCGGCTGGCGCTCGCCACCGCGACCGAAGCCGACCTGGAACCGATCTTCCTGCTCTACGAGGGCGGCGGCGCGGCCAGCGCGCTGGTGCGCGAGCTACCAGACCGGACACAACCCGCACTTGATGTGACCGATGACAGCGGTGCCCGGCACCGGCTGTGGCCTGAATCCGACCCGGACGTGCTCGCCGCGGTCGCGGCGGACCTGCTCCCCCGAAAGGCGGTCATCGCCGACGGGCATCACCGCTATGCCACCTATCTGCAGCACCAGCGTGCCTGCCATGACGCCGGCCGTGGGCCCGGACCGTGGGACGCTGGCCTGGCCCTGCTGGTGGATGCCAACTACGGCCCGCGGGTCGAACCCATTCACCGCATCGTCCATGGGATGTCACTCGACGACGCCGTCACCCGGACCGTGGGCGCGGGGGTTGGCGTCCGGGAACTGCCGCCGGGACGGGAAGGCTGGCTGGCTGAGCTTGATGCCGCCCGATCGTCCGGCGCCGGTACGGCCTTTGTGCTCGCCGACGCCCAGCGCGGGGTGCTGATCGGCCCGAGTGACGGGGAACAGATCGGGGCGGCTGTCCGTACCGGCGAAGATTTGGACCGCTCCGAGGCCTGGGCCGCACTCGACGTCACCGTCGCGCACCGGTGGCTCATCCCGCAGGTCCTGGGGCTCGAGGACACCGAAGCGAACGTGGGCTACGCCCACGACCTGGGCGAGGTGCTGGCCGCGGTAGAGACGGCGCAGCGGCACGGCGGCGACGCGGTCGCGTTGCTCCTCGCGCCGACCCCGACATCCGATGTGCTCGCCGTGGCCGCGGCCGGGGAACGCATGCCCCGCAAGTCGACGTTGTTCGTTCCTAAACCACGCTCGGGACTGGTGTTGCGCGCCTGGCCGGATCAGGCCGACCCCGCGGCGGCCGGTTGAGCCGGCGCATCGCGCTGACTTCGATCTCGTGCCTGCTGGCCGGAGCTCCTCCGGCCCGGAAAAACCTGCGCCGGAGGGCGCCGTGCACTTCGACCGCATCGCCGGGTTGCAGCCGGGCCACCACCCGGCGCAGGGCGGGGCGGGCCGTCTGGCAGTCCAAGACGTCGACGCGGGCGCCCCGCTCCCCCGGACCGCGGGCGGCAACGGGCCGCTGCACCACCAGCCGGAAGCAGGCGAGCACATCGCCGCTGGGCAGCTGGCGCGGCTCGAGAACCGCTGACACCCGGCCGATGAGCAACACCTCGTTGCAGTGAATCGGCCCATTCGCGGGATCGCCGACGACCGCGCCGTCGTTCACCGCGGCGGCCGGCTGCGGCCCGCTGTTGTCGCACGAGTTCGCATCGGTAGTCCTGGTGGTGGGGGCGCTGGCCTTGGCGGGGGGTGTCTTCGCCTTGGCCGAGGTGGCACTGGTGGAGGGTGCAGTCGCCTGTCGTCGCATCGCCGTTTCTCCAATCCGCGATCCGCCCGCACGAACCGCCCGGCCAGCATCCCGCCGGCCGTACTGGCGTGGGCTGGGTGCGGCCAATCTGTGGATGACGGGAGCCTTCGGCGTCCCCCGCTTGCCCACTTACCGCTTTACCTCGGGTGCTGAGCGTTCGCGGGCCGAGGGGCGCTGCCCGCGCCGGTCCGCGGTCGGTGGAGCGATATCGCGCGCCGATGGAGCAATATCGTCGCCGCAGTGATCAACTAACGACGATTTCGCTCCATTGGCGTCACCCGCGACCGGCGCGCAGCCGCTCCCGCCCGGCGGCGAGCTTCGGCGCCTCGCGGAAACGCGCCTACCCCGCTTACCCGCTCACACGCTTGCCCCGCTACCTCGCGTGCTGAACGTTCGCATGCCGAGGGGGCGCTTCCCGCGCCGGTCCGCGGTCCGTGGAGCGATATCGCGCGCCGATGGAGCAATATCGTCGCCGCAGTGATCAACTAACGACGATTTCGCTCCATCGGCGTCACCCGCGGAGGGCGTGCAGCCGCTCCCAAGCGTCCGTGTCACCTTCATCGTCGGCGGTCGCCACCTGCGTGAACCAGTCCACCGCCTCGTCGCTCCGGCCGGCCGCAATCAGCGCTTCGGCATAGGCGTACCGCAAGCGCAGGCCGGCGGCGTCCCGCACCGGTCCGCGTAGCTCTGGGCGTTCCAGAGCCTGCAGCGCTGCCTCCGGCTCGCCGAGGTCGCGCCGGGCACCAGAGACGACGATGGCCAGTTCCACCTGCTCGTCGGCGGTGAGCCGGGCCGCGCTGGGATCGGCGGCGATCTCGAGGGCGCGTTCTGGCTGACCGAGGGCCCGTTCGCAATCGGCGAGCAGTGGCAGCAGTTCGGGGGCACCGGTCATCCGGCGGGCGGCCCGCAGCTCGGAGCGGGCCAGGCTGAATTGCCCGGCGGCGTAGGCGGCGATGCCAACTGCCTCGCGTACCTCGGCGAGGCGGGGGGCACGGGACTTGGCCGCGGATGCATGCAGCAGGGCGAGCTCGGGGTCCTCGTCCACGAGCAACCCCGCCGCCGCGAGATGTCTCCCGACGACCGCTGCCATCGAGGCCCCGAGGCCATGAACCGCCTCGCGAACCGACGGGTGCAGCACCGACAAGGTGGCCTCGTCCGGCAGTGGGGGTGCGGGCGTGCGCGGAACAATCGGCCCCGACTCGCCGGATCCTGGCCCGCCGACGCGAGGCATTCGGGACATCCCCGGCGGCGCATCGCGGCGGTCCGGGCGCTCCTGGGGTCGGCGCGTATCGCTGCGACCGCGCGGGTCGCCGCTCCGTGGTCGTGGCCCCGAAGACTGGGGGGCGGAAGCCCGCGGAGCAGAAGCCATGCGGGGTCGAGCATCGCGGGACGATGCCGGGCGACCGGCGGCCTCCGAACGCGGAGGACGAGCATCCCGGGACGATGCCGGGCGACCGGCGGCCTCCGGGCGTTGGCCGCGAGCATCCCGATCCGACGACGGACGAGAAGCACGATTGGACGATCCATCCGAAGCGGAGGGACGGCCGGGGGTCCCCCCCTTGTCTGCGCCGGAGGCTCGAGGATCACGTCGCTTCGAAGTTGGGCGAGACGATGCAGAACCGCGCGTCTGGTCGTTGCCTCCGCGACGGCGGGCCGCCGGCGGACGTGCTGAACTTGGGCCTCCCGATCGCGCCGGACCGTCATCTCGACTCCGCGGCGCGCCAGATCCCGCGGCCCGACCGGCGGAGGTGGAGGCCCCACCAGCTCCGGCTGGACGAGCGCCGCGACCCGGCGGGCGACCCGAGGAAGTCGGACGCTCTGCCCAGCCGCGCCCAGCCGCACCGTCTTCGTTGCCGCGACCCTGCGGGCGACCCGACGCGGCCGGACGACCCGACGCGGCCGGACGACCCGACGCGGCCGGACGACCCGACGCGGAGCTTCCCGTCCTGGGGGCTCCCCCGGTGGGTCGACCTGGGGAGTCGGGGCGGCCCGTACGGCGAGGCGCGGGTGAGGCGTTGCTCCGACGGGCGTCGCCGCGGGCGGCATTCGCCGGGCGCGGGGCGTTCTTGCCCCGCGGGGCATTGCCGCGCCCGCGCGGGGCGGAAGGCTCGTTCGGCATGGTGTGGCTCCTGACAGCGACGATTCAACTGATGACGATGGAACTGCTGTTGTGGTGCAGGTGGGTTTTGGTGCAGGTGGGTTTTGGTGCACGTGGATCATGGTGAAGGTGGGCCGGAACGCACGATGAGGGCCACCCCGAAGGATGACCCTCATCATGAATGATGTCCGGCGACGACCTACTCTCCCACCCAGTCACCCGAGCAGTACCATCGGCGCAGAAAGGCTTAGCTTCCGGGTTCGGAATGGGACCGGGCGTTTCCCTTTCGCTATGGCCGCCGAAACTCTATGGAGTTGTGGTCAACCGACCGTAACTCGTGAACCGCACAGTGGACGCGTAGCATATTTGTGGTCAAGCCCTCGGCCTATTAGTACCGGTCAGCTGCACGGGTTACCCCGCTTCCACTTCCGGCCTATCAACCCGATGGTCTATCGGGGGCCTTACCAGGTTGACCCTGTGGGAGACCTCATCTTGAAGCGAGCTTCCCGCTTAGATGCTTTCAGCGGTTATCCCTGCCGAACGTAGCCAACCAGCCGTGCTCTTGGCAGAACAACTGGCACACCAGAGGTTCGTCCGTCCCGGTCCTCTCGTACTAAGGACAGCTCTTCTCAAGTCTCCTGCGCGCGCGGCGGATAGGGACCGAACTGTCTCACGACGTTCTAAACCCAGCTCGCGTACCGCTTTAATGGGCGAACAGCCCAACCCTTGGGACCTACTCCAGCCCCAGGATGCGACGA
>DASYGP010000121.1:0-1649 GCA_035999615.1 Mycobacteriales bacterium
CGATATCCCGCCTGGGCGCTGCCCGTGCTCCGCGGGGTGATCGCCTTCGCCTCGGGGTTCGCGGCCGGCGCTGGCGGCGGCGGTTCGGCCATGGTGGTCTTCGCGTTCGTGGCGGCGATGGCCGCGGGCGTTAACAGCGACCTCGCGGCAGCGGTGGCCGTGACCGCGGCGGGCATACTCGCGATCGAGGTCAGCGGGCTGGCTTTCGGCCAGAGCTACGGCACGCTGCTCGGGCTCCCGGCGATCGTGCTCGCCGGCCTGGTGATCGGGCACAACTGGGGCGCGTACCGGGTCCAGGCGGAGCAGGCGGCGGCGCTGCTGGCCCAGCGCGAGCAACTGCAGGCCGAGCAGCGCCGGGCCGACCTCCTCGACGAGCGCACCCGGATCGCCCGGGAGATCCACGATGTGCTCGCCCACTCGCTCGGCGCGCTCGGGATCCAGATCCAGGCGGCGCGGTCGGTGCTGCACAAGGACGCCGACCAGGCCAGTGACCTGCTCGCCGCGGCCCAGCAGATGGCCGCCGAGGGCCTGGTGGAGACCCGCCGCGCCGTTCAGGCCCTGCGCACCGACACCCTGCCGCTCGATGAGGAACTCGCCCTGGTCACCGACACCCACGCGCAGCGGTATCACGTTCCCGTCAGCTACGACACCGGCGGCGTCCCCGCGGTCCTGCCCCCGGACGCCACGCTCGCGCTGCTACGCATCGCCCAGGAGGCCCTGGTCAACGCGGCCAAGCACGCCGCGGGGCAGCCCGTGGCGGTCCGTCTCGACTACGGCGACGCCGATGTCCGGCTCACCGTCCGCAACGACCTGCCCCCGAGCGCGGACACCCGCCAGGCGGCGGACGTGAGCACCGTCAACGGCGGCTACGGGCTGACCGGCATGCACGAACGGCTCCGGCTGCTGAACGGAACCCTCGAGGCGGGGCGCCGCGACGGCCAGTGGATCGTGACCGCCGAACTACCGCGCCGCCAGCCTGAGACCATGGCTTCATGACCACCCCACCGGCGGGGGCGCCGCTGCGCCTCGTCATCGCCGATGATCAGGCCAGCGTGCGCCAGGGCCTCGTCCTGCTGCTCGACGCGGTACCCGACATCGAGGTGGTCGGCGCCGCCGCGGACGGGGAGCAGGCCCTGGACCTCGTGGCCGAGCACCACCCCGACGCGATCTTGCTCGACCTGCACATGCCCGTCCTGGACGGCATCGGCGCCATCCGCCGGCTGACCGCCGAGCACCCCGAGGTCGCGATCGTCGTGCTCAGCACATACGCGGACGACAGCTCGGTCCTGGACGCGCTCCGGGCCGGCGCGCGCAGCTACCTCACCAAGGACGCCGACTACACCGAGATCGCCCGGGCGCTGGGCGCGGCGGTAGGCGGGCTGACGGTCTTCGACCCCCGCGTGCATGCGACGCTGCTCGCCGCCACGGAAGCCCCCCCGAAGCCCGAGCCCGCCCGGAGCGCGCCGCTCCCCGACGGCCTGACGCAGCGCGAAGCGGAGATCCTGGGCATGATCGCCCACGGGATGACCAATCCGGAGATCGCCGCGCAGCTGTTCCTGAGCAACCACACGGTCAAGACCCACATCAGCCGGATCTTCGCCAAGACCGGGTCGCGGGACCGCGCCGCCGCGATCGGCTACGCGCACCGC
>DASYGP010000122.1:0-16135 GCA_035999615.1 Mycobacteriales bacterium
CGGGCATCCCCAGTCGCCGGCCGCCCTGGAAGGGCCGGGCCGGGCGCTACCTGTTGATCATCTGCGCGGCGCTGTTCTTCTTCGGCCCGGGCCTGGCCGGGGTGCTCGGCGCGCAGCCGGGGCAGATCGAGAACCGGCGGCTGGCCGCGTTCCCGAGCATCACTTCGGGCTGGCATTTTTTCGCCGGGTTCACTTCGTGGGCGACCGACCACCTCCCGCTGCGGGACCGGGCGGTGCGGCTGAACACGACCGTCGCGGAGAAGCTGTGGCACCAGCCGCCGAGCTACGGCCAGCAGGCCGGTGCCGGGGACACCGGGGTCCCCGTCGGCGGGGTCAACGCCGGGTCCGGTCCGGTCGGCCACGCGCCCAGCGTGCAGGTGCCGCCGGTGATCGTCGGCCAGGGCGGCACGATCTTCCTCGGCGATGAGATCGGCTTCCCGTGCAACCCGCAGCTGACGCACGCCCAGGTCTTCGCCGCCACCAACCGCTTCGCCGCGCTGGTGCGCAGCACCGGGGCCCGGTTCGCGCTGGTGGTGCCGCCGGACAAGTCGTCGATCGAACCGAACCTGCTCCCCGCGGCGTATCCGGGAAAGTCCTGCGCCAACGCCGAGAAGGCGGATCTGTGGCGGCAACTCGACGCGCACCCGCCGGCCGGCTACATCGACACCTATCGGGTGCTGCAGCGCCTGCAGGCCCGCACCCCCGAGCCCATCTTCCGGCACCTGGACAGCCACTGGGCTCCCCTCGCCGCCGCGACCTACGCCGAGGCGGTCGCGGCCGGACTCGATCCGCGGGTCACCGCCGGCACGCACATCGTCGGCACCGGGCCGCAGACCGCGATCGGGGACGAGACGAAGCTGCTCGGCACGCCGCAGACCAACACCTTCCCCGGCTTCGATGTGCGCCGTGATGGGGTCAGCCTGCTGCGGGCCGACGGTGGCAAGATCGGCAATCAGGGGATCTCGCACCTGACCGCGAGCAGCCGATCCGCCCAGCTGATCACCGGACCGACGCTGATCTTCAACGACTCGTTCAACACGATCAGCCTGCCGCAGGAGCGCCCGTTCTTCGCGGATCTCACGCTGATCGCCAACCAGGGGCTGGATCAGCATGTCGCCGCGATGGCGCAGGCCATCCGGCAGAGCAAGACCGTCGTGCTGGAGGTCGTGGAGCGGGCCTACGGCAGCGGCAACCTGACCCTGTTCGAACCGCGGGTCCTGGATGCGCTGGCCGCCGCCCTGGCGCACTGAGGCTCGCTCAGGGCAGGGCCTGCACCAGTTCCCCGAGCGGGCGGCGCCGGCCCGTGTAGAACGGCACCTCCTCGCGGGTGTGCCGCCGGGCATCGGCGCCGCGCAGGTGACGCATGAGGTCCACGATCCGGTGCAGCTCGGGCGCCTCGAACGCCAAGATCCATTCGTAGTCGTTCAGCGCGAACGAGGAGACGGTGTTGGCCCGCACGTCCGGGAACTCCCGGGCCATCTGCCCGTGCTCGGCGAGCATCGTGCGGCGCTCCGCGTCCGGCAGCAGGTACCACTCGTAGGAGCGCACGAACGGGTAGACGCAGACGTACGCGCCGGGTTCCTCATGGGTGAGGAAGGCCGGCAGGTGGCTCTTGTTGAACTCGGCGGGCCGGTGCAGCGCCATCACCGACCAGACCGGCGCCAGGTGCCGGCCCAGGGTGGTCCGGCGCAGCCGCGCGTAGGCCTCCTGCAGGTCATCGCTGGAGGGCGCGACGAACCAGAACATCAGATCGGCGTCGGCGCGGAGCCCCGCCACGTCGTAGCTGCCGCGGGTCACGACCCCCTTCGCCGCGAGCTGCTCGAACAGCTGCTCCACCTCGGCGGCGGCCTCGGCCCGGCCGCTGTCCCCCAGCGGCGTGGCCACCTTGAACACCGACCACATCGTGTACCGGATGAGCTCGTTCAGTTCCCGTGCGTTCTTGCCATCAGCCATGCGAGCATCATCCCCCGATTGCGGCCGCCGCCGCCTGCCCGGAGCGCACGCAGGCGGGGATCCCCACCCCGTCGTAGGCCGCGCCGCAGACCGCGAGCCCGGCCGGGAGGGCCGCCCGCAGCGCGCGCACCCGGGTCAGGTGGCCGGGGGCGTACTGCGGCAACGCGCCGCCCCAGCGAGTGACCCGATGCGCCTGCGGGCGGCCCGGGACCCCGGCCATGGCGGCGAGCTCCGCGGCGGCGAGCCCGGCCAGCTCCAGGTCCGGCCGTTGCAGATCGACCTCGGCCCGGTACCTTCCGATGCTGGCCCGGACCACCACCGGCGCGTCCGGCGGATGTCCCCACTTCTGCCCGACGAAGCTGACCGCCTTCACCACCCGCCGGGCACTCGGCGCGACCAGGAAGCCGCTGCCCGGCGGCAGCGGGGTTCCGGGCCGGTAGAGCAGGCCGACGATCGCGACCGACGCGTACGCGGTGGCGGGCAGCAGCGGCGCGGGCAGCTGATCGGCCAGCAGCCGGGCCGCCCGCGGCGCGGGCACCGCGAGGATGACCACGTCGGCGTGCGCGTTCTCTCGACGTCCCGTGGGCCCCAGGCCGAGGCGCCAGCCGGCGCCGTCCCGGGCCAGGGCGGTGACCGTTTCCCCGGTCCGAACCTGCCCGCCGGCCCCGAGCAGCGCCCGGGCCAGTGCCGCGACGAACTCCCCCTGCCCGCCGATCACCGACCCGAACACCGGCCCGCCGCTGGGCGCGGGTCGCCGGGCGGCCACCGTGGCCAGCAGGGATCGGCGCGGCGCCGCCAGCAAAGGCGCGGTCGCCTGCACGGACAGGCCGGTAGCGGACCCGGCGTAAACCCCGCCGAGCAGCGGGTCGACCAGCCGGTCCAGCACCTCGGCCCCGAGCCGGCGCCGGACCAGCAGCCCCACCGCGGGGTCATCGCCCAGCGCACTCGCGGGCAGCAGCCGATCCATCCCGGCCCGGGCCAGCCCGCGCCGGGACAGCACCGGGCGAAGGCCGCGCAGCCCGCCCGGCACGCCCAGCACCGTGCCCGGGGGCAGCGGGCGCAGCCGCCCGGCCGCATAGACCTGCGCCTGCCCGCTGGCCGGGTGCACCACCGTGCAGCCGACCTGCCGGGCCAGCTCGAGGGCCTCCGGCACCCGGATCAGGAACGCGTCCGCGCCCTCCTCCAGCTCCAACCCGCCCAGCGTGCCGGTCCGCAGCGCGCCGCCGAGAATGCCGGCCCGCTCATAGACGGTGACCGCATGGCCGGCCTGCGCGGCGGCATAGCCGGCGGCCAGCCCGGCGATGCCGCCGCCGACGACCGCCACCCGCGCCACGGCGTTCAGCCCGCGGGGGCGGCCAGGACCGGCGCCGCCCCGAGCGGCGCGGCGTGCACGGTGCGCACGATCTCGGCGAGGATCCCCGGGTCGGTCTGCGGCAGCACCCCGTGCCCCAGGTTGAACACATGCCCCTCAGCGGCCCGGCCCGCCTCGAGCACGCGGTGCACCGCCCGCTCAACGACCGGCCAAGGGGCGAGGGTCACCGCGGGATCGAGGTTTCCTTGCAGCGCCCGGCCGGGTCCGACCCGCCGCGCGGCCTGATCCAACGGCACCCGCCAGTCGACACCGACGACGTCGGCCCCGGCCTCGCCGAGCGCGCCGAGCAGCTCCCCGGTGCCGACCCCGAAGTGGATCCGCGGGACGTCCGCGACCGCCGCCAACACCCGCGCCGACCACGGCTGCACATGCCGTTGGTAGTCCGCCAGCGGCAGGCTGCCGACCCAGGAGTCGAACAACTGCACCGCCTGCACACCCGCGTCGATCTGCACCCGCAGAAAAGCTGCCGCCAGGTCGGCCAGCCGATCCATCAACTCGGCCCAGACCTGCGGCTCGGCGTACATCAGCGCCTTGGTCCGGGCCTGGTCTTTGGACGGGCCGCCCTCCACCAGGTAGGAGGCGAGAGTGAACGGCGCCCCGGCGAAACCGATCAGCGGCGTGCCGCCCAGCGCCTGCACCGACAGCCGCACCGACTCCGCCACGTCGGCCACGGCCGCGGGGTCCAGCGGGGGCAGCGCCCGCACATCGGCGGCGGTGCGGATCGGGGCGGCGATCACCGGCCCGGTCCCCGCGACGATGTCCAGGTCGACGCCGGCCGCCGCGAGGGGCACCACGATGTCGCTGAACAGCACCGCGGCATCGACCTGGTAGCGCCGCACCGGCTGCAGCGTGATCTCGGCGACGAGTTCGGGCATCCGACAGGAGGCCAGCATCGGGATGCCGGCGCGGGCCGCCCGGTATTCCGGCAGTGCCCGGCCGGCCTGCCGCATGAACCACACGGGTGTCCGCGCGACGGGTTGCCGGCGGCACGCGGCGAGGAAGGTGCTGGCAGGCGCGTCGGGCACCTGCCGATGCTCCCACGCCGCGACCCGGCGGCCGCCCGACGCCGGGCGGGCGCCCGGCGGAACTCGCTACCCGCCGGCGAGCAGCAGCACCCCGGCGAGTGCCGTCCCGACCCCGGCCGCCTGCAACCGGCCGAGCCGTTCGTGCAGCAGCCGGAACGCGAGCAGCGCGGTGACGGCCGGGTAGAGCGAGGAAAGCACCGCCACGACGCTGACCAGCCCGTCCTGGCTCGCGACGGCGTACAGCCCGTTCGCGGACAGGTCGAACGTGCCGACCAGCGCGATCAGTGGCAGCTCACGGCGATTGCGGATCAACCCGCCGGCGGGCCGGATCACCAGGCTGACCGCCCCGAGCAGCACCGCGTTGGTGACCCGCTGCCCGACCAGGGTCATCGCCGCGCTCTGCTTGCTGCCCTGCGCGATGAACACCAGGACCAGGCCGAACCCCACCGCGGCGACCAACGCCAGCAGCAACGACCTGCCGGTGCCCGGGACCGGATTGGCCGCGTCCGCCGGGCGCGCGGCCAGCACCACCCCGACGACGGCGACACCGATGCCGACCAGTTGCGCGACGTGCGGGTGTTCGCCCTGGCCCAGGCCGACCGCTACCGGGACGGCCACGCCGGTCGCGGCGATGGGTGCCACGACGCCCATGACCCCGGCCGCCAGCCCCCGGTAGAAACAGGCGAGGGCGATGGAGCCGACCACCCCGGCGGCGGCGCCCCAGGCCCAGGCGGCGGGCGCCACCTGGAACAAGCCGGCCGCCGTCACCACGATCAGCAGCCCGGTCACGGCGATGAGTTGGCTGGGGAGCACGACCGCCAGCACCGGCCGGCGCCGGGAGAGCCAACCGCCGGCGAAATCGGAGGTGCCCCACAGCAGGCTGGCGAGCAGGGCGAGGGAGGCGGCCACCGGGTCACCCTAGGAGCAGCAGACACGCCCGCCGCAGCTACCAGCGGAACCCGGCCGGTCCCCGTACGGTCAGCGTCATGGCAGACGTGACCGGCGCGGGCGGGCGGGGCACCACGGCCCTGGCCGGTCGGATCACGCCTCCCGAGCCCGAGCCCGCGCCCGCGGCCTTCCGGGCGGCGGTGGACAGCATCGCCTCGGCGGTGCTCCCGGATGCGGTGATGGTGCGCGACTCACCGGCGCCGCACCGCATCGCCCCGTTCGCCGCCGCGTGGAGTGTGGAGCTCGGGGAGGAGGCCACCGGCCGGCTGGTCTACCTGCACGACCCCGCCGGTCAGCCGGCCTGGTCGGGCCGCGACCGCCTGGTGGCCTTCACCCGGGTCGAGGTCGACGCGGCGATGGCCAACGACCCGCTGCTGGCCGACGTCGTGTGGGAATGGTTCGCCGAAGGCTTGGCGGCCTACGGTGCGCAGTGCACCGCGCTCGGCGGGACGGTGACCACCACTACCTCGCGCCGGTACGGCAGCCTGGTCCACGTCTCGGCCACCCACGAGGCGGAGCTGCGCTGCTCCTGGACCCCGGTGCTGGCCGAGGGGGCCGCCGGACCCGACCTCGGCGCGCATCTGTCCGGCCTGGTGGCGGCGGTCGCCGCCATGTGCGGGCTGCCCCCGTCGGCCGGGGTGCGCCGGCTGCCCGGTTAGCCGCGCAGTGGCCGGTGACCGACCGGCTACCTGACCTCGCCGGCGAGTTCGTCGGCAAGATCGGGCTGCGGCAGGCCGGCCGGGGCGTACCGCACCTTCGAGCGCCCGGAATGCAGCCGGTTGAACAGCGAGGGCTGGGTCTCCACCGGGTCGAGCACCCCCTCGCTGGCGCGAAGCGCCAGCGGAAGGGTCATGGTCAAGGTGGCGCCCGCCCCGGGCTTGGAGACGACCTCCACCGAACCGCCGGCCAGCCGCACCCGTTCGCGGAGCAACCCGAGGCCCACATGCCGGCCCCGCTCGGGGCGGACCTGCGCGGGATCGAAGCCGGCGCCGGTGTCCCGCACCGTCGCGACCAGGCTGTCCACCTCGAAACCCAACGCGACCCGGGCGGTGTCGACGTCGGCGTGTTTGACGACGTTGAGCAGGGATTCTTGGAAGAAGCGGTAGACGGTCACCGCGGCCGCGAGCGGCAGGGCGCGGGGCTGCGCCGGCCAGTGCAACTCCACCCGCAGGCCGTAGCGCTGCGCCATCTCATCGCGTAACTCGCCCACCGCCAAGGCAAGGTCCCCGTCGCGGAGGGCGGGGGGCCGGGTCCGGGCCATGACCGCCCGGGTCTGCTCTTCGGCTTCCTCGAGCATGTCCCCGGCTCGGGGGTACTGCCCGTCGGCGAGCAGGGTCCGGGCCGCGGCGAGGGACTGCGCGACGGTGTCGTGCAGTTCGGCGGCGAGCTGCCCACGCGCGGCTTCCTCGGCGGCGATCAGGCCGGACAGCAACTCGAACATGCCGGCGCTGACCGCTTCCGCGCCCTGCTTGTGCCGGGTGGCGAATTCGTCCGCGACCCGCATCCGCAGCGCGAGGGCCTCGACCGCCGCCCCCAGCTCCGACATCTCAGCGGTGGAGCGGACGCCCCGCGTCTCGGTCTGATCGATGATCAGGTCGGGTTCGCGGATCCGGCGCACGGCCTCATCGCGCAGTGAGCGCAGCGCCTCCGCGGCGTTGTCCGCGGCGAGGGCGGCGGCTACCACCGCGATGGCGGTGCCTAACGCCCCCAGCCCCAGGGACAGCGCGGCGGTGCCGACGGTGAGCCGGCCGGCGAGGGCGATACCAGTTGCGCAGCCGCCGGTCACGATGACGCCGAGCGCGAGGGCGATGCCCGCGGCCCACATCCACAGCGGAAGGGCTCGCCGCCGGCGGCGGCGCAGGCTCACCACCGCGGGCCTCCGGTGGCAGCGGGGTGCCCGGCGGCACCGGTCACTGCAGGACCCCGGTGCTGGTCCAGTCGGCGGCCCGCACGGCCAGCGGGAGTTCCAGCTCGGCCAGGCTGAGGGTGTGCACCGCGAGGTCGGGATCCGCGGCGAGGGCGATCGCGCCGAGCAGGGAGGCGACCGCCCGCTCCACGGTGTGCAGCTCCTCGACGATTCCCGCGACCGCTTCGGCGCTGTCGCCGCGGGCCGCGAGCCGGGAGAGCCGTCCGGCGCTCTCGCGCAGCACCGACAGCGCCGGCGCGGTGTCCGCCCCCAGGTCGCCCAGCGCCCGGGCGGTGTTCCCGGCCGCCTCCGCGCGGCCGACTGCCGCGTCGCGGGCCGCCGCGATGTCAGCCACCGCCAGCCAGGACTCCGCCTGTCCGACCAGCACCCGCGCCAACCGCACATCCCGGCGGGTGAAGGTTCCGGTCCCCGACGCACGGGCCGCGAGCAGCAGCGCGAGGGGCCGCTCCGCCGGTCCCACGCGCATGCCGCAGTAAGGGTGACCCTTCTCGTTGCCGGTCACCACCCCGCCGGCGAGCACCTCGGGGATCCACGGGGCGTCCATCGCCTGCACCCCGACGCGGGTGTGCACCGGAACCCCGTGTTCGTCGCCGAGGTAGCGGACCAGCCCCTCACCGGCGAACACGAGCATCTCCACGTCCGCCCCGCCGAACAGCCGGGCGGCTGCGGTGAGCAGCACCTGGGCGGAGATGTCGATCGAGCCCCCGCTGGCCTGTTCCTGGCCGCGGGCCAGCTCGGCGAACAGCCGAGCCTCGGCCGCGCGGTGGCTGGTCTGGTCGAATGAGGACCACAGCAGCACCAAGGGCACCAGCAGGCCGAGGAGTCCGACCGGCGCGGTCACCGCCAGCCAGGCGGCCAAAAGGCCCACCGACGCGCTGGCCGCGGTGTGCACGAAGGCGAGCGGCGCGCTGCCGGCGAGCAGCCGGCGTACCCGCCGGCCTTCGGAGATCGCGACGACCGACGCGACCAGCGGGGTTTGGGTCAGCCAGAAGGCGGTCATGGCGAGCGCGGCGACGGTGAGCCTGGGCAGCCCGGCATGCCCGGCCAGGTGCGCGCCGAACGCGCCCGCGGCGGTCGCTGCCGCGAACTGCGTGACGTTGAAGACCAGCTTCGGGAGGGTCTGGCGACGCACCAGCTGGGCCACCGCGACCCCGCCGGGCACGCAGAGCACCATCCAGCTACCGGGGGCCAGCGCGAAGACCAGGGTCAGCAGCGCGTCGGTGCATGACAGGGTCCAGCGCTGGCGGCCGATGTGAAAATGCACCACCGCCAGTTCCGAGAGCGCGACGGCGATCACCAATGCGGGCAGCGCCCACCAGGCGGGCCGGCCGAAACCGGCCGGGGCACCGAGCCCGATCGCCAGCACGCCGGCGAGTAGCGTGAGTGCGCCGGCGCTGCCCAACGGACGGAACCGGTAGGCGCCCGGCACGGCGGGAGCTGGACCAGGTCCGCCGTAGGACGGGACTGCGCTCACGACCAGGAGCTGGAATCGGGGTTGATCGTGCGATGCGCCGTCCATGTCCCCGCGCCGACCGACGTGCCGGCGGCGTGCGCTGATGTCGCGAAGGCACCCAGCGTCAAGGTGAGTCCGGTCGTGACAGCAAAGGCGAGGATCGTCAACCGACTCCGCGTCCGCCCGCCCAGGTTCCGGTGCCCCGACAGCTGCGTTTGGGTGCCTGTCATGTCAACCTCCATGTGCTAACCGTTCGTTCCGGTGAGCAGGCGCAGGAACATACGCCAATCCGCCCGGTGAAGTGTCGAGCTCGATGATGGCAGGACTTGACGTCTCTCCGAAGGATGTAACGCTAATTCCCCCGTTCGGCCCAGTCATTTGCGGCACACTGCACCTACTTCAGGCCGGACGTCGACCTGCCGAAGCGACGGGTGGGCTACGCAACGGCGCAGTCATGGGTGAGAGGACCACGATGACCACCACGGCGTACGGGCCGCCAAGCACGGCGACCCACCCCGGGCGTTCGCACGCGGCTCATGAAGCGTTGCGACCCCGGCCGGGCGGCTCGCCCCTCTCCGCAGCCGCGCCCAACCAAGGCGCCGCGGCCGCGCCGAGCGGCCCCAGCTTCACCGCGATGGTCGTCGATGATCACCCCCTGATCCGCGAGTCCATGGTCGCGCGGCTGCGGGCGATGGGCGCCAGCGACGTCACCGAGGCCGCCAGCGTTGCGGAGGCCCGGGCCCGGGCCCGCACCGGCCCGCGCGACCTGGGGGTCCTTGACCTGTCATTGCCGGACGGCTCCGGGCTGGACCTGCTCACCCAGCTGCGGGCCGAAGGATGGGGCCGGCTCGTCGTGCTCAGCGCGGCGGACGATCCGCACGCCGTCCGCGCCGCGTTCATGGCCGGCGCGCAGGGCTACCTGCTCAAGTCCGCCTCCCCCACGATCGTCGCCGACGGGATGCGCCGCGTGCTGGATGGAGGGGTGTACGCCGACCCCAGCGTTGCCTCGCTGCTCGCCGCGGGGATCCGCGGTGGCCAGCCGGCCGGCGACGGCGGCACCGGCGAGCTGTCCGGTCGGGAAGTTGAGGTGCTCTCCCTGGTCTCCGACGGGCAGTCCAACAAGGAGATCGGCGAGAAGCTTGGCCTGTCGGCGTTGACCGTGAAGAGCCATCTGGCCCGGATCGCCCGCAAGCTGGGTACCGGTGACCGCGCGGAGATGGTGGCCATGGCGATGCGTGCGGGTGTCATCCGCTGAGCTGACCTAAGCTCGCGGTCGTGAGCAGATCGTGAACCTGCGGTGACCGAGGCCCTTTCCGAGCCGGTCGACGCCCCCGAACCGACCGATGACGTGACGACGCCGCCGGTGTTGCTGCTCGAACCGGCCGAAGGGGTCCCTCCGGTCGTCGTCGACGAACCGGGTTTGACCCAGCTGGTGGACCGGTTCGCGGCCGGCCGCGGGCCGGTCGCGATCGATGCTGAACGGGCCTCCGGCTACCGGTACTCGGCCCGCGCCTACCTGGTCCAGCTCCGGCGCGACGGGTCCGGGTCCGGCCTGATCGATCCCACCGGGGTGCCTGACCTGACCGGGCTCAGCGTGGCACTGGGCGGCGTGGAGTGGGTGCTGCACGCGGCCAACCAGGATTTGGCCTGCCTGGCGGAGGTCGGGATGCACCCAGGCACGCTGTTCGACACCGAGCTGGCCAGCCGCCTGCTGGGCTACCCGCGGGTGGCGCTGGGCACCATGGTCGAGCAGCTGCTCGGCGTGCGGCTGGAAAAGGGCCACAGCGCGGCCGACTGGTCCACCCGGCCGCTGCCGGAGTCGTGGCTGGCCTACGCGGCGCTCGACGTGGAGCTGCTGCTGCCGTTGCGTGACCTGCTGGAGCAGCAGCTGGCCGAGGCCGGGAAGCTGGATTGGGCGCACCAGGAATTTGCCGCGGTCCTGGCCACCGCGCAACTTCCGCCGACGCCGCGGGCCGAGCCGTGGCGTCGACTGTCCGGCATCCATAAGCTGCGCAGCCCCCGGCAGCTCGCCGCCGCCCGGGCGCTGTGGGAGGCGCGCGATGAACAATCGCGCCGCCGGGATGTCGCGCCGGGTCGGGTGCTGCCCGACACCGCGATCTTGGCGGCGATCCTGGCGGCCCCGCGCAGCCGCGCGGAGCTGGCCGCTCTGCCGGTGTTTTCCGGACCGAGGCAGCGCCGGCTCGCCGGGACCTGGTACGCGGCGTTGCACAGCGCGGCCGGGTTGGCCGACGGTGATCTGCCGCGGATCGCGGCCAACGGCAACGGCGACGGGCCACCGCCGCCCAACCGGTGGGCCGAACGGGACCCGGCCGCCGCCGCCCGGCTGACCCGGGTACGCGCCGCGCTCGCCGCGCTTGCCGAGGCACACACCCTGCCGGTGGAAAACCTGCTCGAGCCGGCGCTGTCCCGGCGGTTGGCGTGGGAGCCGCCCCCGGCCGGCGCGGTCGAGGCGGCCCTCGTCGAGGGAGGAGCCCGGCCATGGCAGGTGCAGCTCACCGCCGCGCCGCTCGCGGCGGCGCTCATCGAGGCGTGACGGTCACGCTGAGCGCGGCGCCCGCCCCGCTCTTGGCGCGGGCGCGGGCCCTGCTCGCCGACGGGAAAACCGGCGGTGCCGCAGTCGCCGACCTGCTGCCGGCCGGGCTGGTAGCCGGGCGGGGGTGGCCCGGCGCGGGCGACCTGATCGGGTTGGCCATCTCCGACCCGGCGTACCTGATCGTGGTGCACGGGCAGGTGGTGGGCGGCTGCGGACTCAAGGGCCGACCGGCAGGTGCGGGCGCGAGCACCGAAATCGGGTACGGCCTGGCGCCGGCCTGGCAGCATCGCGGGCTGGGCACCGAGGCGGTTCGGCTACTGCTCGAGGAGCTGTCTCGGCGGGGGGCGGCGAGCGTGACGGCCCAGGTCCATCCCACCAACGCAGCGTCGCTGCGCCTGCTGCATCGGCTCGGATTCACCGAATTTGCCGGGCCGGCCGACGAGCACCTCTGGCTGCGCCGCTCTCTCTCGGTAAACCTTCCGTAACGCAACGTAGGTCACCCGTTCGCTCGGGCCTGGAAACCGTGCTCCGTGGGTACCGTCTGCAGATGCCGTCCCCGTCTGCCCCGCTGCGCGAGCTGTTGCTCGCGGCGCAGGTACTCGACGAGGTGGACCTCGAAATCCACGATGCCGGGATCGTGCTCACCGGCGGCCCACCGGTCGTCGTGCGCTGGTCGTCGCTGCTCGCGGCGGCCCAGGGCGCTCCGCTGCGCACCCCGCGGGCCCGACAGCGCGTCGTTGCCTGGCTCGGACTGCGCCGGCAGGTCGCCGAGTTGCCGCTGGGGTTGTTGGCCGATCAGGTTCGGCCGGTCGGCCTGCCGGTCGATCACGTGCTGCATCCGGGCCGGGATTGGGTGCGCTGCGCCCCGCTCGGCGGGGCGCTGCAGCTCGGGCTAGGCCTGCTCGGGCTCGACCGCGATCACCCCGATGAGGTGGCGGTCATCCCGCCCAGCATCTGGCGGGCCTCCCGGATCGACCCGGCGCAGCTGTGGCCTGCGTGCGCAACCCGGCTGGAGCAGATGGGCGCGCTGGCTGCCCGCCGGTGGAACCGCGACGGCGCGGAGGTGCTGCGCCCGATGGGCGGCTGCGACGTGGTGACCCTGCTCGGCGCGGCGAGCCTGCGCCGCGGGCTAGCGGAGGCGGCCGGCGGCCTGTGCCCGGTCGTGGTGCCGATGCGCAGCCGAGGCTGGACCCAGTTGTCCCGCCTGGATCCCGCCTTCGCGGCCGCCGCGGCCGCCGCGACGCTCCCGTCGGAACGGGGCTTCCGGCGTCCGCTGCTGGTCACCGCCGATGAGGTGGTGCTCGCCGCCGACGGCCCGAACACCGGAATCGGGGCCGTCGATGGGCTGCCCCATCGCGACCGTCGGGCGGGCGCCTTCCCGGGCTGAGCCCTCGGAGAGCTCAGTCGGCGTCGACGTCGCGCACCCGAGTGGGGTCCGCCCCGTCCACATCACCATCGCCGGCATCGACGCCTTCCGCGGTCACCGCCTCCACGATGGCCCGCGCCACCGCCTGACCGGACAGGCCCTGCTCGTGCAAGATCTGCGGCCGCTCCCCGTGTGCCAGGAACCGCGCCGGGAGGCCGAAGCTCATGGTCGGGGTCCGTACCCCAGCGTCTGCCAGTTCCAGCGCGAGTCGCGCGCCGACACCGCCGACCCGTACACCGTCTTCGATGGTGGCGACCAACTCGTGCCGCCGCGCCAGCTCCACCAGCGCGGGGTTGACCGGGACCACGAAACCCGGGTCCACGACGGTCACTGAAATCCCCTGGGCGGCAGCACGTTCGCTCACCTCGATCGCGGTTGCTGCCATCGCGCCGACGCTGACCAGCAGCACGTCGCGGGCCGGGCCGCGGGCGAGCACATCCACGCCGCCCACCGTGTCGATGGCCTCGATGTCCGGGCCGACCGACGCCTTCGGGAAGCGCAGCACGCTCGGCCCGTCGGTGCGGGCCACGCAGCGGCGCAGCAACGAGACCAGCCGGGCAGCGTCGCGCGGCGCCGCCAACGCCAGGCCCGGCACCAGCTGCAGGTAGGACAGATCCCACATCCCGTTGTGGCTGGCTCCGTCGGGACCGGTGACCCCGGCCCGATCCAGGACCACGGTGACCGGCAGGCGATGCAGGGCCACGTCCATCAGCAACTGATCGAAGGCCCGGTTCAGGAAGGTGGCGTAGAGGCAGACCACCGGCTTCATCCCGCCCATCGCCAGGCCCGCCGCCGAAGTCATCGCGTGCTGCTCGGCGATCCCCACGTCGAACACCCGCTCGGGGAACGCGGCCGCGAACGGGCCCAGCCCGACCGACTGCAGCATCGCGGCGGTGACCCCGACCACCGTCGGGTCCTCCCGCCCGATCCGCAGCATCTCCTCGGAGAACACGTTGGTCCATTGCCGGCCGCGCGCGGCTTGCACGCCGGTCGCCGGGTCGAACACGCCGGCCTGGTGCAGGCAGTCGGCCTCGTCGTCCTCGGCCGGCTGGTAGCCGAAGCCCTTGCGGGTCACCGCGTGCACGATCACCGGGCCGCCGAAGTCGCGGGCCTTGGTCAGCGCCGTTTCCAGCGCGGCCAGGTCATGGCCCGGGATCGGCCCGACGTATTTCAAGCCGAGGTCCTCGAACATCGCCTGCGGCGCGACGAGGTCCTTCAGGCCCTTCTTTATGCCATGCAGCGCCTCGAAGAGCGGCGCCCCGACCAGCGGGGTCCGGGAAAGCACCTGCCGGACCACATCCAGGGTCTGCTCGTACCCCTGGCTGACCCGCAACCGGGCCAGGTGCTCGGCCAGACCCCCGATCGTCGGGTCGTAGGAGCGACCGTTGTCGTTGACGACGATGACGACCGGCCGGTCGCGGGCCGCCGCGATGTTGTTCAGCGCCTCCCAGCACATGCCGCCGGTGAGGGCGCCGTCCCCGACGACGGCCACCACCCGGCGAGCGCTTTCCCCACGCAGCGCGTAGGCCTTCGCCAGGCCGTCGGCGTAGGACAAGGCGGTGGACGCATGGCTGTTTTCGATCAGGTCGTGCTCGGATTCGGCCTGGCTGGGGTAGCCGGACATGCCGCCTGCCTGGCGCAGGGTGTCGAACCCGCCGGCGCGGCCGGTCAGGATCTTGTGCACATACGCCTGGTGACCGGTGTCGAACAGCACCCGATCGTGCGGCGAGTCGAAAACCCGATGAACGGCGAGGGTGAGTTCGACCGCCCCGAGATTCGGCCCCAGGTGGCCGCCCGTGCGGGACACCTTCGCCACCAGAAAGTCCCGGATCTCGGCGGCGAGGGCGACACATTCGGCCGGCGTGAGCCGGCGCAGATCGGCCGGCGAGGCCACCTGCTCCAGGACCGTCACCCGACCAGGGTACGTCGGACCGGCTCCGGACCGCGGATTACAGCGGCTCCACGAACGACTCGCCGGCCAACGCGCGGGAGATCAGGTCGGCGGCGCGGGCCGCGGCTGCCAGCCGCCGGCCCTCCCGCTCGTAGGTCCCGAGCAGCTCCGCGACGACCGGCGGCGGCACGACGTCGCGCAGCTCGGCCCGCGCGGTGCGGTAGCCGCTGCGGCAGGCCTCCACCGCGGCGGTCAGCTGCTCGCGGGTCAGCCGCGCGAGCAGCACCGGGTGGCGCCGCAGCACGTCGTAGGACCGAAAATCGGGCGGGCAGTGATCGAACAGCCAGTTCTGCGCGGTGCGGGGGAAACCCTCGACGCCGGGGGGGTGCACCGAGGCGGGCCAGCCCGGTGGGGTCCAGGCACCGCTCACGCCGCGCTCATGGCTGCAGCAGGGCGACGCACTCGACGTGATGGGTCATCGGGAAGGCGTCGTAGGCCCGCAGCGCGGCCAGCTGCCAGCCGTGGGCGGCGAAGGTGGCGACATCCCGCGCGAGGGCCGCCGGGTCGCAGGCCACGTACGCCACCGCCCGGGGCGCCAGCGCCACCAGCGATTCCACCACCGCGCGGCCGGCGCCGGCCCGCGGTGGATCGAGCACCACCAGCTGGATCGGGCCGAGCTCGGCGCGCTGATCGGCGGCCAGCGCCTCCGCGACGTCCCCCTCCCATACCTCCACGCCCAGCGCCGCCGTGTTGAACACCGCGTCCTGCGCGGCGCGGTGCCCGGACTCCACCGCGATCACCGATGCTCCCGCGTCGGCCAGCGCGGCCGCGAACACCCCGACCCCGGAGTACAGGTCCAGGGCCCGCTCCCCGGGCTGTGGCGCGAGTAGCTCGAGCACCGCGCCGGCCAGCGCGTCGGCGGCGGCGGGATGGACCTGCCAGAAGCCGCTGACCCGAAAGTCGTGGCCGGCCGCGTGTTCGACGAGCGCGGCGGGTCCCTCGAGCACCGGCCGGCCCCGGCCGCGGTACCGGGTCAGCCGGGTGCGCCCGCGGCCATCGACCACCACCTCCACCGACTCGCTCCCCCGCCAGGTCCGGCCGGGCACGTCGAGTTCCTGCACGCCGGGATGCGCGATGCGGCACCGGTCGATGGCGATGACCTCATGCGACTGGTGCGCCCGCAGGCCGGCCCGGCCGCCCGCATCAACGGCGTAGGTGACGCGGGTCCGCCAGCCCAGGCCCGGCCCCTCCGCGCCGGGCACCTCTGGCAGGGCCAGCACCTCGACCGGGACGTCCAGGCCGGCCAGTCGTTGCAGCTGCTCGCGGACCACCGCCGCCTTCCAGGACCGGCCGGCCGCCGGTGCGGCGTGCTGCAGATCGCAGCCGCCGCACAGTCCTGGCCCGGCCCAGGGGCACGGTGGGGTTACCCGGTCGGGTGAGGCGGTCAGCACCTGCACCGCGTCGGCCCACAGCAGCCGCTTGCGGTGCCGGGTCACCACCGCCCGGACCCGCTCCCCCGGTAGCGCGTGCCGGACGAACACCACCCGGCCGTCGGGGGCATGCGCCACGCACGCGCCGCCGTGGGC
>DASYGP010000132.1:0-2112 GCA_035999615.1 Mycobacteriales bacterium
GCGGCGCTGAAGGCGGCCAGCCCCTCGCGCAGCTGGCCCACGTCGGTGGGCTGCATCCGGTCCGCGATCGCGGCGATCGCCGCGCGGCGCAGCGCCACCAGTCGCTTGGTCACCCGGCGGCCGGCGGGGGTGGCGGCCAGGCGTACCTCCCGGCGGTTGTCCGGCGGCACCCGCCGGTCCAGCAGGCCGCCGGTGACCAGCCGGTCCACCATCCGGCTGGTCGCCGATTGGCTCAACGCCAACTCGGTCGCGAGCTCGCGCAGGTTGCACTCGCCCCGGTCATCGAGGACCAGCAGGGCGCGCAGCCCGGTCAGGGAAGCCACATGCCCCACCCCGTCCATCGCGCGCACGGTCAACGCGAACAGCACCCGGCTGCTGCGCTCCAGGTCCTCCCCCGCTACCGCGGGCCGTCCCGTAGGAGTCGTCACGTCCAGCCACCTTCCCCGTCAGCAAGCAACCCATGCCTTAGGAAATTCTTGCATAACGCATGGTTTGCCGCGCCGGTGAACCGGCTAAACCCTGTCATGTCAGCGCGCGACCCGTTCGCCATTCGCACCAGTCCAAGGAGTTGCCGTGAGCAAGCCGACCGTTGCCGATTACCTGCTGGAACGCTTGCGGGCCTGGGATGTGGAGCAAGTGTTTGCTTTCCCCGGAGACGGCATCAACGGGCTGCTGGCGGCCTGGGGGCGGGCCGAGGACAAGCCGCAGTTCGTCCAGTCCCGACATGAGGAGATGTCCGCGTTTGAGGCGGTCGGCTACGCCAAGTTCAGCGGCCGGCTCGGCGTGTGCGCGGCGACCAGCGGCCCCGGCGCGGTGCACCTGCTGAACGGCCTGTACGACGCCAAACTCGATCACGTGCCGGTGGTGGCGATCGTCGGCCAGACCGAGCGCAGCGCCATGGGCGGCTCCTACCAACAGGAGATCGACCTGCTCAGCCTGTTCAAGGATTGCTGCGGCGCCTACGTGCAGATGTGCACCGTGCCCGAGCAGCTGCCGAACCTGATCGACCGGGCGATCCGGATCGCGCTCGCCGAGCACGCCCCAACCTGCGTGATCTTCCCCTCCGACGTGCTGGACCTGGAGTACACCCCGCCCGGGCACGCGTTCAAACAAGTGCCGTCCAGCCTGGGCACCGCCTGGCCGACGGTGACCCCCGATCAGGGCGCGGTGCAGGCAGCCGCCGACCTGCTGAACGCCGGGTCAAAGGTGGCGATGCTCGTCGGTCAGGGCGCGCGGGAGGCGTCCGCCGAGCTCATCGAGATCGCCGACATCCTCGGCGCCGGCGTCGCGAAGGCACTGCTCGGCAAGGACGTGCTGCCCGACACGTTGCCCTTTGTCACCGGCTCCATCGGGCTGCTGGGCACGACCGCCAGCTACCACATGATGATGGAGTGCGACACGATCCTGACCGTCGGATCGAACTTCCCCTACACGCAGTTCATGCCCCCGTTGGACGCCGCCCGCGGCATCCAGATCGACCGGGACGGCCGGTTCATCGGCATGCGCTACCCCTACGAGCTGAACCTGGTCGGCGACGCGCAGGCGACGCTGCGGGCGCTGATTCCGCTGCTGGAACGCAAGACCGACCGCTCCTGGCGGGAGAAGATCGAGGCGAGCGTGGCCGAATGGTGGGTGACCGCTGAGCGCCGCGCGATGACCGACGCGGACCCGGTGAACCCGATGCGGATCTTCCACGAGCTGTCCAAGCGGCTGCCGCACAACGCGATGATCGCGTCGGACTCCGGTAGCTCGGCGAACTGGTACGCGCGGCACCTGCAATTCCGCGGTGAGGTACGCGGCTCGCTGTCCGGCAATCTCGCCACCATGGGCCCGGGAGTCCCCTACGCGATCGGCGCCAAGTGGGCCCACCCCGACCGGCCGGCCATCGCCCTGGTCGGCGACGGTGCGATGCAGATGAACGGCCTGGCCGAGCTGATCACGATCAAGCACTACTGGGAGCAGTGGAGCGACCCCCGGCTCATCGTCGCCGTCCTGCACAACGATGACCTCAACCAGGTCACCTGGGAGATGCGCGCGATGGAAGGCTCGCCGAAGTTCGCCGCGTCGCAAACCCTGCCGGACGTGGACTTCGCCGCGTTCGCCCGCACCCTC
>DASYGP010000135.1:0-6181 GCA_035999615.1 Mycobacteriales bacterium
GACCGTGCGGACAAGGGTGTCGAGCCGGTCACGGTCGATCAGCAGTCGCTTGTAGTGCGACCGGAGCGCATCGACGGCATCAACCTGGCGGTCGAGAACCTCCACGATCTCCGCCAAGCCCAGACCCAACTCCCGCAACACGAGGATCTGCTGGAGCCGCAGCAGCTGCTCTTCCTCGTAATAGCGGTAGCCGTTGCTCCCGAGCCGCGCCGGCGGCAGCAATCCGATGTCGTCGTAGTGGCGCAACGTCCGGGAGGTCACTCCCGACATCCGAGCGACTTCCACGATCGACCAGGACAGCGCCGGTGGCATCGTCTTCTCCCCGCGAACTGAGCCGGTCCATCCGGCCGCGTTCGACGTTATGCGTTGACGCAACGTCAAGGTCAAGCGCAATTCCGCCCCGATGTTGCGCGGCCCGGGAAGGCCCAGGCGCAGCCATGAGGCAGCATGGCCCAGTGAGCTCCGCCCCGACCGGAAGACCGCAGCCCACCACGGCTGCCCGAACCCCGCCCGGCGCCGGTCGGCCAGAGCAGGAGTACTCACCCGACCCGCGCCGCTGGCAGGCGCTCGCGATCTGCCTGGTCGCAGGGTTCATGTCCCTGCTTGATGTCAGCATCGTGAACGTCGCGTTGCCCAGCATCCAGCAGGGCCTGGGGGCCGGGGAGAACGCCCTGTCCTGGGTTGTCTCGGGCTACGCGCTCGCGCTCGGTCTGCTGCTGGTGCCCGCCGGCCGGCTCGGTGATGCGCGCGGACGGCGACCCTCGTTCGAGGTCGGACTTGGACTGTTCACCCTCGCCAGCATCGCCTGCGGTTTCGCCCCCACCGCCACCCTGCTCATCGTGGCCCGGCTGGTGCAAGGCGTGGCCGGAGGAGTGCTCACCCCGCAGATCAGCGGCTTGATCCAATCCCTGTTCCGCGGACATGAACGGGCGAAGGCGTTCGGCCTGTTCGGCGCGACGGTAGGCATTTCCACCGCCATCGGCCCGCTGCTGGGCGGCGGCATCATCTCGCTGTTCGGCGCACACTCGGGCTGGCGGTACGTGTTTTTCGTCAACGTCCCGATCGGCCTGGTCGCGCTCCCGTTGGCCCGCAAGCTCATCCCGCATCACCCGCGGATGAACCCGGACGCCCAGGACCTGGATCCGATTGGCGTCCTCCTGCTCGGCGCAGCGGTCACCTGCCTCATCCTGCCGTTGATCGAGCAGCAGAACTGGCACAGCCCCGACCGGCTGCTGCTCTACCCGGCCGCCTTGGTGCTGCTCACCACGTTCCTGTACTGGGAGCGGCACTACCGGCGCCACGGCCACGAGCCGGTGGTCGACTTCTCGCTGTTCGTCCGGCGTTCGTACACGCTCGGCACCGGGGTGGGGCTGCTGTACTTCGCCGGCTTCACCGGCGTCTTCTTCATCTACACCCAGTTCCTGCAAGACGGGCTCGGCTACTCCGCGCTGCACGCCGGCCTCGCGCTTACCCCATTCGCGTTGGGCTCGGGCGCGGCGGCCGTGCTCGGCGGCCGGATCGTGACCAGATACGGCCGTCCGCTGGTGGCCGGCGGCCTGCTGCTGGTGATCATCGGACTGGCTGCGACGTACCTCGTGACCGGGGCAGTCCACGGCAGCGCGGTTGGGCCCGCCGCCGCCGGGCCGCTGCTGGTCGCTGGCCTAGGCAGCGGTCTGGTGATCACTCCCAACGTCACCATTACGCTGACCGAGGTGCCTGTGCACCGCGCTGGGATCGCCGGTGGCGTGCTACAGACCGGCCAACGGATCGGCTCGGCCGCGGGCATCGCAGCCACCGGCAGCGTCTTTTACGGCGCGCTCGCCGGGCACGGCCAGCCGGACTGGGCGCTCGCCTTTCGGCATGGGCTTCTGGTCATCACCCTGTTCGTTGCGTTGGCCCTGGCGCTGGCCCTCATCGATGTCCTGATCGGACCCGGCCCGAGCCGTCGACGCGAAACGGCCCGGGCCGACGCCGGTGCCACCGCCCGCTGATCCGGCCAGCGATGCACCGCCGGATCAAGAGTCCGGGTGCGCCAGCTCCTCATCATCGAGCGCGCTCTCCGCCCTGGGCGAGCCGGCCCGTGGTGGCTGCGGGCGCTGGTGGCTCCCCTCACCGCCCTGCCGGCCGCCGAACGGGCGGCCGTGATCGGCGAACTCCTCGCGATAGAAGGAGGCGGTCCAGTCACCGAGCGTGATCCGGTCGCCGGTGCGCAAAAGCGACTCAATGATCGGCTCCCCGTTCACCGTGCTCCCCGCGCCCGCGCCCACGTGCAGGTAGATGTACTCATCGGCCTCGTCTCGGCGAATCTCGGCGTGTCGCTCGCCGAGCCCCGGCAAGACGAGATCGGCCCCCGCTTGGCCGCCGATCCGGGTCACGTCGGACGTCAACGGGAATTCGTGCGGGCTGGCCTCCGCCGCGGGGTTCCCGAGCCGCCCGCTGCTCTCGGCGGAAAAGATCAGCCGTGGATGGCCGGCGCCGGCCTGGTCGTGGGTCGTGGTGATTTCCATGGCGCCTTCGTTCCCCCATTGAGCCTGTTCCGAACGACGTCAGCGGTCGGCCGCCTCCCGGCCCCGGCGCCCCGCGTTGCAGACTGCACGGATGCGCCTCGCCACCTGGAACGTCAACTCCGTCGTCTCGCGACTGCCGCGTCTGCTCGAATGGCTGGATCTCGCCGAGCCGGATGTGGTCTGCCTGCAGGAGACGAAGGTCGCGGCGGACGCCTTTCCCGCCGAGGCTGTCATCGAGCGTGGCTATGAGGTGGCCGCGCATGGCCAGGGGCGATGGAACGGGGTGGCCATCTTGTCCCGGATAGGTCTCGACGACGTGCGGCAAGGGTTCCCCGGGCAGCCGGGGTTTGCCGCCAATCAGGAGCCGGAGGATGCGTCCCTGTTCCCGGCGGCGCCGGCGCCGCTGATCGAGGCCCGCGCGGTGGGGGCGCGCTGCGGCCCGCTGCAGGTGTGGTCGCTGTACGTGCCGAATGGCCGTAGCCCAGCAGATCCGCACTACCTGTACAAGCTGTCGTGGCTGGACGCCTTCCGGGAGGCGGTCGCGGCGGAGGCCGCAGGTGATGCGCCGTTCGTCGCATGCGGCGATTTCAACGTCGCGCCCACCGACGACGACGTGTGGGACCCGGCGGCGTTCACGGACGCGACGCACGTCACCGTGCCCGAGCGAACGGCCCTCCGGCAGCTGCGCGAGCTGGGGTTGACCGACATCGTGCCGCGGCCGTTGAAGTACGACCGCCCGTACACCTATTGGGACTACCGCGCCGGCATGTTCCACAAGAACTTCGGCATGCGCATCGATCTGGTGTACGCCAACGCCGTGGTCGCGGAGGCTGTCACCGATGCGTACGTCGACCGGGAGGCCCGCAAGGGCAAGAGCCCGTCCGACCACGCACCGGTTGTCGTTGACGTGAACCTCACCCTGGGCGAATGACCCCGGCGGTCGTGGGTATGCGACTGCCAGAGTCAACCGCTGGAGGTGAACCGTGAGTGTGACGCCGTTCAAGGATCTGCCCATGGCCAACCGCGACCGTGCTTGGGATGGTGCCGCAGCCGAGAAGCGGGTGCGCAAGTGGGCGAGGGCCGAGGACGCACCAAACGAGCAGTACCGACTCGCTCACGTCTGGTACGACTCGACCAACAAGGACAACTTCACGGCGTACAAGCTGCTGATCGCCGATGTGATCAATGGCGCGCTGAAGGCAGTCCCCCGCGGTGTGATGGCGGCAGGGGCCGTGATGCAGGGCTCGCGAGGTGGCGTGAACCTGCCCTCGGCCGACATTGCCCGGGTCAAGTCGCACCTGGCGAAGTACTACAAGAAGATGGACGAGACCCCGCCTTGGGAGAGCTGAGGTCTCCCGACCAGCTCGGGACCGCAGCTAGCCGACGCGTACTTCCGCGTCGCCGATTACCAAAGGTGAGTGCGCCAGGCTCAAGGCGCCGGCTGCTATCGCCGCGGTGAACAGGGCGGCCAACAGCAAGAACACCCCCGACCGGACGGTGTCCCCGTACCCGAAGACCCCCCACAACACCGACACCACCGGATCGGTGATCGTAAATCCGGGCTGCGCAGCGACTAGGGAGCCGGCGTTGAGGGCGCTTTGCAGCAGGAACATCGCCACCCCGCCCGATGCCACCATGCCGTAGGTCTGCCAGGTCGTGAAGATCGCGGCAACGCCGTCTTCGGTGAGCGCGTTGGTCATCGATTTCATCAGCGCCACGGTCAGGCCGAACATGCCGCCGGTCGCCACCCCGAGGAGGGCAGCCTTCCGCGCGGAGCTCCCCCGCTGTGCCTGCGCGACGAGAGCAGCCACGAGCGCCACGTTCAACGGAATCCCGATCCACCAGCCCAGAGCATCCACATGAGCGCCCGCGGCCGCGGTGGGCGATAGCGAATACAGCAGGCCGGCGAGGCCGGCCGCCATCACGAGGGCGGCGATCCATTCCCGCCTGTTCAGCCGCCGCTGGAACAGCACCCCGGCCAGCAGCAGCGTCAGCGGCAACTCGATGACCAAGATCGGTTCCACCACGGTGAGCGGTCCCTGGCTGAGTGCCGCGGCTTGGAGCAGGAACCCCGCAATGACGCCGAGGAATCCGAACAGCCAGATCGGGGTGCGCAGCACAGCCAGCAGCTGCCAGCTGAGCGTGGCAGATGTGGGCGCGTCCCGGTGTGCCTTTCGCTGCAGCACCGACGACACGGCATTCGCCCCGCCCGCGAGCGTGGCGAACAAGTACGTCAGCACAAAGGCATCCTCACCCGGGTCGGGCGCTGCCCGACGTGAATATCGCGACCACGGCGCTCACCGGCGGCAGCACAGCTGGCGACCACCGACGTTGCGGGACCGCTACGCCGCACTGTATGACCGGATTCCGCGCTGGCTGATTCCCGCGGAGACCAGTTACGCAACGAGTTCAACTGGTAGCCCGAGATCCGACGCGTTGCGCGCCAATGACCCGTCGAGCGTCCACACCGTCGCCTCGAGTCGTGCTGCGAGGACGAGGTACGCCGAGTCGGTGGCGTGCCGTCTGCGCATTCGAGCGCTGACAACGGCGACCTCTGGACCATCGCGGGTCAGATCGAAGGGGTGCATGACCAGTCCAAGCGCCGCGAGATCGACCCAAATGGCGTTCACCTCGGCCACCGCAAGTGCCCCGTCGAACACCAACCGCGCGAGAACGTTCGCGACCTCGTACGGCAGCACCGCCGGTGCATGCAATGGCTCACCGCCGGCTAACCAGGACGACAAGGTTGCCCGCACGGCCTGCTGCCGGGGGTCGGCCACGAGGACGGCGACGACGAAACTGGCGTCGAGAACGACGCTCACCGGCGCGGGCCGAGCGCAACCCGGGCGTCGGTGACAAGCGCTACGGCGTCGGCCGCTGCGCGCCGCTGAGACCGGCTCACTAGCCGATCTAGTGCAGCGTGCGCAGGACCGCTGCCTGCGGCGGGCCCCATCCCATTCAGTCCTGCATGCAGCAGCATGCGGGCCAGGGTGCCGGGACGCACCCGGAGCTGGTCCGCTTGCTCCTCCAACGCGGCGTGATCGGCATCGTCAAGGCGGACCGTCACGGCTCTGGTCATAGCCAATATCCTACCGTCGGCGATGCAAAGCGAGGCGTTTTGCATCCGGCGCATAAGTTCTGCGCTCAACGCACTCCTGTCGAAGTCAGCTGACTCGCACCTCAGAGACAACCCCGATCGCTAACGGCACCACTCCCAGGTGCCGACGCACTGGGTGGAGATCGGCACCGGTCTGAGATCCGGCGCCGCAGACCTCGACCCAGGAGTACGCGTGCTTTCCGCCCTAAACGCCCAGCCCGACGCACCGGACCCGGGCCTGGCCCCGCCCGGACAGCCCCGCGTGAGCGCCGCCAGCAGAAGGCGGTCGGCGCCCAGGACCCGGCGAACGCCGATCCTGCTCGCGGTAGCCGCGGTGGTGACTGCCGTTGGTGCCACCACTGCCGCGCCCGCGATCGCCGCGCCACGGGCCGTCCCGGGCCAGGTCCGGGCCGACAACGCCGGCGGGCAGCTTTCCGTCGGGATGATGCCGGCGGGCAGCCCGGATGCGGTGCATCGGGGTGCGCGGGTGCGGACCGGGCGCAGCGCGGCCGGTCCGGTGAACACGCAGTACGGCCCGGATCTGGCTTCCTATCAGCATCCGAATGGGCAGCCGGTG
>DASYGP010000037.1:0-13436 GCA_035999615.1 Mycobacteriales bacterium
GACTCCGGCAGAACTCCTGGACCAGCCCCGAGGGTCAGGAGCGGTCCAGCGTCGAGGTGGAAGCCGAGACCGTGGGTCCGGACCTGAACCGGCATGTGGCGATCCTGCGCAAAGTCAGCCGTAACAGCGCTCCCTCGGGCGGGTCCGACCCGTCGGGCGGCGGCGGCGCGACGCCGGGCGTCGACGCGGAGCACTCCGGGCCCGGCTTCGACGAGGACTCGGCGCCCGACCCGGAGAGCGGAGACCTGCCGGGCCCCGGCCGACCCGGCGAGGAATCGTCGGATCCCTATGACGCCGTTCCCGTCTAGAGCGCCGATCCGGGGCGGGATCGTGCGGATGCTTCGGGCCGGGTACCGCCCCCGTAGGCTGATGGCGTGGCTCAGTTCATCTACACCATGCACAAGGTTCGCAAGGCGCACGGCGACAAGGTCATCCTCAACGACGTCACGCTGGCTTTCATCCCCGGCGCCAAGATTGGTGTCGTCGGGCCGAACGGGGCGGGTAAGTCCTCGGTCCTGCACATCATGGCGGGGATGGATCAACCCTCCAACGGTGATGCGCAGCTCCAGCCGGGCGCAACCGTCGGCATCCTGGAGCAGGAGCCCACCCTCGACCCGAGCAAGGACGTGCGCGGAAACGTCGAGGACGGCGTCCGGGAAATCCGGGATGCCTTGCGCCGCTATGAGGAGCTCAACCACAAGATGGCCGCGCCCGACGCGGACTTCGATGCCATCCTCGCCGAGCAAGGTCCGCTGCTGGATGCCATTGAGGCCGCCAACGCGTGGGAGCTGGACAGCCAGCTCGAGCAGGCGATGGACGCGCTGCGGTTGCCGCCGAGCGATGCGGACGTCACGGTCCTCTCCGGTGGTGAGCGCCGTCGGGTCGCGTTGTGCCGGCTGCTGCTGGCGGCCCCGGACCTGCTCCTGCTCGACGAACCAACCAACCACCTGGACGCGGAAAGCGTCGACTGGCTGGAAAAGCACCTGGCCCAGTACGCCGGCGCCGTCCTCGCCGTCACCCACGACCGGTACTTCCTCAACAACGTGGCGCAGTGGATCTTGGAGCTGGATCGGGGGCAGGCCTACCCGTACGAGGGGAATTACTCGACGTATCTGGAAACCAAGCAGACCCGGCTTAAGGTCGAGGGGCAGCGTGACGCCAAGCGACAGCGCCTGCTGGCGATGGAGTTGGAATGGGTGCGGTCGAACGCCAAGGCCCGGCAGACCAAGAGCAAGTCGCGCCTGGCCCGCTATGAGGAGCTCGCCGCCGAGGCGGAACGGTCCCGGCCGCTGGACTTCGAAGAAATCCAGATCCCCCCCGGCCCGCGGTTGGGGAACGTCGTCGTCACCGCCGCCGACCTGACCAAGGGTTTCGGGGACCGGGTGCTGATGCGCGATGTGTCCTTCACGCTGCCTCGCGGCGGCATCGTCGGGATCATCGGCCCCAACGGGGTCGGGAAGACGACCCTGTTCAAGATGCTGATCGGCCAGGAGCAGCCCGATGCGGGCCAGCTCACCGTCGGGGACACCGTCAAGATCAGCTATGTCGATCAGAGCCGGGAAGGCCTGGACGGCAGCAAGAGCGTGTGGGAGGTCGTCTCCGACGGGCTGGACCACATCAAGGTGGGCTCCCGCGAAATGCCCAGCCGCGCCTACGTCGGCGCATTCGGGTTCAAGGGCCCCGATCAGCAAAAGCCCACCAAGGTGCTGTCCGGAGGCGAGCGCAACCGGCTGAACTTGGCCTTGACCCTCAAGGAGGGCGGCAACCTGCTGCTGCTCGACGAACCGACGAACGACCTGGACGTGGAAACGCTGCAGTCGCTGGAAAACGCGCTGCTGGAGTTTCCCGGGTGCGCCGTCGTGGTCAGCCACGACCGGTGGTTCCTCGACCGGGTGGCCACCCACATCCTGGCCTGGGAGGGCAACGACGACGACCCCGCCCGGTGGTTCTGGTTCGAAGGTAACTTCGCCGACTACGAAGAGAACAAGATCACCCGGCTGGGCCCGGATGCGGCCCGACCTCATCGGGTCACCTACCGCAAACTCACCCGCGACTGACCCGCGACTCACCCTTCGGTTTGGGGCACCGGCCGCGTTCGCTCAGTCCGCGAGCTGGTTCTGCAGGGAGTTCGCGGCGGCGGTCAGATACGACCAGAGCTCGTCGCGGTCGGCATCGGGCAGCCCCATGGAGGCGAGCGCGGCACCCATCCGCGCCAGCCAGGCGTCCCGGGCGGCGGGGCCCACGTGAAATCCCACATGCCGCATCCGTAGCCGGGGGTGTCCTCGCTGCTCGGAGTAGGTCGTTGGCCCACCCCAGTACTGGATGAGGAACAGCGTCAACCGCTCGGTGGCCGGGGCCAGATCCTGTTCGGGGTAGAGCGGCCGCAGCACCTCGTCCTCGGCGACGCCGGAGTAGAACCGGTGCACCAGCTCGCGGAAGAACTCGGCCCCTCCGACGCGCTCGAAGAAGGGCACCGGCTCGCCCACCGGAATGCTCACGAAGCCTCCTGTCCGTCGCCGACCAACCACATGGCGGCATCAGGGGGAAGCGTCGTCGCGTCGATGGCTGTTCCCCCGACCGCGTGCGAGGCGAGCCCCGCGAGCACGTCGACCCGCCCGCGGAGCCCGAGGGACCGGTGATCGAGCCGCACCGGGGCGCTCCCGGCGTTGAGCACGCAAACGACCTCCCCGCGCCGGAACGCCAGCACGCCGTCGGGCGCGGGGAGCCAGCAGAATTCCTGGCCGATCAGCCGTTTCTGCCGGGCCGAAAGGGCGGCCCGGTGCAGCGCCATCGTCGAGTCGGTTTGCTCGGCTTGCGTCTGTACCGTCAGGCCGCCCCAGCCGGCCGGCATGGGTAACCACGGCGCCGCCGCACCCGGCGTCGAAAATCCGTACGGCGCGGCCGTACCCGTCCACGGCAGGGGCACTCGGCATCCATCGCGTCCCATCTGGCGGTGACCGGAGCGCTCCCAGATGGGGTCCTGCCGGCACTCGGGTGCGATCTCCACCTGCGGCAGACCGAGTTCCTGGCCCTGGTAGAGGTAGACCGAGCCGGGTAGCGCCAGCAGCAGCAGGGCCATCGCCCGGGCCCGGGCGAGCCCCGTCGGGCCACCGCCGTACCGGGCCGAGAGTCGATCGCGGTCATGGTTCTCGACCGCCCAGGTCCGGCGATCTACCGCCAGCCCCCCGACCACAGCGGCCCGCAGCTCGGCCGGATCCCAGTGTGCGAGCAGCAGCCGGAAATCGAAGGCAAGGTGGAGCTCGTCGTCGCGTACGTAGCGGGCCAGGGATTGCTGTGAGGCGACCCATACCTCGCCGACCGCCATCGCCCCGATCTCATCCAGGGTGCGGCGCACCTCCCGCCAGATCCGATGCACCCCAGGCTGATCGAAGCGCGGGTCGTCCGGCGTGACCTCCAAGATCACCGCGTCCCCGTGCATGTCCGGAAGGCCGGCCGCCTTCGCCAGACCGTGGGCGACGTCGATCCGAAAGCCGTCGACGCCGCGGTCCCGCCAGAAGCGAAGCGTGCGACGGAGGTCGTCCAACACGTCTGGATGCGACCAATTCAGGTCCGGCTGCTCCGGCGCGAACAGGTGCAGATACCACTGCCCGCCGTTCTCGCCCGCGGGATCCACCCGGGTCCAGGCCGGACCGCCGAACACCGAGCGCCAGTTGTTGGGTGGCAACTCCCCCCGAGGGCCGGTGCCCGGACGGAACACGTAGCGGGCCCGTTCGGGGGAGCCGGCAGGTGCGGTCAGCGCGGCCCGGAACCAGGGGTGCTGCCAGGAGCTGTGGTTGGGCACGACGTCGATGACCAGGCGAAGCCCCCGATCGTGCGCGGCGCTGGCGAGCGCGTCGAAGTCCGCCAGCGTGCCGAACAGCGGCTCGACGTCTCGGGGGTCGCTCACGTCATAGCCATGGTCGGCCATGGGGGACGGGTAGAACGGGGTCAGCCACAGGCCATCCACGCCGAGGGACACCAGATGATCGAGGTGGTCGATGACGCCCCGCAGGTCGCCGACCCCATCGGCGTCGCTGTCCCCGAAGCTGCGGACGTAGACCTCGTAGATGACCGCCTCGTCCCACCAGTTCCCTGCCACACACCCCATCCAACCTTGTTCTTCCGGCGGGAGCCGCCAGCCGTCCGGGCCGGGCCGCACCGGGGGAGGCCGGGGCCGCTTTTGGGGTCGAGCGGGAGCCGTTGGGGGGCGGGCCGCGGCCCGCCATGAGGGATACGGGGGTCGTCGGCAGTCGACGTCCGGGATGCGAGATCCGGGCCGGTAGATGCACGATCTGGCGCGGTCGCGTTGAATGGGCCCGGCGCCACGACACCCAGTCGCGGCGATGGAGGCCGGCGGGCGCCGGCTAGGAGCGACCGTGCCCGAAGCGTTGGTGCTGAACGCCACGTACGAACCGTTGTGCGTGGTGTCATCCCGGCGCGCGACCGTGCTGCTGCTGACCGCCAAGGCGGTCACCGTGGCAGACGGGGATCTGGTGCTGCACGCCGCGCGCATCTCGGTGGTGGTCCCGTCGGTGGTGCGGCTCAACCGCTTCGTCAAGGTGCCCTACCGAGCGGCGGTCCCGATCACCCGAAAGGGCATCCTGGCTCGCGATGAGCACCGCTGCGTGTACTGCGGCGCCGCCGCGACCAGCCTGGACCACGTCGTGCCGCGGTCCCGGGGAGGCACGCATACCTGGGAGAACGTCGTCGCCGCGTGCAGCCGCTGCAATCATCAAAAGGCGGACCGGCACCTGCACGATCTTGGCTGGCGGCTGCGGGTGCCACCTCGAGCGCCCAACGGCGCCGCGTGGCGGATCCTGGGCAGCCGGCGGCTCGATCCCCGCTGGGTGCCCTACCTGGGGGAACCGGCGGCCGCGTCCGCCTGAGCGGCGACCGGCTGTCCGGGTGTCTCGGTTGTCTGGGTGTCCGGGAGTCCGGCTGTCCGGCTGTCCGGGTGTCCGGGTGTCCCGGTGGCGGTCAGACCCGCGTTTCCAGGGCCAGCATCAGGGCCAGCCGCGCCTCCGGATCGTCGAGCACGTTGCCTAAAAGCTCCCGCAGCTGCCCCATCCGGTAGCGCACCGTCTGCGGGTGCACGTGCAGGGACCGCGCGGCTGCCGCGCGTTCTCCGGCGTGGCGCAGCCAGGCGCGCAGGGTCTGCTCCAGCCTTTCCCGGGTCGCCGCGGGGAGTGAGGCGAGCGGGGCCAGCGCCGCGTCGGCGAGGTCGATGGCCGCCTCCGGGTCGGCCCACAGCACGAGCGCGGCGAGGTAGTCCTCGGTATGCAGCGGATCGCGGGGCGGGGTGCGCACCCGGCCGGCCCGGCGCAGCTCCAGCAACGCCTCGGCGCGGTGGCGGGACGCGGCGGCGCCGGTGAGCTCGCGTACCGGCCCGATCACCGCACCGGTGCCGGCCAGCAGGCGCAGCCATCGGCTCGCCGCCCCCGGGTCGCCGACGATGGCCAGCACCGGGTCGACGTCGTCGATGAGTGCGTCCGGGCCCAGCCGGGCGCCGAGCTGCGCGCCGGCCGGCGCCAGGATGACGCTCAGGCTCTGCGGCGCCGGCCACGCCGCCAGCTTGGCCGCGGCGAGCACCGACTCCCGGTCGACGACCGGCGCCAGGAGCAGCCGTAACAGCGCCTGCCGCTGCCGGTCCCGCTCCCCTACGGCGGCCGACTGCTCGGCGGCGAATCCCTCCGCGCTGGCCGCCGACAGCTCGTCGATGTGCGCGAAGACCAATTCCGCCAGCGCCACCAATTCCTCGGTGCCCAGCCCGCTGTCGGCGGCGAGCAGGGCGAACCGCCGCCAGGCGACCCGGGCCCCCACCCGGTAGGCCGCCAGCAACGACTCCAGCGGGCGCCCATGCCGCCACTCGCCGCGACCCAGCTCGGTGTAGACCGCGAGGCCACCGGTCTCCCCGCGCCCCCCGGTTTGGACCAGGAGGCAGAACTGGCGCAACGCCTCGTGGACGCCGAGCCGGATTCCGCGGCCGAAGCTGCCTTCCAACGGCCGTGCGTAAAGCGGCACCTCGCGGCGGACCACCGCGACGATCTCATCGGACAGCGCCCTCAGGTCGCTCGCCAGCAGATCACCGAGCTCGGCGGGGAGCCGGCCCCAGCGCGGATCTTCGGCCATTTGTCTCCTCGGGATAAAACGTGGCCGATAATACGTTGCGCTGGCGCCTAGGACGGTGCGCCATGGCTGCTCATGCTCAAAACAGATCGATCGATCCCTGCCCCGAGGAGCCGACGTGACCGTCACCCTGGACCGCCCAAGCACCGATGCGGTGCCCGAGTACGAGCCGGACATCCGCCCTGCCTGGGAGCAGGCCGTGCTGTTCTTGTTTGTGCTGGGCCCGTTCGCCGCGCTGATCGCCGCCATCATCGGCGCGGCAGCGTTCGGTCACGGCCCGTCGTTGCTGGATGCGATCCTCGCCGCGGTGTTCTACGCGGTCGCCGGGCACGGGGTAACGATCGGCCTGCACCGCTATTTCACCCATGGCTCGTTCAAGGCCAACCGCGGGCTCAAGATCGGCCTCGGGGTGGCCGGTTCGCTGGCCGTGCAGGGCCCGATGATCAGGTGGGTCGCTGATCACCGCAAGCATCACGCCCACTCCGACCGGGAAGGCGACCCGCATTCACCGTGGCGGTTCGGCACCGGTCCCCGGGCACTCGCCAAGGGCCTGTGGTGGTCACACACCGGGTGGCTGTTCGACCGTGAGCAGACCTCCAAGGAGCGCTTCGCGCCCGACCTGATGGCCGACCCCGACCTCGTCAAGATCCACAAGCTGTTCCCGGTGTTCACCGGCCTCACCTTGCTCGCTCCGGCACTGCTCGGCGGCTTGATTACCATGAGTTGGCACGGTGCGTGGTCAGCCCTGTTCTGGGCCGGCTTGGTCCGGATCGCCGTCCTGCACCACACCACCTGGTCGATCAACTCGGTCTGCCACGTCTGGGGCGCCAAGCCCTTCGCGAGCCGGGACCGGGCCACCAACGTCTGGCCGCTGGCCTTCCTGTCGATGGGCGAGAGCTGGCACAACTTGCACCACGCCGACCCCACCTGCGCGCGGCACGGAGTCGATCGCGGTCAGATCGACAGCAGCGCCCGGTTGATCGCCCTGTTCGAGGGCCTCGGCTGGGCCTACGACGTCCGCTGGCCGCGAGCCGATCGGCTCGACCGCCGGCGCACCGCTGCCTGACGCACGGGCCTCGAGGTAGCCTCGCGCCCCATGGCGCAGCTGCATGAGCTGACCGCCTTGGAGCAGGCCTCCGCGGTGCGGAGCGGCGCGCTGTCCCCGGTGGAGCTGGTCGAGCATCATCTCCGCCGGATCGCGACGTTGACCGACATCGTGGGGGCGTTCGTTACGGTCACCGCCGACCGGGCGCGGGCCGAGGCTCGGCTGGCGGAGGCGGCGGTCCGGGCCGCCGGCGACCCCCGGGAGTTGCCACCCCTGCTCGGTGTTCCCACGGCGGTCAAGGACCTCAACGCGGTAGCCGGCGTACCCATGAAGTTGGGCAGCCTGGCTTTCGCGGACCTGGTCCCCAGCTGGGAAGATCACGTCGTCCGGTTGATGCGCGCCGCCGGCACGATCAGTCTCGGCAAGACGAACACTCCCGAGATCGGGCTGCCCTGCTATACCGAACCTGATCCGGGAATCGCACCCCCCGCGCGTACGCCCTACGACCTGGCCCGGAGCGCGGGCGGTTCATCCGGGGGAGCCGCGGCCGCCGTCGCGGCCGGCCTTGTTCCGTTTGCTCAGGGCAGCGATGGTGGCGGCAGCATCAGGACTCCGGCCAGTGTCTGCGGGCTGGTCGGACTGAAAACCTCCCGCGGGCGGGTCAGCAGCGGCCCGGTGGTCGGTGACCTGTCCGGGCTGGCCGTGCAGGGACCGCTGGCACGCACCGTGGCGGACGCCGCCGCCTTCCTGGACGCCATCGCGGTGCCGCAGCTGGGAGATCCGCACTGGGCTCCTCCCCTGCCCCCCGGCGAGACCTTCTTGGCGCACGCCCGCCAGGACCCGGGCCGACTGCGGATCGGCCGGTACGTCGACAACATCTTCGGCGCCCCCGTCGATCCCGCTTGCCGGCAGGCGTGGGAACAGGCCAGCGCGCTGCTGGCCGAACTGGGCCATGAGGTGGAGGACGTTCCGACGCCTCCCTTCGGGGGCCTGTTCGACCACTTCGTCGTCCTGTGGTGCGTCGGCGCGGCGGCGGTCGCTGTGCCGCCGGATCGCGAGCAATTGCTGCGACCGCTGACCGGCTGGTTGCGGGGGAGGGGCGCGGCCGTCCCGGCCGCCCGGTTCGCGCTCGCTGTGTCGCGGCTGCAGGCCGCGGCACGTCAATTGATCGTCTCGACGGCCGCCTTCGATGCGGTGCTCACCCCCACCCTGGCGCAGCTACCCGCGGTGGTCGGGGGGTTGCGCAACGACGCCGACCCGGCCGCCGATTTCGAGGCGCAGTGTCGATTTACCCCGTACACGTCGCTGTACAACATCACTGGCCAGCCAGCGCTCAGCCTGCCGCTGTCCTGGACCGCCGAGGGCCTGCCCGTGGGAGTCCAGCTGATTGGGCGCCCCGCCGGCGAGGCTGGGCTGATCCGGCTCGGTGCCCAGCTCGAGGCCGCCCGGCCGTGGCGCGCGCGCCACCCGAGCTGTTGGTGACCCGCACGGGGTAACCGGTGACCCGCACCGGGTTATTCAGGACCGGTACGGGGGTCCGGTGACCCGCACAGGGGGTTCGGGGCCACCCGGTATTCTCCGCGGTTGTGGACCATCGAGCTGCGGCGCATCGCCGCCCCGCGCGGCGTCTGGCCCGGCTGGCGACCCGAGCGGGCGTCATGGCGCTACTCGCCATCCCATTCCTTGCCGCGTCGCCGGCCTATGCCGACGGGCCGCCGAACGTCAACATCGACGGGGTACACAAACCGCTCGGCACCGTCAACATCATCCTGATCTTCGTGCTGATCCCGCTGGCCTTGACCGCGATCCTCATGTTGATCTTCTTGCGTCCGTCCACGGCGCCGGGGGCGCAGCGGTACCGGCCCGGCCGCGGCTGGGACGCGAAACCCGCCTGGTTCGGCATCGAGTCGCGCACCGAGCTCAACCGCCCCGCGCTGCCGCCGTCGCCGGAAGGCCCGCTGGTCGGGGACGTCCTGGAACCAGGGGCGGTGGCGAACCCCGATCCCGGCCGCGCTGGGTCGGACCGACGCGCGCCATCCCCGACTGGCGTGGGAGGTGCCCGTGGCAGCTGGTGACGCGTTCAGCCGTGAGCAGCGACTGCGGCTGAACGAGGCGGTCCGGACCGCCGAGATGCAGACCGGCATGCGGTTCTCGGTCTACGTCGGAGCCGTGCCTGGCGATCCGCAGGGCTTTGCTGAACAAGAGCTCGCCGGCCTGCGGCACCTGGGGCCGGAGGTGGTGCTGGTCGTGGTCGGGCCGGCCGAGCGGCTGGTCCAGGTGACCACGAGCCCCGGCGCCCGGACCCGGCTGTCGGATCAAGCCTGCGCGCTGACCGTGCTGTCGATGACCACGAGTTTTGGTCTCGGCGATCTCGTCGGCGGGATCGTGGTCGGGCTGCGGATGCTCGCCGATGCCACGACCCCGTTGCGCAGCGAGCACAACGAGCAGGACTCCCACGCGCACGAGGGACCGGCGGGTTCCGTGCCCGGTCTCGCTTAGCTCGCGCTTAGCTCTGGCCTGACGCTCGCTTAGCGCTGGCCTGAAGCTCGCCTAGCGCCGAGCAAGCCGCGCGTTCGCCCAGGCCGGCTAGCTCTCGGCTAGCTCTGGCTGTCCACCGCCCGAGCGCGCAACGCCCGATCCAGCCCGTCCCGGCCCTCCACGATGAGCCGGCGCTGACCGGACCCTTCCGCCAGGCCGTCCAGGTACCGCTCGCTCGACGCGATCGTCGCCGCCTCAATGACGGTCGCCGGGAACATGTGCTCGGTCAGCACGTGCGCCATCTCGGTGGTACGGGTGGTCCACACCTCGCCGATCTCGGCGAAGAAGCGGTCCACATACGGCCGCAGGAGCTCGGTCTGATCCGGCCGCCAGAAGCCGGCGATCGTGGCGATCATCACGTGGTTGGACAGGCTTTCGTCGTGCAGGATGGCGGCCCACGCCTCGTCCTTGGCGGCCACGGTCGGGCGCGATGAACGCGCCGTGGCGGCTCGCTTCTCGCCGGCGGCGGTGCGGTCTTGTTCCAGCTCGGCCGCGATGGCTTCGTCGCCGGCCGCGCCGCGGGCCACGAGTTGCGTCAGCAAGGTCCACCGCAGGTCGGTGTCCACGGCGAGGCCGGGCAGCGTCTCATCCCCGGCGAGTAGCCGGCGGACCACGGCCACATGGGCGTCGGTGGTGGCGGCGGAGGCAAATGCGGTCACGAACGCCAATTGCAGATCGCTACCGGCGGGCGCCGTGCGCATCAAGTCGGCGCACGCGTCGGCCAGTCGGGTCATCGCGGGGGCAAGGTTCCGCGGGTCGCCGTACGCGTTGAGAGCGAGCTGGGCCTTGGCCAGCAGCGACTGGACCACGCCGATGTCCGATTCTCGGTCGATGCCGGCGAGTACCAGGGCAAGGTAGTCGCGGGCCGGTAGCTCCGCATCCCTGGTCATGTCCCAGCCGGCGGCCCAACACAGCGCCCGGGCGAGGGAATCGGTGAAGGCTCCGATGTGATCGCGCACCGTGGCCAGCGACCGGGGGTCGAGCCTGATCTTGGCGAAGGTCAGGTCGTCATCGTTGAGCAGCACCACGTCGGGTTGGCGCACACCGATGAGCTTGGGTACCTCGGTGGTCGCCCCAATGACGTCCAATTCGACGCGGTCCCGGCGCCGCAGCGCAGTGCCGTCCAGGTCGTAGAGGCCGATCGCGACGCGGTGGGAGCGCAGCGTGGCGGGCACGCTGGGGGCCTCCTGCAGGATCGTGAACGAGGTGAACGTTCCTTCGGGGTCGGTCTCGAACTGGGCCCGCAGGGTGTTCACGCCAGTGGTGGCGAGCCACTCCTCGGACCAGTGCGACAGGTCCCGCCCGGAGGCCTCGTGCAGCGCCCCGAGCAGATCGGCCAGGCTGGTGTTGGCGAACTCGTGGCGCCGAAAGTAGGTCCGGAGCCCGGCGAGGAATTCCTCCTGGCCGACCCACGCCACGAGCTGCTTGAGCACGCTGGCGCCCTTGGCGTAGGTGATGCCGTCGAAGTTGGCCTTGACCGTCTCGATGTCCTTGGCGTCGGCGGCAATGGGATGGGTGGAGGGCAGCTGGTCCTGCCGGTAGGCCCAGGTTTTCTCCGCGTTGCAAAACGTGGTCCAGGCATTCGTCCAGCGGGTGGCGTCTGCCTGGCACAGCACCGACATGAAGGTGGCGAACGACTCGTTCAGCCACAGGTCGTCCCACCAGCGCATGGTGACCAGGTCGCCGAACCACATGTGCGCCATCTCGTGCAGGATTGTTTCGGCGCGCCGCTCGTACTTGGCGTCGGTGACCTTGGAGCGAAAGACATAGTCCTCAAGGAACGTGACGGCACCGGCGTTCTCCATGGCCCCGGCGTTGAATTCGGGCACGAACAGCTGGTCGTATTTTCCGAACGGGTAGGGGTAATCGAACACCCGGTGGTAGAAGTCGAAGCCTTGCCGAGTGATCTCGAAGATGGCGTCCGCGTCGAGGTGCCCGGCCAGCGAGCGCCGGCAGTAGATCCCGAGCGGGATCGGTCCGTGCGGCCCGGCGTACACATCGCGGACCTCGTGGTAGGGGCCGGCGATGAGCGCGGTGATGTAGGTGCTCATCTTCTCGGTCGTGGCGAACGACCAACGGCCACCGGATCGGGCCGCGAGGGGGGCGTTCGCGATGACCAGCCAGTCGTCCGGAGCGGTGACGGCGACAGTGAAGGTCGCCTTCAGGTCCGGCTGATCGAAGCAGGCATACATCCGGTGGGCGTCGTAGGTCTCGAACTGTGAGTACAGGTAGACACCCTTGTCGACCGGATCCACGAACCGGTGCAGCCCCTCGCCGGTACGGCTGTACCGGCAGTGCGCGACCACCGTCAGCTCGTTGTCCGCGGCGAGCTCCGGCAGGGTGAACCGCTGACCAGTGAAGTCCGCGATGTCCAGCGCCTGGCCGTTGAGAGTGACGCTCTCCAGCCCGTCCGCACCGATCTCAATGAAGGTGCTGGCGCCTGGTTGCCCGCAGCTGAATCGGACGGTGGACGAGGACAGGAAGTTGATCTCGCCGATGGTGAGATCGAGGTCGACCTCGTAGCTGGCTACGCGGATCAGTCCGGCGCGTTCGCGCGCCTCGTCACGAGTCAGGTTGTGGGCACTGGTCACCAGCGGATTCTCGCACGCGGTCAGTTGCAGCCCCTGGAACGGTTCGGCCTGCAGGAAGCATCCGGGGACGTGACCGGTTGGCCCTAAATAGAGACGTGCCCAGCCTAGATGCGCCCATTCAGGTCGCATCGCCCCCACCGAGGAGTTGCATGACTGCCACCGACACCCTCCGCCCCGACGCTGGGACCGCGGACGCGGCCACCACCCCGGTCGATTTCTGGTTTGACCCGATCTGCCCCTGGGCGTGGATGAGTTCGCGCTGGCTGCTGGAGGTTGAACAGGTCCGTCCGCTGAACGCCCGCTGGCATGTCATGAGCCTCGCCGTACTCAACGAGGGCCGGGACCTGCCCGACGAATACCGGCAGATGATGAACAGCGCTTGGGGACCGGCCCGGGTGTGCATTGCCGCGGCGCAACAGCACGGCGAGCAGGTGTTGCTGCCCCTGTACTCCGCGCTGGGTACCCGCATCCATCCCGGTGGCCGCCGGGAGTGGGACCGGGCCCTGTTCGTGGAGGCACTTGCGGAGGCTGGCCTTCCCGAGCAATTGGCGGATGCCGCAACCTCAACCGAGTTCGACGAGGCGCTGCGCGCCTCGCACCACAACGGGATGGACCGCGTCGGCATGGACGTGGGAACTCCCGTGATCAGCGTCGAGGGGACGTCCTTCTTCGGACCTGTGGTGACCCCGGCTCCGCGGGGCGAGGCGGCCGGCCGGCTGTGGGACGGCGTTGTGCTCGTGGCTGGCACCCCTGGTTTCTACGAGCTCAAGCGCACCCGTGAGCAGGGGCCCATCTTCGAGTAGACCCACCCGTGGCTGCCCGCGGCCCAGGTATCCACTGCGGGTCAAGGTCATCGTGTCGGCGGGTGGACAATTTCACGCTGCCGGGGCGACACGATGATCACCGCTGGGGCCGACCGGGCTGGGTTGGGCTCACGGTCAAGGTCATCGTGTCGGCGGGCGGACGTTTTCACGCTCCCGGGGCGACACGATGATCACCGCTGGGGCCGACCGGGCTGGGTTGGGCTCACGGTCAAGGTCATCGTGTCGGCGGCCGGACAATTTCACGCTCCCGGGGCGACACGATGATCACCGCTGGGGCCGACCGGGCTGGGGTTGGCTGGCGGGTCAAGGTCA
>DASYGP010000039.1:0-12285 GCA_035999615.1 Mycobacteriales bacterium
GGCGACCTGCTCGGCCACCGTCGCCTCCATCTGCTCCGCCCGCTCCACCGGCAACCGGGACAGCCCCTGCGCGATCAACCGGGCCTGCCCCACCGTGAGCCGCCCCGCCGCCAACGCCGCCTCGGTCCCGGGCATCGTGAACCCGGCACCCCCGTGCAACCGGCGGGCCAACCACACCTCGGCCCGCGCCTCGACCGGCAACGCCCCCGCCTGCTCACCCAGCCACACCCAGCTGCGCCCCGCCCCGTCCACCACACACTCCCCGGCCGCGTCGAACCGGGCCAGCCGCGCCAAATACAACGCCTGCACCCGATCCGCCAACCGGCGCAACTCAATCAACTCCACCGGATCCACCGGCGCGTCGACCGGCACCCCGGCCACCCCCGCCAACAACCCCGCCACCGTCGAACACATGTTCGCAGTATCCCAGCCACCTCCGACAAAAACCGGGGCCATCCACAGCCCCACGGACAAGAAATTTGGGATTCAGCGAAATTCAGGGAGCGCGTCGCTCAACCATCGACGGACCGTCGCTAAACCGAGGAGCGACGGGCGGCGACGACCACCTGGGCCGCCTCCGCCGTCTTTCGGGCCATGTCGGCGATCGCCGCTCGACGCGCCGCCGCTGCCTCGTAGTCCGCCACCCGGTCCCTTACTACCCGCGCGGGAATGCCTACCGCTACGGCGAACGGGGGCAGGTCAGCATTCACGACGCAATGCGCGGCAAGGACGCAGCCGGCACCTACCTGCGTTCCCCGAAGAACCGTCACCTTGGTCCCGATCCAGACATCAGGGCCGATCCGTACCGGCGATTTCACTATGCCCTGATCCTTGATCGGGACGTGAATGTCGGAGAAGACATGGTCGAAATCGCAGATGTACACCCAATCCGCCAGGATCGTGGCGGCCCCGATTTCGATATCCAGATAGGCGTTCACCGTGTTGTCCTTGCCGAACACGCACTTGTCGCCGATGCGCATGCTGCCCTCGTGGCAGCGCAGCGCGTTCCCGCTGCCGATGTGCACCCAACGGCCGAGTTCCAGCCGGCCGTAGTTCTTCCGGGCGTACAGATCCACGCCGCGGCCGAGGAAGACAAACCCGCGGCAGACGATCTGCGGCTTGGCCAGCCGAAGCAGCAAGAAGCGGTAGTACCGGGCCAGGTAGAACCCCGACCAGGCCCGGTGCCGGATGATCCAGCGCAAACTGGCCACCGTCCAGAACCTGGCTTGCGCCGGGTCTCGCCGGGGCAGGCGCCGCAGGCGGCGGCAGCCGGCGCCGAGCAGCGCCAGCACGTTAGGGTTTCACGCCGGTGACCAGCGCGTTGTAGAACAGGCCGGCCGGCACGAGTCGGGTCATCACCGCGGCATCGAACGCCGACAGCCGCAGCCAGCTGTGATAGGCGAACATCGCCCACCGCATCCCGAGCTTGCCCTGCGCGACGGCCGCTTCGAAGGTGCGCACCGGCCAGCCGAACCACGCCGCAGTCAGCTCTTCGGTCCGCACGACCACTTCCACCGCGCCGGCGTCGGTAGCGAGCTGCCGAAGCCGCGCAGGCGCGAAAGTGTGCAGGTCGACCATCGACTCCAGGGCGGCTGCCTCGCTGCTGGCATCGAGTTCAGCGCTCGGGCGGATCCACGAGGACAGCCCCGGCAGCTGCCCGACCAGCCTGGTGGTGTGCCAGGTCAGCCGGGAGAGCCGGCGGGCGATGCGGTCCCCGTACCGGGTCGGCTCCCCGGCGAACACGAACCGGCCCCCTGGCCGGAGGACTCGCAGGCATTCGCGGAGGGCCAATTCGACGTCGGGAATGTGGTGCAGCACAGCGTGTCCGACGACGAGGTCGAAACTGTCATCGGGATAGGGGATCTGCTCGGCGTCCGCCACCCGGCCGTCAACCTCGAAGCCCAACCCGGCGGCGTTGCGCCGGGCCACCTGCACCATCCCCGGACTGATGTCGGTGACATGGCCGCCGTCGGCGGCCACCACCCCGGCCTGCATCAGGTTGAGCAGGAAGAACCCCGTGCCGCAGCCCAGTTCCAACGCGCGGCCGTACGGCCATCCCCCCTCCCCCGCCACGACGGCGAATCGGTCCCGCGCATAGTCGATGCAGCGCTCGTCGTAGGAGATGGACCACTTCTCGTCGTAGGTCTGGCTCTCCCAGTCGTGATACAGCACGTTCGCCAGCTTCGGATCCGCTTTCGCCGCCTGCACTTCGGCGCGGGTGGGGGCAGCCATCAACGGCCCCGGAACTCGGCCTTGCCTGGACCGCTGGCCACGAAGCTGTCCATCCCGATCTGCCTGTCCTCGGTCGCGAACAGGCTCGCGAAGTGCTGCCGCTCGATGGCCAAGCCGGTCTCCAGCGGTACCTCGAGCCCCTCGTCGATGGCCAGCTTCGCGGCGCGCAGCGCGTAGGCCGGCCCGCCGGCGTACCGCCGCGCCATCTCCAGCGCTGCGGCATGCACATCGTCGGGGGCCACGACCTTATCCAGCAGACCGATCGCAAGGGCCTCGTCGGACCGGACGTGCCGGCCGGTGAAGCACAGGTCCTTGGCCTTCGCCGGGCCGATGAGGCGAGGCAGCCGCTGCGTCCCCCCTGCGCCGGGAATGATGCCCAGCAAGATCTCGGGCTGTCCCACCCGGGCGTTGTCCCCCGCCACCCGGAAATCGGCGCACATCGCCAGCTCGAGGCCGCCACCGAGCGCGTATCCGGTGATCGCCGCAACCGTCGGCTTGGGGATTTTGGCGACCGCCGTCAGCGAGGACTGCAGGCCGTCGATCCGGTCGACCATGTCCGTGTAGGACATCGCCGCCATCTCCTTGACGTCCGCGCCGGCCGCGAAAACCTTCGGGCCGCCGTAGAGCACCACGGCCCGGACCCGCGTATCCGCCGAGACCTGCTGGGCCGCGGACCGGATCTCCTCCTGCACCTGCCGGCTCAACGCGTTCATCGGGGGCCGGTCCAGCCGGATGGTCACGACAGCGCCACCGGACTCCTCGTCGCTTTCGACACGCACGAACTCGCTCACGCAGCCGACCTCCTGGTCTACGGGTTCTTGCGGGGAGCGTAGCGACCGGCGCTCTACCCTCGGGCCGTGACCGACGGGCAGGACTGCTGGCCGGGGCGACCCGCCCCCCTGGGCGCCACCTGGGACGGGGAGGGTACGAACATCGCCGTGTTCGCCGAGGCGGCCACCGGCATGACGGTCTGCTTGCTCGACGAGGCCGGTCGCGAAACGCGGGTTCCGCTGCGCGAGCAGACCTTCCACATCTGGCACGGCTACCTTCCCGGGGTCGGCCCGGAGCAGCGCTATGGGCTGCGCGCGGACGGCCCGTGGGATCCGGCCCGCGGCTTTCGCTACGACGCGGCGAAGCTGCTGGCCGACCCCTACGCCCGGTCCTTCGACGGAGAATTCCGGTGGGACGCGGCGCACGGCATCCGCGGGGCGGACACCGCGGCTCTCGTGCCCTGGGGGGTGATCGTCGACGACGGGTTTCCCTGGCAGGCGCGGCATCATCATCGGCCGCATCACGCGTGGAGCGACACGGTCATCTACGAGCTGCACGTGCGCGGATTCACCCAGACCAACCCGGCGATACCCGCCGCGCTACGCGGCACCTACGCCGGGCTCGCCCACCCGGCCGCGATCACCCACCTGCAGCGGCTCGGGGCGACGGCGGTCGAGCTGATGCCGGTGCACCAGTTCGTGTCTGAGCCGCACCTGTTGCGCCGGGGCCTGACCAACTATTGGGGCTACAACACGCTGGGCTACTTCGCCCCGCACCAGGGCTACGCCGCGAGCCGGGCGCGCGGCGGGCAGGTGCGCGAGTTCCAGGCGATGGTGCGTGCGCTGCACGCCGCCGACATCGAGGTCATCCTCGATGTGGTCTACAACCACACCGCGGAGGGCGACGAGACCGGCCCGACCCTGTCGTTTCGGGGCCTGGACAACCAGGCCTACTACCGGCTCAGCGAGGCGGACCCGGCCCGCTACGTCGACTACACGGGATGCGGCAACACGCTCGACGCGCGGCAGCCCCACGTGCTCGCGATGATCATGGACAGTCTGCGCTACTGGGTGACCGAGATGCACGTCGACGGCTTCCGGTTCGACCTCGCCGCGGCGCTGGCGCGCTCGTTCCACGACGTGGACAAGCTGTCCGGCTTCTTCGACTGCATCGCCCAGGACCCCGTCATCAGTCAGGTCAAGCTGATCGCCGAACCGTGGGATGTCGGCGAGGGCGGCTATCAGGTCGGCGAGTTTCCGCCGCTGTGGACCGAGTGGAACGGCCGCTACCGGGACACCACCCGGGACGTGTGGCGCGGGGGCGCGCACGGCGGCGGCGCGGGGGTACGCGACCTCGCCTACCGGCTGACCGGCTCCTCGGACCTGTATGCGGACGACGGCCGACGCCCGTATGCGTCCATCAACTTCGTGACGGCCCACGACGGCTTCACCCTCGCCGACCTCGTTTCCTACGAGGACAAGCACAACGAGGCCAACGGGGAGGGCAACCGCGACGGTGACAGCGACGGCCGCTCCTGGAACGGTGGGGTCGAGGGCCCGACGGACGACCCGGCGATCCGGCGGGACCGGACCGCGCGCCGGCGTGCCCTGCTCGCGACGCTGCTGCTGTCTGCAGGGGTGCCGATGCTCCGCGGCGGCGATGAGCTGGGCGCAAGCCAACGCGGCAACAACAACGCCTACTGCCAGGACAACGAGACCTCCTGGCTGGATTGGTCCGGCCAGCAGCAGGCGGACCCGACCGGCGGCGATCCGGCCCTCACCGACCTGGTCGCAGCGTTAGTGGCGTTGCGCCGGGCCCACCCGGCGCTGCGCCAACGGGCGTTCTTCCGGGGCGTCCCGGCGGCGCCCGGAGGCCGCAAGGACGTGGCCTGGTTCACCGCCGAAGGCGCCGAGATGACCGACCACGACTGGTTCAGCCCGACGGTCGAGACCCTCGGCATGTACCTGGCCGGCGACGGGATCCGGACCCGTTCCGCGCGCGGCGAACGCATCATCGACGACTCGTTCCTGCTCTGGCTGCACGCCGGTCCCGACCCGGTCGATGTACTGCTGCCGGGCCGGCCCTGGGCCGACGCCTACGACGTGGCGATCGACACCGCGGCGCCGGATCCGCTGACCGGCGACCGGCTGATGGCCGGCACCCGGCGCGAGCTCCCCGGCTGGACGGTGCTGCTGCTCCGGACGGCCAGCGAATGAGCCGGCCAGGGCGCGTTGGCCAACGCGGCTAGCCGGCGTCCGCGGGGGACAGCGCCGTCGCGACCAGGCCCAGCTCGGCGTTCCCGGCGAGCAGCGGGTGATGCGGCAGCACCCGCACCGTGTAGCCGAACGGTCCCGAGCGGGTCAGCGGCATGGTTCCCTCGTACCGGTGCGCCCCGTCCACCAGGCCGGTGTGAACCAGCGGCAACGTGGACACCTCATGCACCTCGTCGTGATCGTCCACCGGCCCGAACGCGACCTGCACCTCGACGTCGTCCGGGGACAGCTCGCCGAGGGCGATGACCGCCCGCAACGGCAGATCCGCGCCCAGCACCGGCACATCCGCGACGCCGCCGGACTCGACGTGCAGGACCGCGACCCCGGCCCAGCCGGCCCGGACCCGTCCGGTCCAGCCGGCCAGCGCCCGGGCTCCCGCGAACCGGTCCGCCGACACGGCCCGCCAGGACGCGGTAGCCGGGGTGTACAGCTCCTGCACGTAGTCGCGGAGCATGCGCGAGGACAGCACCTGCGGCCCGAGCGTGACGAGCGTGTGCCGCACCATCGCGACCCAGCGCGCCGGCGGCGACCCGTCGTAGAACCGTGGGGTCACCGACTTTTCCAGCAGGTCATACAGGGCGGCGGCCTCCAACTCGTCCCGGCGCTCGGGATCGTCCACCCCGTCGGCGGTCGGGATGGCCCAGCCGTTCTCCCCGTCGAACATCTCATCCCACCAGCCGTCCCGGATGGACAGGTTGAGGCAGCCGTTGAGCGCCGCCTTCATCCCGGAGGTACCGCAGGCCTCCAACGGCCGCAGCGGGTTGTTCAGCCAGACGTCGCAGCCGGGATACAAGACCTTGGCCATGCCCATGTCGTAGCCGGGCAGGAACGCGATCCGGTGCCGCACCTTCTCGTCGTCGGCGAACTGCACGATCCGTTGGACGAGGGCCTTCCCGCCGTCGTCCGCGGGATGCGCCTTGCCGGCGATCACCATCTGAACGGGCCGGTCGGGGTCGAGCAGCAGCGCCTCGAGCCGTCCTCGATCGGCAAGCATCAAGGTCAATCGCTTGTACGACGGCACCCGGCGGGCGAATCCGATCGTCAGCACGTCCGGGTCGAAGGCGGTGTCGGTCCAGCCCAGCTCGGCGTCCGGGGCGCCGCGCAGCAGCCAGGACGCCCGCAGCCGGCGCCGTACGTCGCGGACCAACCGTTCGCGCAGCAATCGTCGGGTCGCCCAGATGGTGTCATCGTCGATCTTGTCGACGTTGTCGAAGCCGACCGCCTCGCCGGTGCTGGACGGCGCCCCCCGCGAGGCGACCTCCAGCACCTCACGGGCGACCCACGTCGGGGCATGCACCCCGTTGGTGACGTGGGAGATCGGCACCTCGAAGGTGTCAAATCCGGGCCAGAGGGCGCCGAACATGCCGCGGCTGACCGCGCCATGCAGCCGGGCGACCCCGTTCGCCCGTTCGGCCGAGCGCAGGCCGAGGTGGGCCATGTTGTAGACGGCGGGGTCGCTTTCGGCGCCCAGTTCCAGGATCCGCTCGACCGGAACCGAGGCCACCGCGTTGTCCGCGCCGAAGTGCCGGTGGATCAACTCCCGCGGGAAGCGGTCGATCCCCGCCGGCACCGGGGTGTGCGTGGTGAACAGCGTCGCCGCGCGCACGGCGGTGAGCGCCTCGTCGAAGCTCAGCCCCTCCGCCTCGACCAGTTCCCGGACCCGTTCCACCGCGCCGAACCCCGCGTGTCCCTCATTGGCGTGGAACACCTCGGGCGAGAGCAGCTGCTGCCCGGCCACGAACGCCCGCAGCGCCCGCACCCCGCCGATGCCCAGCAGCATCTCCTGCAGCAGGCGGTGATCGGTGCCGCCCCCATAGAGCCGATCGGTGACCGACCGTTCGTAGGGTGCGTTCTCCTCTATATCGCTGTCCAGCAACAGCAGCGGGACCCGGCCCACCTGCGCCAGCCAGACCTGGGCATGCAGGGCGCGGGCGTCCGGCAGGCCCACCGTGACCTTGATGTCGGTGGCCGTCAGCGGCAGCCCGTTGGGATCCAGCCCCGGATAGCGCTCGGTCTGCCAGCCGTCCCGGGATAGCCCCTGCACGAAGTAGCCGGCGCGGTAGAGCAGCCCGAGGCCCACGATCGGGATGCCGAGATCACTGGCGGTCTTCAAATGATCTCCGGCCAGGATGCCCAGGCCTCCCGAGTACTGCGGCAGCACCTCGGTGATCCCGTATTCCATCGAGAAGTAGGCGATTCCCCGCGGCACGTCCGGGCCCAGCGTCTGATACCAGCGGTCCGCGGTCAGGTAGTCGGACAGGTCCTCGTGGGCATCGGCGAGCCGGCGCAGGAAGCGTTTGTCCGCGGCGAGGGCCGCCAACCTGCTCGGGTCGACCTCCCCCAGCAACCGCATCGGGTCATGCCCGGTCGCCCGCCACAGATCCGGATCGACGGCGGCGAACAGATCCATCGTGTCCGAGTGCCAGGACCAGCGCAGGTTGTGCACCAGCTCGCCGAGCGCGGCGAGGGGCTCGGGTAGCTGGGCCCGGACAGTGAATCGACGCACGGCTCTCACGGCGCGCCAACCTAGTCCGCGCACCCGGCCGGCGCCCGCCCACCTGCTTGAGGGTTGGCCGGCGGCGCAGCGGGGGTAGGTTTTGCCGGGATGATCGGTCGCATCGCAGTCCTTGCCGTCAGCCCCGTCGTCGACGCCGGCGCCTACCCGGCGCGCGCGACGGCCGGTGAATTGATCACCGTCTCGGCCACCGTGTTCCGCGAAGGGCATGACCTGGTCGGCGCCACCGCCATCTTGCGTGGTCCTGGCCGGGAGCACCGCGAGCAACGGCTGGAACTCACCGAACCCGGGATCGACCTGTTCGCCGGCGAGATCGAGGTCGGTGGCGAAGGGGCGTGGACGCTGCAGGTGGAGGGCTGGGCCGACCCGATCGCCAGCTGGCGGCACGGGCTGGAAGCCAAGGTCGCCGCCGGACAGGACGTCGAGCTGGAGTTGGAGGAGGGCGCGCGCCTGCTGGAACGAGCCCTGCCCGGGATCCCGAAGGACCGCTCCGTCGCGGTCAAGGACGCGATCGGGCGGCTGCGCGATGAAACCCATGACGTGCATCACCGCATCGCGCTGGCCGAGCATCCCTCCCTGGTCGAGCTGCTCTGGGCGCACCCGCTGCGGGATTTCGTCACGCCGTCCCCGCGCTACCCCCTGTGGATCGACCGGGAGCGGGCGATTTTCGGCGCTTGGTATGAAATGTTCCCGCGTTCGTACGGCGGGCTGCGCCCGGCGGCGGCCGATCTACCGCGGATCGCCGGGCTCGGTTTCGACACGGTCTACCTGCCGCCGATCCACCCGATCGGCACCTCCTACCGCAAGGGCCCGAACAACGCCCTCCACGTCGACCCGGACGACCCGGGCTCACCGTGGGCCATCGGCAGTGCCGAGGGCGGCCACGACGCCATCCACCCGGAGCTCGGCGACTTCGCCGACCTGGACGCCTTCGTCAGCGCCGCCCGGGACAACGGCCTGGAGGTCGCGCTCGACCTGGCGCTGCAATGTTCGCCCGATCACCCCTGGGTCAGCAAACACCCGGAGTGGTTCGTGCACCGGCCGGACGGGTCGATCGCGTACGCGGAGAACCCGCCCAAGAAATACCAGGACATCTACCCGCTGAACTTCGATGACGACCCGGAGGGGCTGCAAGACGAGGTCCTTCGGGTGGTGCGGGTCTGGGTCGAGCACGGCATCCGCGTCTTCCGGGTGGACAATCCGCACACCAAGCCGCTCCCGTTCTGGGAATGGCTGATCGCGCAGGTCAAGAGCAGCGACCCGGATGTGCTGTTCCTCGCCGAGGCGTTCACCCGGCCGCCCATGATGCACACGCTGGCCAAGATCGGGTTCACCCAGTCCTACACCTACTTCACGTGGCGCAACGACAGCGCCGAGTTGCGCGAGTATCTCGCCGACTTGACCACCAGCCCGACCGCCGATTACATGCGGCCGAGCCTGTGGCCGAACACGCCGGACATCTTGCCGGCGTACCTGCAAAACGGCGGTCCCCCGGCGTTCAAGGTGCGGGCCCTGCTCGCCGCGACGCTCTCCCCGCTGTGGGGCATGTACTCCGGCTTCGAGTTGTACGAGAACAGTCCGGTGCGCCCGGGGAGCGAGGAGTACCGCGACAGCGAGAAGTATCAGCTGCGCCCGCGCGATTTCGCCGCGGCCCGGGCCGAGAACCGAAGCCTCGAGCCTTACCTCGCGCGGCTGAACCAGGTGCGCCGAGCTCATCCGGCGCTGCAGCGCCTGCGTGGCCTGACCTTCCATCACAGCGATGATCCCGGCGTGCTGTGTTACTCCAGGCGGAGCGCGGACGATGTGCTGCTCGTCGTCGTCAACCTCGATCCCTACCGGGTACTGGAGACCACGGTGCGCCTGGACCTGACCGAGCTGGGTATCGAGCCCGGCGCCCGGATGGCTGTCCACGACCAACTCGGACCGGGGCACACCTACGCGTGGGGCGCGGAGAACTACGTCCGCCTCGACCCCGCCTGGGAACCCGGACACCTGTTCGTGGTGACGCCGACGTGAGTACCGGACCCGCGGTCCCCGAGCGGCTGCCCGCGAGCCCGGAAGGATCCTCGGATCCGTTTTGGTACAAGCGCGCGGTGTTCTACGAGGTCCTCATTCGCGGCTTCGCGGACAGCAACGGGGACGGCACCGGAGACATCCGTGGCCTCACCGGAAAGCTGGACTACCTGCACTGGCTGGGTGTCGACTGCGTATGGCTGCTGCCCATCTACGACAGTCCACTGCGCGACGGTGGCTATGACATCAGCGATTTCATGTCGGTACTGCCCGAGTTCGGTGATCTCGGCGATTTCATCGAACTCGTCGAAGCGGCGCACGCCCGCGGAATCCGGATCATCGCCGACCTGGTGATGAATCACACCAGCGACCAGCATCCGTGGTTTCAGGCCAGTCGCGCCGAGCCCGACGGCCCCTTCGGCGATTTCTATGTCTGGTCGGACACCGACGAGCCGTTCCGCGATGCCCGGGTCATTTTCGTCGACACCGAAAAGTCGAACTGGACCTTCGACCCGGTGCGCCAGCAGTACTTCTGGCACCGGTTCTTCTCCCACCAACCCGACCTCAACTTCGAAAATCCGCGGGTGCGGGAGGCCATGCTGGAGGTGCTGCGGTTCTGGCTGGATCTGGGCATTGACGGGTTTCGCCTGGACGCCGTGCCCTATCTGTTCGAAGAAGAGGGCACGAACTGCGAGAACCTGCCCCAGACGCACGCCTATCTCCGGCAGGTGCGCACCGAGGTGGACCGGCTTTACGCCGACCGGGTGCTCCTCGCGGAGGCCAACCAGTGGCCCTCTGACGTCGTGGAATATTTCGGGAACCCCGCAGTCGGCGGCGACGAATGCCACATGGCATTCCATTTCCCGTTGATGCCGCGGATCTTCATGGCGGTCCGCCGCGAAAGTCGCTATCCGATCACGGAAATCTTGGCGCAGACCCCGGCGATCCCCGAGAACTGCCAGTGGGGCATCTTCCTGCGCAATCACGACGAGCTGACCCTCGAAATGGTCACCGACGACGAGCGCGACTACATGTACACCGAGTACGCCGCCGATCCCCGGATGAAGGCCAACGTCGGGATCCGCCGGCGGCTCGCGCCGTTGCTGGAAAACAGCCGGGACCAGATCGAGCTGTTCACCGGGCTCCTGCTGTCCCTCCCCGGATCGCCGGTGCTCTACTACGGCGACGAGATCGGGATGGGCGACAACATTTATCTCGGCGACCGGGACGGGGTCCGCACCCCGATGCAATGGACGCCGGACCGCAATGCCGGCTTCTCCAACTGCGATCCCGGCCGGCTGTACCTGCCGGTGAACCTGGACTCGATCTACGGCTACCAGGTGACCAACGTCGAGTCGCAGACCCGCAACACCTCCTCCCTGCTGCACTGGACGCGCCGGATGATCGGGCTGCGCAAGGCCAACCCGGCGTTCGGGCTCGGCGAATTCACCGACCTCGGCGGATCGAATCCGTCCGTGCTGTCCTTCGTCCGGTCCTTCGGCGACGACATCGTGCTGTGCGTGAACAACCTGTCCCGCTTCCCGCAGGCCGTCGAGCTGGACCTGCGCCAGTGGGAGGGCGCCGAGCCGATCGAGATGACCGGCGGCAGCCGGTTCCCGGCGATCGGCGAGCTGCCCTACCTGCTCACGGTGGCCGGGCACGGCTTCTACTGGCTGCGGATTCCGGTGCACCGCGGCGGCACCGGCCTGCCGGCCAGCGAGCGCTCGGCATCCAACGAGGAGCAGGACGAGCAGGCGCCGGCCGGCGATTCCGAACTGCGCGCCGGTGAGCCGGACCGGTCCGGCGCCGGAAGAGAAGAGGTCCGATCGTGAAGGTTGACCCTGCCGATATCGGCCGCGTGCTCGCCGACTGGATCGGCCAGCAGCGCTGGTTCGCCGGCAAGTCCCGGTCCGGCACGGTGACCGCCCGGTTGCTGGCCACGCTGGCCGAGCGGCCGTACCCGGTGCAGATCTGGGTGGCCGACATCAACTACCCGGCAGGCGCGCAGCCGGCTGCGATCGAGCATTACCAGGTTCCGCTGGTGCTGCGGCACGAGGCGGCCGATCACCTCTCGCACGCGCACGTCGGTTCGGTCGGCGACCTCGACGGCGGCCCACCGATCGAGCTTTACGATGCACTGCACGACAAAGAGGTCACCGGACGCTGGCTCGAGGCGATCGCTGAGCAGAGCACCATCGACGGGGTGCACTTCAGCAGGGTCGTCGAGGTCGATGAGATCCCGGTCGGCGAGCAGAGCCTGGCGCTGACCGCCGAGCAGTCCAACACGTCGCTGGTCTTCGGTGACATTGCCATCATGAAGGTGTTCCGCAGGCTCGAGGCGGGCCTGAACCCCGACATCGAGATCCATGCCGCGCTGGGCCGGCTGGGCGGCCGGCACATCGCCAAGCTGCTCGGTCAGGTGAGCGCCGAGCTCGACGGCGAGCAGTGGAGCCTGGCCATGCTGCAGGAGTTCATGACCAC
>DASYGP010000043.1:0-3575 GCA_035999615.1 Mycobacteriales bacterium
TGTTCCGCGACGTTGATCTTGCACATGGTGCGACGTTCGTGTTGAGGCTGGTTCGAGCGTGAAATGGCCCCGCTCGGCGGTGCCGGGCGGGGCCATGGTGGGCGCGGTGTCGTTCAGCTGGTCATGGTGTCGGTGGTGTTCTCGGTGACGGCGGAGCGGGCGCTGGCCTCGTCGACGAGGTTCTTGCCGGCGGCGCAGGCGGCGATCAGCGCGGAGATGGCCAGCCGGTTGATGGCGCGTGGTTTGCCTCGGCTGGAGGTGTGGATCAGCGCGATGGCGTCCTCGGTGAACAGGGGGTCGGTGCGGCCGGCGAGTTGGAGGTGGTGGCGGATGTAGCCGGCGGTTTCCTCGCTGGTCATGCCGGTCATGTGGCGGCGCACGGTGATGCGTTGTTCCAGGGCGGCCAGGGTGCCGAGCTTCATCTTGGTGGCCAGGGTGGGTTGGCCGAGAAGGACTGTCGCGAATGGGGATTCGGTGTCGAGTTCGTGGTTGGTGAGCAGCCGCAACGCTTCCAACGCGTCGTGGGTGAGCAGGTGGCCCTCGTCGATGAGCAGGACGGGGAGCCGTCCGCGTTCGGCGTGTTCGGCGGCCAGCGCGTCGCGGGCCTGCGGGACGAGCGCGGCGTTGTGGAAGCTGGGCTTGCCGCCCAGGGCCGTGACCAGTTGGTGGTAGATGCCCCGGGCGCCGACGGTGGGGTCCGGGATGTAGATCAGGTGGTGGCGGGCGGGTTCGGTGCGGCCGAGCGCGGCGCGGGCGGCGACGGTCTTGCCGACGCCGACCTCGCCGGTGATCACGGTGATGCCGCGGGTGGCGATGCCGTAGCCGATGCGGGCGGCGGCCTGGGCGTGGTCGCTGCTGTGGAACAGCATCCCGGGGGCCAGGCCGCGGCCGTAGGGCATGGTGGTGAAGCCGAAGAACGATTGGATCTTGTCCAGCATGTCGATTGTTCCTATTCGGGGTGGGTGCCGTTGGCGGCGGTGATGGCGGCGGTCACGGCGGCGATGTTGGCGCGGTCCAGGCCGCCCAGGACCGCGCGCAGGACGATCGGGGTGCCGGTGCCCAGCGAGGCCGCGATGCGCAGCAGGTTGGCCTCGGAACCGGAGCTGGGCAGCTGGCCGCGGTCCAGGGCGGTGACCGCGGCCGCCCAGTTGATCCAGGCCCGGTCCCGGTGGCCGTCGACGGTGGTGACGGGGCGCACGAACCGGTCGGTGAAGGCGGGGCGGGTCAGCCAGTGCCGGTGCGCGATCAGCAGGTTCACCGCGGCGACGTCGGCCAGTCGGCCGGCCGCGTGGGCCCGTAACAACCCGGCCAGGTCGCCCGGCGCGGCGGCGGCGTCGGCGGGTTCACCGGCGGTGGTCGCGGAGCGTTTCATGCCTGCTCCGGTCCGTCCTGGGGCTCGGTGGGGCCTTGCAGGGCGGTGAAGTTGATCGCCCGCCCGGCCTGCTGCTGGTGGGCGGCCTCCAGCAGCCGCAGGTAGTCGATGCCGGTGGCCTGCACCGGGGGGGACGCGTCGGGTTTCACGGCGGGGTGGACGTGCCGGGTGACCTTGTGCGGTATCGCCCGACCCATCGGCCGGCCCTGGTACTCGACCTCGATCAGGGTCAGGTCGAACGGGGTCAACAGCAGATCGATGCTGCGACCGACCAGGGCCGGCTCCACCTCATACTTGTTTCCGTGCAGGGACACGGTCGCGAACGAGGTGACCTTGCGTTGCTCACGCCACAGGAACGCCCGCCGCAGCGCAGCCGGGTCCGGCCGCCGGGTCGCCTCGGTGCGCTCGGCGTGGTACCGCTCGGCCGGGGTGGCCCCGGTCTCGGAATGTCGGCTGCGGTGGTACTGCTGGTGCACCCAGGCGGTGAACAGCCGGTTCAGCTCGGCCAGCGACCCGCAGCCGCTGCCACCGCCGCCGTCGGATCCGGCGGTGTCGATCTCGACCAGGAACTGGTCCCGCACCGTGCGGTTGAGGCGCTCGATTTTGCCTCTGCCCTGGGGCCGGCCGGGCGCGGAGTGCACGATCCTGATGTCCAGCACAGCCGCCGACCACGCGAGATGGCTTGAGCTGTAGGCACTTCCGTTGTCCGCATAGAGGCGACGCGGGCAGCCGTGGGTCTTGACCGCGTCGTGCAGCGCGGCCTGCATGCCCAGGGTGTCCTCGCCGTGACCCCAGCGGTGCCCGACCAGATACCGGGAATGATCATCCAGCAGCGTGAACAGCACCGCCCGCTTGCCCTCGATGATCGGGCCGTGCAACCCGTCGCTGACCCACAACTGGTCCGGTTCGGTGGCCTCGAACCGGCCGAACGCCGCCGGCGCCCTCCCGTCCGGGCGGGTGTTCAGTTCCAGCCGGGCGAAATGGCGTTGCAGGGTCCGGGCGGTGGGCGCCCACCCCTGCTGCTGCCGCACGATCCGGGCGATCTGCTCCGCGGTCCGGGCCGGGTGTTCGCGTTTGAGCCCGATCGCCAACTCCAGCACCGCCGCCTCGGTGCGCGGCTGCACCTGACGTTCGGCCGGGATCAACGCGTCGAACCCGCCGGCCCGCCAGGTCCGGATCCAGCGATCCAGGCTGGCCCTCGAGACCGTGACCGGTTCCCCGAACGGGCCGACGTGCACCCGGCCGGCGAGCTCGCGGACCAGCCGGCCGCGTTCGACCCCGGACAGGGCCGGATCGGCCAGCGGCCGGATCAGGGCATAACGGAACAGCGCGATATCCCGCGCCCTGGACGCCCGGGACTGCTTACCTGATGCCATCAGTGGATCACCCATCACTTTCACGATCAACAACAGGGACGCCGCCGACCCTGACCCGACCGCAAGATCGTTTACAGATGCGGGGACGTGTTGATCCACAACCCCGCGTGCCGCAAGGCCCGGGCCGCCAGCAGCCAGCCGCCCGAACAGGCCGCCACCATCTGGGCGGGCGACACCGCGAGCACCGCCGCACCCCACCGGCGGCGCACCGCCGCGCACGCGGCGCCGATCTGCGCGACCGCGTCCCCCACGACCCCGCCGGTCGGCTCCAGCCGATCCAGATCGCCGCCGGCCGCCACCCGCCGTTCCAACCACGCGAACGCCACCCGGATCGCCTCGGCATGCGCCGCGAACCGGGACAGCCAGCCCCGCACCGTCGACGCCGGACGGCCCGCCGCCGCGGTGATCACCCGCCAACCCTGCCCCGCCGCCCGGGCCAGCAGCGCCGCCCAGATCACCCCCATCACGTCCACCCGACGGCCCAGGCAGAACCGCGGTAACAGCACATGTGACCGGCCGCACCCCACCGCGTCCGAACAGATCGCCCGCCGCGGCCTGATCCGCCGGACCCGCCCGGCGGCCGCCCGCACGAACCGCGGCGCCGCATGCCCCCACGGCGACAGGCGCTGCCCGCAATCCGGGCAGCACAGCTCACCCGCCATCAGCGTGCGTTCGACCAGGACCAGATCAGCACCTACGCTGAGCAACGGACCGCCTCCGGGCGCGTTCGAACGGCCCTTCCCGAAGGCATCCCAACGCGAGCGGGAAGGGCCGTTGGCTTTCAAGATCGCCCGGACCCTACCCACGCCGTCCTCAACCTGACGCCA
>DASYGP010000096.1:0-1521 GCA_035999615.1 Mycobacteriales bacterium
CCGGCTCCACCCCACGGACTCCCCCGTATCGCTCCACCGCGGCCCGACACCGTCTCTCAGTAGGGAACCCGCAACGCTGGGAACATGGGGAAGTGCCGCACGTTTCGGGTCAGCAACCGCGCGCCGATGCGGATCGCGGTCGCGGCAATCGCGAGATCCGCCCCATCGATCGCGTGGTGGCTGGGCAGCCACGTCCGGCCCAGGTCGCCGGCCTCCTCGGCGACGTCTTCGTCGACCGGGTGCCACACGAAGGTTGACAGCAGCGCCCGGGTGGCTGCCTCTTCGATGGGGCGCATGCCGGCGAGGATCTCTAGTCGGCTCATCTCACTGGCGTGCAGCGGGGCGGCGGCGCGCTCCTGCTCCACCACGTCCGCAGCGCCCTGATACCCGCGCAGGTAGTCGATCAGGACCGAGGTGTCGACCAGCGCGGTCACGAGCCGGGTGAGGTCAGCCGGGTGCCGGAGCGCAGCTGCTCGACCCAGGCCGCGCCGTCCAGCTCACGGTCCGACCAGGCCCCGAAGGCGCTGCGCATCACAGCGAGGTCCTCGCCGCTCGAGCGCTGTGCCCCATACACCTGGTCCACGGCGGCGCGGATCAGGGCCGAGATCGATCGACCGGTGCGCGCCGCCTCCGCATCGAGGGCTCGCCGTTCTGCGCTGGTGAGCGAAATTTGCGTGCGCAACATGATGTAAGGCTACATCACCGGGCCCAGCGGAGGCCGCCTCCTCCAAGATCATTGTGTCGGCTCCCCAGCGCAAAAACGCCCTCGCCCGACACGATGACCATGGTCCGACCCAGCCGCCCACACCGCCGCCCCGAAGTCGCGCCGCCTGCCGCCGCTGCTGCGCGATTCACGCCGGCCGCACTGCCAACGACGAACGGCCAAGAGCCGCAAGCAAGGACGGTTATACGGGTGGCCCGGCCGCGCCATTCCCCGCCAGGTGGGCGCACCCGATCCGCCTCCGAGGCGACGTCTGCGGGCTGAGCCGACCCGCATCCGCCCCCGCGCCCGCGCCGCCACCCGCGACCGCTGACCCCGGCCGCTGACCCCGATCGCCGCCGCGGCCGGCTGACCGCCACCGCCGCCGCGGCCGGCGACCGCTACCGCCGCACGGTGTAGCGGTACGGTAGCGCCGCCACCTCCTCGGCCAGGGTCGCGAAGCCCTGCGCGCCGAACGCCTGCAGGGTGTCGACGTATAGCGTGCCGCGCTGCTCACTGCCGACCGCTCCGGTCGGGGTGATGGTGACCAGCACCGTCGCCTCCTCGCCGGACGGGATCGTGATCCCGTTGGCCTGGGCGGCATTCGCAAACACGGTGGCCAGCAGCGGATCGCCCGTACTGCTGGTCACTGCCGGATCGAACGCGTTCGCCCGGACCTCCGCCGACATGGTGACGGTTCCGGCCGGGGTGCCGCTCGCGGGAACCGGGCCGACCGGCGACGGGAAGGCGCCCCACTGGGAGGTGCCCACCTCCCGCGCGGTGTGCGTCGCGCTGACAACCTGGCCGAAGCTCGACTCGAT
>DASYGP010000117.1:0-6623 GCA_035999615.1 Mycobacteriales bacterium
CCCAGGTGGAGCCGCCGGGCAGCCCGTTCTTGCCGGTGATCTCGACGTAGCCGGTGGGCTGGGCGTGCCGCAGCCGCACTCCGGTGGAGGAGCCGAGCCAGGTGGTGGTGATGTCGTGGCTGGCGTAGCCGAACAGCCGCACGTCTTCGCCGCGGGCGGCGCCGAGGCTGGCGCCGAGCTGGCGGGCGAACTCGGCGAAGACCGCGGTGCTGGTTGTTTCGGCGGGGGCAGTGAAATCCGCGGCCGCGCCGCCGGTGACCAGCGGCCCCGCATCCTCTGCGGGCCCGGCCTCTCGGGCGGCCCGCTCGCTGGCCCGGACCAGCCCCTCCAGGTCCTCGACAACCGAGGCGCTGCGGACACCCACCGATTCGCCCAGGACGCTGATTACGGCGATCGAGCGGTCGTGGCCGGCTCCGTTGGTGGTCAGCGTGTTGTTCGCCCAGCGCAGGTTGACGCTGCTGGCCTCGCTCACGATGACGATGCAGCCGTCGGCCCGCGACAGGGCCAGGGCCCGTTCGACGAGTTCGGCGGACCGGCCGTCGACCGGGCTGCTCATCGGCCGGCCTCCCGCGCGGTGTTGAGCACATTCACCCCGCGGAAAAGCGCGCTGGGCGTGCCGTGGGACACGGCGGCGACCTGGCCCGGCTGCGCCTTGCCGCAGTTGAAAGCGCCGCCCAGCACGTAGGTCTGCGGGCCGCCGACGGCTTCCATCGACCCCCAGAACTCGGTGGTGGTGGCCTGGTAGGCGACGTCCCGCAGTTGGCCGACCAGGCGGCCGCCCCGGATCTCATAGAACCGCTGGCCGGTGAACTGGAAGTTGTAGCGCTGCATGTCGATGGACCAGCTCTTGTCGCCGACGATGTAGATCCCCCGTTCCACCCGGCCGATCAGCTCCTCGGTGGAGGGCCCGCCGCTGGCCGGCTGCAACGACACGTTGGCCATCCGCTGCACCGGGACGTGCGCCGGGGAGTCGGCGAACGCACAGCCGTTGGAGCGGTTGACCCCGAGGGCGGCGGCATTCTGCCGGGCCATCCGGCGGTCCAGCTGGTAGCCGACCAGCACACCGTTCCGCACGATTTCCCAGGCCTGGCTCTGCACCCCTTCATCATCGAACCCGATGGTGGCCAGGCCGTGCGGGGTCGTGCGGTCCCCGGTCACCTGCATGACGTCCGAGCCGTAGCGCAGCGAGCCGAGCTGGTCCAGCGTGGCGAACGAGGTCCCGGCGTAGGCCGCCTCGTAGCCGAGCGCCCGATCCAGCTCGGTGGCGTGGCCGATCGACTCGTGGATGGTCAGCCACAGGTTCGACGGGTCGATGACCAGGTCGTAGCGGCCGGGCTCCACGCTGCTGGCCTTGGCCTTCTCGGCGACGAGTTCCGGGATCCGGGCGAGTTCCCCGGCCCAATCCCAGCCGTCGCCGGTCAGGTACTCCCACCCCCGGCCGGTGGGCGGGGCCGTGGTGCGCATCGTTTCGAAGCCGCCGCCCGGGTCGACCCGGGTCACGGTGAGCTGCGGTTGGCACCGGACCCGCTGCTGGGTGGTCATCGTGCCGGCGGTGTCGGCGTAGAACTTGCTCTCCAGCACCTGCTCCAACGAGGCGTCGACGTGGTCCACCGCGTCGGCCCGGAGCAGCCCGCGGCTCCAGTCACCGAGCAGGCTGACCTTGTCCGTGGCCTCGACGGTAAACGGATCGATCTCATAGGCGGAGATCCAGCTGCGGTCGGGGTAGACCGGCTCGTCGGCGAGTTCCACCGGCTCGGCGTTGAGCGGGCGCGACGTGCGGGCGAGCTCCGCGGCCTGCCGGGCCACCCGTACCCCTTCGTCTGGGGTGACGGCGGCGGTGCTGGCGAAACCCCACGTCCCGTCGTAGACGACCCGTACCGCGAGGCCCACGGTGACGTCGTCGCCGAGGCTCTCCAGCCGGCCGTCGCGCACGGAAATGTCCTGGCCGCGCAGGCGTTCGACCCGAACATCGGCGTGGGTGGCGCCGGCGTCGCGAGCGGCCTGCAGTGCGGCGGCGGCCGTCTCCCGCAGCGGCAGCGCCAGGAAGGCGGGTTCCAGCTCGTGGGTCACCGGGACACCTTAAGCAGACCTCGAACTGGGCCGGCAGTCGAAGCGCCACCTCGGGCCTGAGCCGGGGCGCCATGCTGCCTGAGTGGAGCTGGTAAGCGTCGGGCACGGGACCGCATCCGCGCCGCAACTGATCGAGCTGCTCACCGGCGCCGGGGTGCAGCAGGTTGTCGATGTACGGCGCTATCCCGCCAGCCGCACCCACCCGCAGGTGCACCGGGAGGCGCTCGCCGGCTACCTGCCGGCGGCGGGGATCGGCTACCGCTGGGAGGAACGGCTCGGCGGCCGGCGCCGTCTTCCGCCGCAGCAGTCCCCCGATACCTGGTGGCGCGTCGAGGCATTTCGCGCGTACGCCGCCCACATGCGCACCACCGAGTTCGGCTCGGCCATGGCCGAGCTGGCGGACGGATCGCGGAGCGGCCCGGGGCGCACCGCGTTGCTGTGCAGCGAGTCGGTCTGGTGGCGCTGCCACCGCCGGCTGATCGCGGACTACCTCGACCTGATCCTGCTCCAACCGGTGCTGCACCTGATGCCGGGCGGCCGACTCACCCCGCACGAACCGAGCGCCGGTGCGCGGATCGCGGCGCCGGGCCTGCTCATCTACGACCTCATCGCCCCCGCGCCCGCCGCCGCCCCCGACCGTCCTTCGTGATCACCGGGGACCTGGGGCTGGGCGCGGCTGTCACGCTGGTAGCCGTGCCACGGGATCGGGATGAGTCGGGTCGGCCCCGGAACGCCCGGCCACGCGACGGGCTGGGCCGACCGCTGGCCTACGACGCGGAGCAGCCGGACGCCACGCTCAGCGCCGGACCGGGCCCGCGGCGGAGCCCGGAGCAGGCGTTGCGGGAGGCCCAGCGCCTGCTCGATGCGGGCCGGCCGTTCCACGCGCACGAGGTGCTGGAGGACGCGTGGAAGGGGGCGCCCGCGGCGGAGCGGGGGCTCTGGCGCGGGCTCGCGCAACTGGCGGTCGGCCTCACCCATGCCGCGCGCGGTAACCCGGTCGGGGCCAACGCGCTGCTGCGGCGCGGCGCAAGTAACCTCGAGCCGTACCGAACCGAGCCCCCATACGCCCTCGACGTGGCGGGCCTCCTCGCCTGGGCGCTTGAGGCCGCCGACGCTATTTCCAGCGGAAGTGCACGAACACCCGGCCGAAGTTGTCCGAGTCTTTCTCCACCCGGTGATACAGCGCCTTGATCTCCTTTTGCTCGAGGAAACGCAGCACCCGCTTCTTCAGCTGGCCCGACCCCTTGCCGGGGATGATTTCCACCAGCGGCGCCTTCTTGGCGATCGCCTCGTCGATGATGTGGCGCAGGGCACGGTCGATGTCATCGCCCCGGTTGTAGATGTCGTGCAGGTCGAGCTTGAGCTTCATGGCGCCATCCTGGTGCCGCGCCTAGGAAGGCGGTACCCAAGGTGACGTGGCCGCGCAGTTCCGGGGTGTTCGCCTTGGGCGACCTGCAGGTGGAACACGGTGGGGTCATCCGGGACGCGAGGCTCGTGTGGGAGGCGCACGGGGAGCTGAACGCAGCCCGGGACAACGTGATCGTCTACCCGTGCAGCTTCCGCGCGCAGCACCCGGACCTGGCCTGGCTGATCGGCCCGGAGGGGATCCTGGATCCCGGCCGGTGGTTCGTGGTGATCCCCGACATGTTCTCCAACGGGCTGTCCTCGGGGGCTGCTGACACCCCTGAGTTCCCCGCGCTGGTCAGCGCCCGGGACAACGTGCTGGCTCAGCGGCGGCTGCTCACCGAGCACTTCGGGGTGGACCGCATCGCCGCGGTCTACGGCTACTCGATGGGCGGCCAGCAGGCCTATCACTGGGCGGCGCTGTTCCCGGATGCCGTGGATCGCGCGATCGTGATCTGCGGTACCGCCCGGACCTCCACGCACAACAAGGTGTTCCTGTCCGGGCTGCTCCGCACCCTGGAGGCAGCCCCGGAACACGCCGGTCATGGACAATTCACGGCCGAACCGGTGGCGAGCCTGCGCGCGTTCGGGCACCTGTACGCCGGCTGGGCCCGCAGCCAGGACTTCTACCGGGCGGAGCTGCACCGCAGCGTGCTGGGCGCGCCGGACCTGGACACGTACCTGCAGACGGACTGGGCCGCGAGCTTCGCCCGCTGCCGGGCCGCGAATCTCTACGCGCAGCTTCAGACCTGGTATCACGGCGATATCAGCGCGAACGCGGGGTACGGCGGGGACCTGGTCCGTGCCTTAGGCAGCATCAAGGCACGGGTGTTGCTGCTCCCCGGCCGCACCGATCTGTACTTCCCGGTGGCGGACAGTGCCGCGGAGCTGCCGCACCTCGGCCACGCCGAGCTTCGGCCGATCCCGAGCATCTGGGGTCACGGAGCCGGGAACCCGGTCGCCAACCCGGCTGATTTCGCCTTCCTCAAGGGCGCGGTGCGGGATTGGCTCCGCCGGCCGACGCCTGCTTGAGCGCGTCCAGGATGGACCAGCCCTGCCCGACCAGCCCGGCCATCAGCTGGCTCACACCCTCGGTTCCGTTGAGGATCGTCAGGTTGGAATCGGCGATCGCGCTGGCCGCCGCCTGCACCACCGCGGGGAGGACCTCGACGATCCGGTTCGCCGCGATCAGTTCCTGGTTGCCTTCCCGCAGGGCCCCGGCGCGGGCGTTGTTCGCGTCGGCCTCCGCCTCGGCGTTGGTCCGCAGCGCGTACGCGGTGCCGTCGGCCTGCACCTTGAGGGCCTGCGCCTCGGCGGCCGCCAACGTGGTGCGACGGTAGGCCGCACCCTCCGCCTCGAACTTCGCCTGGTCCCGCTGCGCTTCGGCGAGAGTCCGCTGCCGGTAGGCCTCCGCGTCGGCGGGCCGGCGTACGTCCGCTTCCAGTTGCCGGGCCGCGAGATCGGCCTGTCGCCCGGCCAGAGCGGTCTGCTCTTCGATCACCTGTTGGGAGGCGCGGGCCTGCGCCAGTGGACCGGCTTGCGCGGCCTGCGCGTTGGCCTGCTCGGTTTCGGCCTGGAAACCGGCCCGTTTGATGGCGGTGTCCCGCTCGTACTGGGCCTTGAGCGCGGCGGCTTCCTGCTCGCGTTCGGAGGCCTCCTGATCCGCCTTGGCCGCGGCGATCCGGGCCTGGCTCGCCACGGCTGCGGCGTGCGGCGCGGCTAGGTTTTGGATGTAGCCGGTCGCGTCCTCGATCTCCTGGATCTGCAGGGCGTCGACGACCAAGCCGAGCTTTTCCATCTCGGCGTGGCTGCCGTCTTTGACCTCCTGGGCGACCCGGTCCCGCTCCCGGATGATCTGCTCGACGGTGAGGCCGCCGATGATCGAACGGAGGTGACCGGCGAAGACCCGGCCGACCAGTTCCTCCATCCGTTCCTGCTCGGCCAGGAACCGGCGCGCCGCGTTGGCGATCGAGGCGGAGTCGTCGCCGACCTTGAACACCGTCACGGCTCGCACGTTCAGCCGGATGCCTTGGATGGTTACGCAGTCCTCGACGATCTCGGCCTCCCGCAGCGCGAGCGACAGCATTCGGGCCTTCTGCTTGACCGGCATCACGAAGCTGCCGTGCCCGGTGACGACCCGGAACTGGGTGTCCTGCGAGCGCCGCTTGGACCCGGAGATGAGCAACGCTTCGTTGGGTGCTGGTACTTGCCAGAACAGCATGGCGCGCTCCTGGGTCGGGTGGGTGGGACCGGTCAAACGAACGGGGTGACGATGACGGAGCGGGCGGAGGTCGACTCCAGCACCAGCACCCGGGTGTTCTTGCCGATGGGCGCGTCTGCCCAGGCCGCGAAGGCCTCCGAGCCGCCGCGTACGGGCAGCACCACCTCGCCCGGACCGTTCGCCGGGATCGAGACGGTGACCCATCCGATGACGCCGATCGGGCTCTCGGCGGCGGCATCCTCGGGCACGTCCAACCGCTCCCCTGGACTCCGGCCGCGGTGCGCGGCCCCGCCCGCCCACTGTAGCCAGCTACCGGCCGAGAATTACGGGGAACGCCACGGCGAGGTGGGGCAACGGTGCGGGCGCAAAACGGCGAGGGACGCCCCGCAGGGCGCCCCTCGCCGGGGTGGTAGTGGCCGGGCGGCGGCCGCTACCGGGTCATGGACGTCGAGACGTTGGCCGGCTCGTGCGATCTACCCCCTTCAACCTGTTTACGGGTGACCTGCGGCTGGCCAGTCTCACGCACCGCCGGCCGCGCCGGGCACGTCTACCCCGCTCTGGTCACCCTGCTGGACGTTCTGGTCGGGTCCGCCCGCCGGGTCGGGGGTGGCCGAACCCGACTCCGGTGTCTCCGCCGTCTGGGCGCCGCCGGCCGCTCCGGGGACGTCTACCCCGCTCTGGTCACCCTGCTGGACGTTCTGGTTGGGTCCGCCCGCCGGGTCGGTGGCCGACCCCGTCAGGGCCGGCTGGTTGACGGTGGCCGACGCCGGCGCCGCGGGGGCATGGCCGGTTCCGGAGGCAGCGAACGCGACGCCTCCGCCCAGCAGAACGATTGCCGCCGCGCCGCCGGCGGCTACGACGGCACGACGGGTGGTGCGGAGCTGCGGTGTACGTGTCATGGGAAGGCCCTTCTTTCGTGCCGGGGACG
>DASYGP010000133.1:0-5630 GCA_035999615.1 Mycobacteriales bacterium
TCAGAGGTGGTTGCGCAGGCTGAAGTAGAGCAGCGCGAACACCAGCACGATGCCCACGTTCACGATCAGCCGAAGCGTGAAGTGGTGTCTCAAGAACGCGACGTCAAGTCCGACGATGAGCGCGACCATGACGATGAGGCCCAAGATCACGGCCGGGCGGTGTCGCATGCTGTGGTTCTAGCACCGATCGCGATCGGGTGGCTGAGGTTCAGCAGGTTCGCCCGCGACCAACGTTCGCCGACAAGGCGATGCGGATGTTCGACGGCATAACGCCCAGCGATAGAGCACGCATCGCCTCCGGTCGTGGGTTTGGAGCTCCGGGCGCCGGACTCGGCGCCCCGTCGCGGGCGTGGTCTACACCGGGTCGGTTTCGATCGTGACGCTGGCTGCCGGCTTGCCCTGATATGCGTGCTGACCGACGCCGACGACCAGAGACGCGGTCCACGTCCCCTCGAAGGTTTTCCTCGCGCTGAACATCGCTCCGCCGGCGGAACTGCGGTCGATCGCCCACCCTGCGGCGACCGCGCAGGTACGCAAGGCGGTGGCGACCGTCGCCGCGTCGCCCGTCAGGTGCCAATTGAGACCGACGAGGGTCGGGGCGATGCCACCAAAGCCAATCCCGTGTCGCGTTCCTGCACTGGCGATCTCCTCCCACGGCTGCACTCCCGTGAGCTGGCAGTGCCGGACCGGATCCCCTTCGAGAACACCCAGACGCCGTCGGTTCTCGTTGTCGGTACACCCGGACAGCCCGAACACAACGAGAAGCGCAGCCGCCGCCAGCGAGTAGCGGCGAAACGGCCGTCCGACGCCATGCCTCAGCTTCACCAGCTCCGAGCGGCTACTCCCCGACACTCGCTCAGGATGCCCGACGGCCAGCCGTCCGGCCGGGAAAAGGCCGCATCCACGCCGCCCGTTGCGCGGGAAGCGGCTGGACCGGTCACGCCTTATGGGGCATTCCGCCGTCGCAAACAGGTCCACCCTCGCCCTGGCCGCGCCACCACCCCGCCCCCGACCTTCGTGATCATGCAAAAGTGGCTACAAATATTGAGTTTTCACGACCAAACTTGCATGATCACGAAGGGGAGAACAAGCCTCGGCCGCCTAACGGACGGGATGAGGCGGCGGCCGATGGGCGTTTCTCCACCCCGCCAGGGTGGCGGCATAGCGTGGCCGCCATGAAGCGTGCGGATCTCGTGGGCTACTGCCTGGCCAAACCCGGAACATGGCTCGACGAGCCGTGGGAGGGCGATCAGGTCGTCAAGGTCGCTGACAAGATCTTTGTGTTTCTGGGAGCCGTCGACGCCGAGCGCCCGGGGATAGGCATCAAGTGCGGACGCACGGCCGAAGACGCGCGAGAACTGCGCGATCGCTTCCCGGCGGCGGTCACGGTGTCCGCCTACATCGGCCGTTACGGCTGGAACTCGGTTCGTCTCGACGGGACCGTGCCCGACGACGAGGTCTTTGAGCTCGTCGACGCGTCGTACGAATCGGTCGTGGCCGCCCTGCCGAAGGGAAAGCGGCCTCGCCGAACGACCTCCGAGGTTTGACTGTGAGCCGGTTCGCGAGTCCGGTCGGGGCGCCGGCCGGGAGGTGGCGTCCCCCCACGTAGAGGTCTCATCCATCCTTCGAGCCAGATAAATGTGGCTTCGGTCTATGGCCATTTCGGTTTCGGCGCCACTACGGTGACCCACGTCACGCCGGAGGTCCGGCGCCGCCGACAGTATTTTCGGACGACAGGAGTGCGGGTGCTTGAGATCAAGGACCTGCACGTGTCCTACGGCGGTTCGGTCCGAGCCCTGCAGGGCGTCACGCTCACCGTGCCGGACGGCGAGGTGGTCGCGGTCCTCGGGAGCAACGGAGCGGGCAAGACCACCCTGCTGCGGACCGTGTCCGCGACACTCAAGCTGCACGGCGGCTCGGTGCGATCCGGCACGGCGACGTACGGGGGCAAGTCCCTGGCCGGGCTGGATGCCGCACAAACCGTCCGGCTGGGCATCGTGCAGGTGCCCGAGGGTCGCCGCGTCTTCGGCCGGATGACGGTGGAGGAGAACTTGCGCGCCGGCGGTATGGGGGCGCGGGACCGGCGCACCCGCGTCGGCTCACGCGACCGCGTCTATGACCTGTTTCCGGTGCTGGCGCAACGCCGCACCCAACGGGCCGCGTTGATGTCCGGGGGCGAGCAACAGATGCTCGCCATCGGCCGCGGCCTGATGGCCTCGCCGGAGCTGCTGATCTTGGACGAGCCCAGCCTGGGCCTCGCGCCACAGATCGTCGGCCAGATTGGACAGGTGATCAGGGCGATCCATGACATGGGTACGTCGGTCCTGCTGGTCGAGCAAAACGCCACCATGGCCTTGGCGGTCGCGAACAGCGCCTACGTGCTTGAGCTCGGTCGGGTCTCGTTGACCGGCCCCGCGGCTGAGCTGGCGGCGACCGACGATGTGCGGCGGCTCTACCTAGGGCACACCGTGGATACGGCGGAGCAGACGCCGGAGTCGGCCGGGGTCAGGGTCGGTGCCGGGGCGCGGCTGGGGCGGTGGCAGCGATGAGCGAGACGACCGTCGCGACGACGGCGCGAACGGGCGAGCCCGAGATCCCGCCGTTGATCGTCGACCGAGTGAGTGTCGCGTTCGCCGGCCTGAAGGCCTTGGATGACGTCTCATTGACGGTGGCACCCGGCAGCATCCACGCCGTCATCGGTCCCAACGGTGCGGGGAAGTCCACGTTCTTCAATGTGCTGTCCGGGGTCTATGCCGCCACCTCCGGCTCGGTCCGATTTGGGGACGCTGAGCTCACGTCCCTGCGTCCGCACCGGATCGCTCGGCTGGGGGTGGCGAGGGCCTTCCAGAACATCGCCCTTTCCAAGACGCAAACGGTCGCGGAAAACCTCATGCTGGGTCGACACACCCTGACCCGGGCCGGCGTCATTGCCGCCGGAGTGCGTTGGCCGAGCGCGACCCGGGAGGCGCGCCGGCACGGTGCGCGGATCGTGGAAATAGCGGCGTTCGTCGGTCTCACCGACAAGCTTGACCGGCAGGCCGGCCTGCTCTCCTACGGGGATCAGAAGCGCATCGAGGTCGCTCGAGCCTTGGCCTGCGAACCACGACTGCTGCTGCTGGACGAGCCGGTGGCCGGGATGAACGCGGATGAGTCGGCGTCGATGGCTGGCCTGATCGCCGAGGTGCGGCGCGAATTGGGGATCTCCATCGTCCTGGTTGAACACGACATGGGCCTGGTGATGACCATCTCTGACCGAGTGACCGTCCTGGACTTCGGCCGAAAGATCGCCGACGGCCCCCCCGCGGAGATCCAGAATGATCCCGAGGTCATCCGCGCCTATCTCGGGACCGGCGATGAAAACTCCGACCAGCCCACGTCCCCTGAGGAGCCATCCGCGTGACCAGATTCCTGGATCTGCTCGTCGGCGGCATCAGCCTCGGATTCATCTATGCCCTCATCGCCCTCGGCTTTGTCATTGTCTTTAAGGCCACCGAGGTTGTGAACTTCGCCCACGGCAGCTTCCTGGTCCTTGGTGGCTATGTCACAGCCCGGGCGCACGACCACATGCCGTTCATCCCGGCCGTGCTGCTCGGACTCGCTGCCGCGGGACTGGCCGCACTGATCGTGGAGCGTTTGTTCGTGCACCGGATCACCGCCGGGAACGTGAACGCCCTGGCGATCATGACCATCGGCGTGGACATCGTCCTGATCACCGAGCTCACCCGCCGGTTCGGCTCCAACGTGTTGAACCTGGGCGACCCTTGGGGCAACAAGCTGCTGCACGTGGGCGCATTGAGCATCCCGCAGTCGCGGGCCGCAGCCATCGTGGTCGCGGCCGTGCTCATCGGCGCCTTCTTCGCGGCGTTCCGCTACTCCAGCTGGGGCGTGGCGATGCGCGCCAACGCCGAGGACGGCGAAGCCGCGGCACTGATGGGCATCCGACGGGGGCGGGTGACCGCGACCGCGTGGGTCGTGGCGGGTGTGCTGGCCGCGGTGGCCGCCATCTTCCTCACCGCTTTCCCGAGCCCCGGACTGGATGCCAGCGTCCGCGACACCGCGCTGCGCGCGTTTCCCGCGGCGATTCTGGGCGGGCTGGACTCCACCGGAGGCGCCGTCCTTGGCGGCCTGGCGATCGGGCTGGCGGAGTCCCTGACCGCCGGCTACAACGTCACGCTGGCCGGCGGCAGCCTCGGCGACGTGATGCCCTACCTGGTGATGCTGCTGGTGTTGTTGGTCAGACCCTCGGGTTTGCTCGGCACCAAGGAGCTTTCCCGTGTCTAGCCCCGTCACCGGATCCACGCTCGATCCGGCGCCCACGCCGGCACGGCGCCCCGCGGCCGGCAGGCGTTCGTTCCGCCCGTCCGTCCCCACGTTGCTCCGGATCGTGCTGGTCGTGGTGGTGGCAATCCTGCCGATTTATCTCGACCAGTCGTTCATGCAGACCGGCCTTTTTGCGATGGCGGCAATCCTTGGCGCGATCGGCCTCACCATTCTGACCGGAAGCGCCGGGCAGCTTTCGTTGGCCCACGCATTCTTCCTCGCCATCGGCGCCTACGGCTACGCCTATTTCGCCGGCGCCTCCGGCGGTCCGGGCTCGGCGGGCGCGAGCGGATTGGGGTTGCCCTCGGCACTGGCCATGGTGCTCGCAGTGCTGGCCGCTGGTGTCGCCGGGCTGCTGTTCAGTCCGATCTCGGGGCGCCTGCGCGGGATCTATCTCGGGGTCGCGTCCTTGAGCCTGGTGTTCATCGGGTCCTTCGCGCTGGAAAACTTCACCAGCATCACCGGCGGTTTCAACGGGCGCGCCATCCCGGACCTGTCCATGTTTGGGTTCACGTTCGCCGACTCGAATCCTCCGTTGACCGTGCTGAACGTTCCCTACGGACGCTTCGAGCGGCTGTGGTACCTGTCGCTGGTCCTCGTCATTCTTGGGTACGTCTTTGCCAAGAATGTCCTGCGCGGACGGCCGGGACGAGCGATGCAGACCATGCGCGACAGCGAGGTCGCGGCGGCCGTCATGGGCGTCAACGTCCGGCTGACCAAGGCCGGCGCGTTCGTCCTGTCCAGCATGTACGCCGGTCTTGCCGGCGTGCTGCTCTCACTCGTCTTCACCCACGTGGTGCCGGACTACTTCAATCTGGCCCTTTCCGTCAGCTATCTGGCGATGGTTGTCATCGGCGGACTGGGCTCTGTGGGGGGCGCGGCGTTGGGCGCTGTCTTCGTCAGCGTGCTGCCGCAATTGTTGACCCGATATTCCAGTTCCCTGCCGTTCGTGGCCCAGCCGGGCTCCGGTGGCTACGACCCGGGGGTGGTCAGCAGCCTGCTCTACGGAGTCGTGGTCATCGTCGTGGTCGTCTTTGCGCCGGGGGGACTGGCCGGGCTGAGCCGCCGCCTCACCGTTCGTCGACGCCAACGTCCGACGGCCAGCGACCCGACCTCGGTGCCCCAAGTTTGACCCGCGCTTCACCGAACACATCCACCACCAAGCCCCCAGCGGGCCCTTTCAGGAGGACAGCGTATGACCACCCGATCCCGTACCACCGCAGGAGTGCTGCTGGCACTCGCCTTTGCGGCGACCGCCTGTAGCACCAAGGCGACGACAGTCAGTTCATCCGGTGGCGCCAGCTCGAACG
>DASYGP010000142.1:0-1679 GCA_035999615.1 Mycobacteriales bacterium
AGCGCAAACAATCGCCGTGAACGTGTCGATTACCCGGTCGGCCGTTCGTCGTGGCAGTAGAGGGTCGGCACGGGGCCGGTCCCGCCGAGAGGAGCAACCATGAAGCAGTACCTGCTGGCCGTGCACATGGTCGAGGGTCAGGAACCGCCGCCGCCGGAGGTCATGGAGCAGATGTACAAGACCGTGGACGCGTTCAACCAGGAGCTGAAGGCCGAGGGCGCGTGGGTGTTCGCCGGCGGCCTGCACCCGGCGACGACGGCCACCGTGGTCCGGGTACAGGACGGTGAGGTGCTGACCACCGACGGGCCGTTCGCGGAGACCAAGGAGCAGCTCGGCGGGTTTTGGATCATCAAGGCGGCCGACCTGGATGCGGCGCTGTCCCTCGCGACAAGGGCGGCGACCGCCTGCGGCGGCGGGCCGGTTGAGGTGCGCCCGTTCCAAGACGAGCCCGAGGGATAGCACCCCGTCGATGCCTATCCCCGGCGACCCGGCGCACATTGAGGCCCACTACCGGCGCGAATACGGCCGGTCCGTGGCCATCCTGACCCGCACCTTCGGCGACCTCGACGTCGCCGAAGAGGCGGTGCAGGAGGCGTTCCTGGTCGCGATCGATCGCTGGCCGGTGACCGGCGTGCCGCCGAACCCGGGGGCGTGGATCACGACGACGGCCCGGAACCGGGCCATCGATCACCTTCGACGCGAGGCCTCCCGCCATGACCGTCACGCCCAGGCCGCCCTGCTGCACGAGAGCCGCGAGTCCGCCGAGCCGGTGGGCCCGGTGATCGACGATCGGCTGCGGCTGATCTTCACCTGCTGCCACCCGGCGCTGGGCCGCGGCGCGCAGGTCGCGCTGACCCTGCGGCTGCTGGGTGGCCTGCAGACCCCGGAGATCGCCCGGGCGTTTCTGGTTCCCGAGGCGACGATGGCGCAGCGCCTGGTGCGGGCCAAGCGGAAGATCGCGGCGGCCGGCATCCCCTATCGGGTGCCGGGCGAGGCGGAGCTGCCCGACCGGTTGCGCCCCGTACTCGCCGTCATCTATCTGGTCTTCAACGAGGGTTACGACGCGTCCGGTGGGGAGGCGCTGCTGCGGGAGGAGCTGTGCACCGAGGCGATCCGGCTGGCCCGGCTGCTGGTCGAGCTGATGCCGGATGAGCCGGAGGCGCTGGGCCTGTTGGCGTTGCTGCTGCTGATCCACGCCCGCCGCACGGCGCGGGTGGCCGCCGACGGCTCGCTGGTACTGCTGCCCGACCAGGACCGTTCCCGCTGGGACCGGGCGCTCATCGAGGAGGGTCAGGTGCTGGTCCGCCGCTGCCTGCGCCGCGGCCGGCCGGGGCCGTATCAGATTCAGGCCGCGATCAACGCCGTACATAGCGACGCGCAGACGGCGGCAGCAACCGAGTGGGGTCAGATCCTGGCGCTCTACGACCAGCTGAGCACCCATCTGCCGACGCCGGTCGTCGCGCTGAACCGGGCGGTCGCGCTCGCCGAGGTCGCCGGCCCGCAGGCGGCGCTCGCCGCGCTGGACGGGCTGGACCTGGCCGGCTATTACCTGTTGCACGCCACCCGCGCCGATCTGCTCGCCCGGCTCGGCCGAGACGCGGATGCGGCCGCCGCCTACGCCTCGGCCCTGGCGATCAGCACCAACGCCGCCGAGCGCACCTTCCTGGAGCAACGGCGTC
>DASYGP010000163.1:0-24123 GCA_035999615.1 Mycobacteriales bacterium
CTTCGGCCAGCAGCGACACCTGCGCGAAGGACGCCCCGGTGATTTTCGCGGCCAGATCGGTGAGGGCGTCGAGCACCTCGGAGCTGACGCCCTGCGCGACGATTTGCTGGACAAGCTGGATCCGCCGGTGCTCGTGCAGGCCTGGCACGTCCCACGGTCCGGGCGCGCTGCGGCTGTCCAAGACTCTCCCGGATTCCTGTGGCATGTGGCCCCAGTGTAGTGAGCGCGCGGGCGCCTCGGACCGAGGTTGGCGACGCGCAGGTGTCGGGATCGAGCCGGCCCGGCGGATCACACGATCCGCCGCGAGCTCGCCCACCGGGCCAGCTCCCGGCGGTTGGACAGCTGCAGCTTGCGCAGCACCGCCGAGACGTGGCTTTCGATGGTCCGCACCGAGAGCACCAGGTCCGCGGCGGCCTCTCGATAGGTGTATCCCCGAGCGATCAGCCGCAGCACCTCCCGCTCCCGGGTGGTCAGGGAATCCAGCTCGCTGTCGGCGGCCGGGAGCGCCGGGCCGGCGAAGCTGTCCAGCACGAATCCGGCGAGCCGGGGACCGAACACGGCGTCCCCGCCGGCGACCCGCCGGATCGCGTCGGTCAGGCTGGCCCCGTCGATGGATTTGGTGACATACCCGCGGGCCCCGGCCCGGACGACCCCGATGACATCTTCGGCGGAATCGCTGACCGACAGCGCCAGGTACCGCGTCGCCGGAAGCTCCTCGCGCAGCGTCCGGATCACCTCGGCGCCGCCGCCGCCCGGCAGGTGCACGTCGAGCAGGACCACGTCGGGCCGATGCGCGCGGACGACGGCCACCGCCTCATCGACGTCGCCGGCTTCGCCGACGACATCCACCCCGACACCCAGCTCGGCCCGCACCCCGGAGCGCACCAGCCGGTGGTCGTCGACCAGGACGACCCGAACGGACGTTGCTGGCGCGGTCATGACCGCGCCAGCGGCAGGAGCAGCATCACTTCGGTGCCTGCCCCCGGCGTGGAACGCACCCGGGCTTCGCCCCCGTGCCGCGTCATCCGGCCGATGATCGACTCGCGGATGCCGTGCCGGTCCGCCGGGACCTGGTCCGGGTCGAATCCGGCGCCGCGGTCGCGTACCCATACCTCGGCCCGCCGGCCGGTGACCTCGGCGAACACCGCAATCTCGCTTGCCCCGGAGGCCTTCGCGGCATTGACGAGGGCCTCACGGGTCGCGGCCACGAGCGCGCGCACCGGCGGGTCGAGGGCGGTGTCCCCGACGAACACCACGCTGATGCTCACGCCGTGGTCGTCCTCGACGTCCGCGCAGACGGCGCGCAGTTCACCGGCGAGCGTGGTGGGCGCACCGGCCGGTGCCGGGTCATACAGCCACTGCCGCAGGTGCCGCTCCTGCTGCCGAGCCAGCCGTCGGACGGCTGCCGGGTCCCCGGCGCGGGCCTGCAGCAGGGCCAGGGTCTGCAGCACCGAATCGTGCAGCTGGGCGGCGACCTCGGCCCGCTCCTGGGCCCGGATGCGGGCCCGGCGCTCCGCGGTGAGCTCCCGGGCCAACCGCAGCAGCCACGGTCCGGCGACGAGCATCACCCCCACGAAGGTGGCGGCGATCGCCACCGCCCCGGCTCGGGCCTGTGCCAGCGCGTCGTGCGCCGCGAGAAATGCGGTGACCCCCGCGACGACGAGCAGGGCGCCGCCCCCGACGATCAGGATGCCCCGACGCTGGGGGGTGCCGAGCACCGCGCTGTAGCGGCGGGCCTCCCCGGCCCAGTGCTCCCGCTGGGCGTCCGGGGCGCGCTTCCAGATCAGGAGCGCGCCGATCCCGGCGAGGGTCAAGGGGAGCACGCCGCCACCGCCGAACGGAAATCCGAAGGACTGGAAGACGGTCGCCAGCGCCCCTCCCAGCACCGCCCAGGCCGCCAGTTCGATGAGCTGACTGCGCCTGCTGCGCCCGCGTGGCGGCGGCGGCAGCCACCGTGGCGGCCAGAGCTGAAACGGCGTTTCCACCGCGGCGTCCTCGGCCGGCACCAGCACCCACAGCGCCACGTAGGCCAGCACGCCGACGCCACCCGAGACCAGCAGCGCCAACAGCAGGCGGACGGTCCATACCGGCACCTCAAGGTGCTGCGCGACGCCGGTCGCGACGCCCGCCAACAGCCGCCCCTCGGTGGGGCGGACCAACGCGTGCCGCTCGCGCGCACGCATCGACTGCTGGCTCATTTGCGCAGCATCACACCGCGCCGCCCCGGGCGCCTCAGGGTTGGCCCCGGAGATCCCCCGGAGGTCCAAATAGGGGTCGCCCCGGGGGTCACGCCCGATGTGCGGGCGCCGGCGCGCGGTCAGCGTGTCCGGCATGACACAGCAACCGCCCGTCGAACCACCCGTCCCGCCCGCCGAGGGCCCAGCTTTCGGTCCCCAACCTCCCGGCTCCCAACCTCCCGGCTCCCAGCCCCTCGCCCCCGAGCCCCTCGGACCCGAATCCGGCGGCTCCCAACCCTCCAGCCCCTCGTCCGGCGGCCCGCAACCCCCCGGCCCTGCGTCCGTCGGCCCCGAGCGCCTCGGCCCTCCGGCCGGTGGTGCTCCGTCCGGGGGCCTGCCGCCCCTGCCCGGACCAGGCGCGGTCCCGGGTTCGCCGACCCCGCAGCCCCATCAGCTCATCCGGCCGCGCGAAGGCCGCATCCTGGGCGGGGTCTGCGCCGGCCTGGCCGACCTGATCGGGGTGGACGTGCTGCTGGTGCGGATCGGTTTTGTCGTGCTGGCCACGATCGGCGGGGCCGGGGTGCTCGCCTACGTCGCGCTGTGGCTGCTCACCCCCAGCATCGACCGACCCGCGCGGATCGGGCCCAACTCCAGCCGTTCGGTGCGCTCGCTGCTGCTGCTAGGGCTGGTGGCGGTGGTGGCGATCGCGCTGGTCGCCGGCGCCGCGCACGGCCCCGGTCTTGCCCTGGTCCTGCTCGCGGCGATCGCGATCGCCGCGCTGGCCAACCGTCGCCGCTTGCTGGTGCTGGGCCTGGTGCTGCTGCTCGCCGTGGTCGCCGCCGGCACCGTGGCGGCGGTCGGCAGCGCGCTGAGCTCCCGCAGCTACGCGGTCAGCAATGCGGACGACCTGCAGACTGACTATGACCTGGCTGCAGGCACGATGCGTCTGGACCTGACCGGATTGCAGTTGTCGGGGGAGCGCACGGTGAGCGCCCGGGTGGGCAGCGGGGATCTCATCGTGCGGATCCCCTCGACGCTCGCGGTCCGGGTGCACGCCCGCGCGGGGGTGGGCGGGGTCCACATCCTCGGCCGGGACAGCACTGGGATCGCTCCGCAGCAGGATCGGGATGGCGGCCCAAGCCCGGATCCCTCGACCGGAACCCGCCTGGTGCTGGATCTCGCGGTCGGCGCAGGCACGGTGACCGTGCAGGCGGCGAGTTGAGCTCGTTCGGGATGCCTCGGCGGTCACCGTAGGCTCGTGTCGGTGATCGCCACTCCCGCCGGCCGAAAGGCCGGGATTGTCGCCGCCGGCCAAAAGGCCGGGATTGTCGCCGCCGCCCTGCTGTGGACGGGACTCACCACCAGCTGCGCCAGCAGCCTCCCGGCCCACAACGCGGCAGACGCCACGTTCTTGCAGGACATGTTGCCGCATCACCAACAGGCCATCGCGGTCGCGCAGATCGCTGCCCGCGCCGGCGTGGATCCCCGGACCCGGACCTTCGGCGGTCGGGTCATTGCCGAGCAAACGCCCGAGGTCCGCCGGATCCAGGACATGGCGAAGGCGCTGCGCCTGCACATTGACCTGGCGGCGGGCGCGGCGATGGCGGTGCATCGGATCAGTCCCGCCGAGCTGAGCGCGCTGGACCAGCAGCACGGCCTCGCCCTCGATCGACGTTTCCTGGCGCTGTCGATCACCAGCGAGCAGGGGGCGGTGGCGATGGCCCGAACCGAACTCGCCCATGGCCGGTACGCCCCGGCCCGTGCGTTGGCCACCTCGATCGCCGGCGCACCAGGCGGGGAGATCCCGCAGCTGCAGGCGCTGCTCAGCGCATTGGCAGGCGGCGTCGCCGCCGCCGCGAACTGACCCGCCGGCGCTGCCAGAACAGGGTCAGCAGCGCCGCGCCGCCAATCGCGATCGCGGGCAGGTTCCGGTCGATCAGGCCGGCGCCACTGGCCCGGCTCGGGGCGCCCGCCGCTGCGGCCGCCACCCGCCCACTGGTAGCGCCATGGTTCGCCGGCCGGGCGGCATCGGTGCTGGCGGGACCGACGAGCTCACCTACCGGCGTGGCTTTGCCGTCGGCCTGAAATCCCCAGTCGAGCAAACCGATCTCCTGGGTGACCGGGCGCTGACCGGCGTCCACCACCACGACCACGAGGTGTCTGCCGCCGCGCGCTGCGGCGCCCCACCACACCTGACCGGCCTTGGACGTGTACCCGTCCTTCCCCGCGTAGGCCCCGGGGTAGCTGGCCAGCAGCCGGTTGTGGGTCAAGCCGCCGACCGTGGTTCCCGCCGCCGTCACCCCGACCTTCGTCATCGAGTCGTAGCGGCGAAAATCGCTGCGGCGCAGGGCGGCGCGCGCCAATAGGGCCAGGTCATAGGCAGACGTGGTCTGACCGGGCGCGTCGAGGCCGTCGGGCGTGCCGGCGAACGTGTCGTTGGCCTGCAGCGTGCGGGCGGTGTCGTTCATCGCCTGCAGGGCGGCCGCGCGACCGCCCGGCGCGGCCCCAGCCAGCGCTTCCGCGGCATCGTTGGCCGACAACACGATCATCGCCCCGAACAGCTGCTGCGCCGGGTAGCTCTGGCCCGGCTGCAGCCCCACCCGGGTCGACCGGCCATCGGGCTGCGCCGTCAGCGCGAGTTCCCGCGCGGTGAACGGCACCTGCTGATGGGCCGGGATCAGCGGCAACAAGGCCAGCGCGGTCAACGTTTTCAGGGTGCTCGCCGGCAGGTGGCGGCTGTGCGGGTCGCGCGCGGCGAGAACCTGCCCGGAATCGAGGTCGGCCACCAGCCAGCTGCGGGCGGTGATATCCGTGGGGAGCGCGGGGACCCCGGCCGCGGCATCAACGATGACACGGGCGGAGGCCAGCTGCGGGCCGCCCACAGGGTTCGTCGTCCCCGCCGCCCGGGCCGCGGACGGGACCGCGAGGAGCGCTGCCAGACCACCGACCAACAGGGCGCGGGAGAGCCGCTGCAGACCTGTTGGCACGGGTCGACGCTACCCGAGGCAGCGGGTGAATCGGGACAGCCCCGGTCGCGACACCGCCCAGATCCGGGGAGCGGACCTCAGGAGACGGCCGCTTGCGGGGCCATCGTGCCCCGGTGCGCGCGCAGCTCCTCGGCGCTTTCCCGGCGATGGGCGGAGGGCCGCTGCTGGTCGCCGACTCGACCGGGCAGGCTCAGCTTCAAGATCGTGCGCAGGGTCTGCCCGTACTGCCGATGCAGCGGGCCGGTCGTGTAGGGAAGCTCGTACTTGGCGCAGAGGGCACGAACTTTCTCCGCGATCTGGGGGTAGCGGTTGCTGGGCAGGTCGGGAAACAGGTGATGTTCGATCTGATAGCCGAGACTGCCGGACATGACATGCAGCAATCGGCCACCGTCAAAATTGGCCGATCCCAGCAGCTGACGCAGGTACCACTCTGCCTTCGTTTCGTGCTCGAGTTCCTGCTCGGTGAACTTCTCCGCGCCGTCGGGGAAGTGGCCGCAGAAGATAATCAGGTACGACCATAGGTTGCGCACCAGATTCGCGGTGATGTTCGCGGTCAGGGTGGACACGAACGCCGGCCCGGTCAGTAACGGGAAGATGAGGTAATCCTTGCCGACCTGACGGCGGATCTTGCGTCCGATCACCCGCAGTTGACGCTTCACCTCCTGCGGGTCCTTCTGGCCTTTGCGGATGCGTTCGAGGTCCAGGTCGTGCAGCGCGACGCCCCATTCGAAGAACAGCGCCAGCAGCGCGTTGTACACCGGCTGGCCGAGATTGACCGGGTGCCAGGGCTGATCGCGGGTGACGCGCAGGATCCCGTAGCCGACGTCGTTGTCCTTGCCGAGCACGTTGGTGAACGTGTGATGGACAAAGTTATGGGAGTGCTTCCAGTTCTCGGCCGGGCAGGTCGTGTCCCATTCCCAGGTGCCGGAATGAATCTCCGGGTCGTTCATCCAATCCCACTGGCCGTGCATCACATTGTGGCCGATTTCCATGTTCTCCAGGATCTTTGCGGTGGCGAGCAGCCCGGTTCCCGCCAGCCAGGCCGGCGGAAAGGCGCTGGCGAACAACGTCAGGCGACCGGCGACCGCGAGGCGCCGCTGCACCCGGATCATGCGGCGGATGTAGCCGGCGTCGTCCTGCCCCAGCGATTCGGCGACATCGCGCCGGATCACGTCAAGTTCCCGGCCCAACGCCTCGACGTCGGCGTCGGTCAGATGCGCGAATGCGGTCACATCGGAGATAGCCATTGGCCCGCTGCCCCTGTTCAGATCTCGAGAGTGACGTCGCCGGCGGCTGCCGTGACGCAGGTTTGGATGCCTTGGTTCTGGTCGTATTCCGCGCCGTTACGCAGGTCCTTCACCCGACCAGCACGCAACGGGATGACGCAGGTGTGGCAGATCCCCATCCGGCACCCGAACGGCATGACGATGCCGGCCCCCTCGCCCGCCTCGAGCAGCGTGGTCGCGCCGTCCGCGTGGCTGGTCTTCCCGGACCGGCCGAACGTGACCTGGCCGCCCTGCGCCGCGGAGCCCAGCCGGACCGAGAATCGTTCGACGTGCAGGCGCCTGTCGAGGCCGGCCTTGGACCAATGCCGTTCCGCCGCATCCAGCATCGGCCCGGGCCCGCAGACCCAGGCCTCGCGCTGGCGCCAGTCCGGGCACAGCTGCCCCAACTTGGTGACGTCCAGCATTCCGTGCACGTCGTCGAAGTTCTCGATCAGACGCAGGCTGTCGTGGCGGGCATCGAGATCGCGAAGTTCGGCCCGAAAGATGGCCTGATCGCTGCTCGGCGCGGAGTGCACATGCACCACGTCGGGCATGCTGCCGCGCCGGTCCAGGGTGCGCAGCATGGCCATCACCGGGGTGATCCCGCTGCCGCCGGTCCAGAACAGCACCTTTGCCGGAGGCGGGTCCGGCAGCACGAAATCCCCCTGAGGAAGCGCGAGCCGCACGATGGTGCCCGGCGCGAGGCCCCGGACCAGGTGTGAGGAAAGGAATCCTTCCGGCATCGCCTTGACGGTCACCGCGATGTGTCCCTGGTCATCGCGGGGCGCGGACGTCATCGAATACGAGCGCCAGCGCCAACGCCCTTCCAGACTTACCCCGATGCCCACGTACTGGCCCGGCTGCGAAGAGAATGACCAACCCCAGCCCGGCTTGATCACAAGCGTGGCTGCGTCGACCGTCTCCGGGATGACCTTGACTACCCGGCCGCGCAGCTCTCGGGATGTCCACAACGGATTGATCATCCGCAGGTAGTCGTCGGGGAGCAGCGGGGTCGTCATCCGGGCTGCCGCACCCCGGATGACGGTGGCGCTGGGGGCGAGCCGCCGGGCCAACCGGCGCCCACTCCGAGAAAGCTCGCCCATTCCGGCACCTCCCGAACAAACCGTTACTCGAAGTAGCTGTTACTTCAAGTCGGGAGTCTACCCCGATTCTCCGGGCAGGTCGGTCACCAGCGCGTCGAGCGTCGGCGCGAGCCGGCGCAACTCCTCCAGATGCAGCGCGGTCAGCGCCCGCAGCCGGGCCTGCCCCTCGCCGGTGAGGGCGAGCCGCACCACCCGGTGATCGCTCACGTCTCCCTGCCGCTCGACCAGGCCCAGCTCTTGGGTGCGATCCACCAGCTCCACGGCGGTGTGGTGGCGCACCACGAGGTAGGTGGCCACCTCGCCCATCGTGGGACCGCGACCGTCGGGATGGCCGCGGATGGCCAGCAGCAGTTGATGTTGAGTGTGGGTCAGACCGAGTTCGCCGGCCTGCTCGCGACTCCACTTGTCGAAATGTCGGAGGCGGGTCCGGAACTCCAGCAGCTTGCGGTAGTCCATATCGGACAGGCGTTGACGAGGCACCTGGCAAGCATCCTCGCCGCCGCCAGCGCTGGTAAGCTGAGTACCTCGCCCAACGATATTTATCGCAATCTGCCCGAGGCGGTCTCATGCCCCACCCCGCGACACGTCGCGGTGCCCTGCGCCCAAAATCGCCGCGCTCCGAACCGCTCAGCCCCGCACCGATCAGCGCCGAACAGCCCAGCCCCGAACCGCCCAGCCCCGAGCCGGTGCGCGACGTGGCTCACCTGGGTGACTTCTCGGCCACCCCTAGGATGTTGATCATCGCCGCGTTGGCGCTGCCGGTTGGCGCGGTCAGTGCGTGCGTGGCCTGGGCGCTGCTGAAGGTGATCGGACTGATCACGAACGCGGTGTTCTATCAACGCCTCGACACCCGGCTGGTGGCCCCGGGGGCGATCCACCACAACCCGGCGCTGGTACTGCTCGCGCCCATCGCCGGCGGTCTGGTCATCGGGGTGATGGCCCGGTACGGCTCGGAGAAGATCCGCGGCCACGGGATGCCCGAGGCGATCGAAGCCATCTTGACCGGCGGCAGCAAGGTGGCGCCGCGCGTGGCGCTGCTCAAGCCGGTCTCGGCGGCGGTCGCGATCGGAACGGGTGGCCCGTTCGGCGCGGAGGGCCCGATCATCATGACCGGCGGGGCGATCGGGTCGCTGTTCGCGCAGTTCCTGCGGCTGACCGCCGACGAACGGAAAACGTTGCTGGTCGCCGGCGCCGCCGCCGGAATGGCCGCGACGTTCAACTCCCCGCTGGCCTCACTGCTGCTCGCCGTCGAGCTGCTGCTGTTCGAGTGGCGGCCCCGCAGCTACGTTCCGGTCGCGGCCGCGGTCGCCATCGCGACGGCGGTACGAGCCCCCCTGCTCGGCACCGGTGCGCTGTTTCCCGTTTCGGGCACGCTGCATCTCAACGGCTGGGTGTACCTGTTCTGCCTGCTGTCCGGGGTGGCCTCCGGGCTGCTCGCGCTGGTCGCCACGGTGCTGGTCTACGCGGCCGAGGACGCCTTCCGGCGGCTGCCGTTCCACTGGATGTGGTGGCCGGCCATCGGCGGGCTGATCATCGGCATCGGCGGCTTGATCGTGCCGCAGAGCCTGGGCGTCGGGTACAACATCATCGACGCCGAACTGACCGGCCGGATCACCCTTGGCCTGGTCGGCGGCATCCTGGTGGTCAAGACCTTGATCTGGTCGCTGTCCCTGGGTTCCGGCACTTCCGGCGGGGTGCTGGCCCCGATGTTCATGATCGGTGGGGCGCTGGGCTCGGTGGAGGCGCAGGTCTTTCCGCACGTCGGGCCCGGCTTCTGGGCGCTGATCGGCCTCGCCGGGGTGCTCGGTGGGGTGATGCGTTCACCGTTCACCGGCGTGGTGTTCGCGCTGGAACTCACCCACCGGATCGACGCGATGCTGCCGCTGTTGATCGGCGCCTCGGTCGCGTACGGCGTGTCGGTGCTGCTGCTCAAGCGGTCCATCCTGACCGAGAAGGTGGCCCGACGCGGTTTCCACCTGACCCGGGAATACGACGTCGACCCGCTCGAAGTCCTATTCGTCGATGAGGTGATCGAGGCGGACCTGCTCACCTTCACCGAAGGGACCCCCGCCGACGACGCCCTGGCGGAGCTCAACGCGCCGGCGACCGGTCCGGTTGCGCTCCTGCAGCGGCTGTTCCCGGTGGTGGACGACGAGGGCGCGCTGCGCGGCGTGGTCAGCCAGAACCAGCTGCAACTCGCGGTCGACTCCGGGTACGGCGCTCAGCCGGTGGCGAGCCTCGCCACCCCGAACCCGGTCTGCACGTACGCCGATGACACCTTGCGGCAGGCGGCCGTGGTCATGGCCGACCGGGGGCTGACCCGGCTGCCGGTCGTCGACCGCACCGACCCCAGCCGGCCGATCGGTGTCGTGTCCCTGCAGCAACTGCTCGCCGGCCGGCTCAAGGACCTGCAGGAAGCCCGTGAAACGGAGCGGGTGTTACGGCTGCGCACCCTGCGACTCGGTCGGGGGGAGCGGGGACCCGCGCAGTCAACCTCGAGCATCACCGCGCCGGCGCCGGCGGCCGACCCGGAATCAAGCCCGCTCGACGCGATCCGCTAGGCACCCAACCCGCGTGGCAGGGTGAGGTGCATGAGCACGCAGATGCCCTATGTCCGACTCGGCCGGACCGGCCTGGAAGTGTCCCGGCTGTGCCTGGGCTGCATGAGCTACGGGATACCGGAGCGGGGCAGCCACCCCTGGTCGCTGGACGACCGGGCCAGCCGGCCGTTCCTGCAACGCGCGTTGGAGCTCGGCGTCAACTTCTTTGACACGGCGAACGTCTACTCCGATGGGACCAGTGAGGAGATCGTCGGGCGGGCGCTCGGCGAGCTCGCCAAGCGCGACGAAGTGGTCATCGCGACCAAGGTGAACGGCCGGATGCACGACGGCCCCAACGGCGCGGGCCTGTCCCGCAAGGCGATCCTGGCCGAGATCGACCACAGCCTGCGCCGGTTGGGCACCGACTACGTCGATCTGTACCAGATCCACCGATGGGACCCGCACACCCCGATCGAGGAAACCCTGGAAGCGCTGCACGATGTGGTGAAGGCGGGCAAGGCCCGCTACCTCGGCGCCTCCTCGATGTGGGCCTGGCAGTTCAGCCGCGCGCTGCACCTTGCCGACGCGCACGGCTGGACTCGCTTCGTGTCCATGCAGGACCACTACAACCTGCTCAACCGCGAGGAGGAGCGCGAGATGCTCCCGCTGTGCGCGGCCGAGGGCATCGCGGTGCTGCCGTGGAGCCCGCTGGCCCGCGGCCGGCTCACCCGCGATTGGGACGCCCAGACCGAGCGATCCGAGACCGACGCCTTCGGTAAAAGCCTGTACAACGTCGACGCCAGCGACCGCGTCATCGTCGATCGGGTCGGTCAGGTGGCGAAGGCCCGGGGTATCCCACGGGCGCAGGTGGCGCTGGCCTGGGTGGCCGGCCGTGCGGTGGTCACCGCGCCGATCGTGGGCGCCACCAAGCCGCAGCACCTGGAGGACGCGGCGGCCGCCATGTCGCTGGACCTCACCGAGGAGGAGGTCGCGCTGCTTGAGCAGCCCTACGTCCCGCACCCGGTGATGGGCTTCGCCTAGCCTTCGCCCAGCCCACGCCCGTCCGGCGTTCGTGATCATGCAAATGTGGCCGTAAAAATCGCGAATGAGCGACCAAACTTGCATGATCACCGGGAGGGATCACCGAGGGTTGCAGGAAGGGTTACGCAGGGTTGACGTAGCGGGCTGGCCCGCCTGAGCCCGCGGCATGACCCGCGGCCTGACCCGCGCCTGACCCTGGGGACAACAACCCGCGACTGTCCCCAGCGCAGGGATCAGCCCGCGGCGGGCCGGATCGGCGCTCCAGGCTCGAGCCATGACCGCCGCCGGACCTCAGCCCGCCCCCTCGCCCCCCGTCGTGCGCCTGTCCGGTCCGGCCGACCTGGTCGGCGCCGTACCCTCACTGCTCGGGTTTCACCCCAGCGAAAGCCTGGTGCTCTGCTGCCTGCGGGGTCCAAGCCGCCGACATTGCGTGACCATGCGGGTCGACCTCCCCGCGGCCGGCGACGCCGCCGAGGTCATCGCCGGGCTGGCGGAGCGGGCCCGAGCCGTCCGGGCCGACAGTGCACTGCTGGTGGTCTACACCGAGGCCGGCGGCGGACCGGTCCGGCGCGATCTGGTGACCGCGGCCGGGGACGCCCTGACCGGGCTCGGGATCGCGCTGGAGGACGCCTACCGGGTCGGTCGGGGACGCTGGTGGTCCTACCTGTGCCAGCAGGAAAGCTGTTGCCCGGCCGCGGGCACCCCGCTACCGGATCAGCCGGGCGGAGGTGCGCTGCAGCTCCGGGCGGAGATGATCGGCTGCGGGATGCAGGTGCACGCCGACCGGGATGCGCTGCGCGCGTCGATCGCCCCGATCGGGTTTCCGGCCCGGGCCGGCCTCGAGCAGGCCTACGCCCGGTGCGAACGCGAGCGGGCCGCCCGGCTGCTGGCCGGCGCGGCAGCCCGGCTGCGGCAGGACACCATCAGCCTGTGCCGGGAGCTACGTCAGCGCTACCGGACCGGCGGGGGACCGGTGACCGATGCGGAGGCGGCGCGGGTCTGTCTGGGGTTGCAGGATGTGCCGGCGCGGGACGCGGTCCTCGCCTGGGCCGCTGCCCCGAACGCCCCGGTACTGGCGCTACTGACCGATCTGGCGCGCAAGGCGCTGCCGCCGGTGGACGCGCCGCTCTGCGCGGTGCTCGCGCACGTTGCCTATCAGCACGGCGACGGCGCGCTCGCCGCCTGCGCGCTGGACCGGGCCCTCGAAAGTGGGCCGACCTACCAGCTCGCGGTGCTGCTCGAGTTCGCGTTGAGCCGGGCCATCCATCCCTCGGTGCTGGCGCCCGCGTTCGCACCGCCGTCGCGCAAGCAACGCCGCCGGCGCCGCTGATCGTCGGCCGACCGGCGGTCCCTGACGCCAGAGGAAGGGCGGCGGCGGGGTGGCGAGCCCCGCGCGGGGGTAGGGACCGCGCGACACGTTCGCCACCAGGAGGTTCCATGACCGCCGCACCCCCCGCCGCGCCAGCGGAGCCGTTCGATCTCGTCGTCCTGGGCGGCGGTTCAGCGGGGGAGTACGTCGCCGGCGAGCTGGCTCGCGCCGGCCGGAGGGTGGCGGTCGTGGAGGCCAATCGGGTCGGCGGCGAATGCCCGTACGTGTCCTGCATGCCCAGCAAGGCCCTGCTGGCCGAGGCTGCCGCCCGCCGGCAAGGGGGCCGCCCCGGCCCGGACCTGGCTGCCTGGAAGCAGGCGTTGGCCCATCGGGATCAGGTCACCGGCGACCGCGACGATACGGACGCCGCCGCCGGGCTGGAGCGGGCCGGGGCGGTGCTGGTCCGCGGCTGGGGCCGGGTCAGCGCGCCCGGGCAGGTCAGCGTGGACCTCACCGCCGGCGGGACCCAGACGTTGCGCTACACCGATCTGCTCATCAGCCCGGGCTCCCGCGCGACCATGCCGCCGATCGAGGGCCTCGAGCAGGTCCCGACGTGGACCAGCGACGAAGCGCTGTCCAGCGATGAGCTGCCCCGTCGGCTGATCGTTCTTGGCGGCGGCCCCGTCGGCTGCGAGCTCGCCAGCATCTACCGCGCCTACGGCGTGCAGGTCACGCTGGTCGAGGCCGCCGATCAGCTGGTGGCCCGCGAGGACCCCGCCATCGGCGCCGCGCTGGCCGAGGTGCTGCGCGCGGACGGGGTGGAGCTGCGCCTCGGTGCCGCCGCCGGCCGGGCCCGGCCGGTCGAGGGCGGCCTGCTGCTCACCCTGGACGGTGCGGGGGACGTCAGCGCCGACCGGATGCTGGTGGCGACCGGTCGCGCGCCGGTACTTGAAGGGCTTGGGCTGCAGGTGCTGGGGCTCAAGACCGATGAACCGGGTTTACGGGTCGACGCCCGCTGTCGCGTGCTGGGTGCCGACCATGTCTTCGCGGCCGGGGACGTGACCGGCACCGCGCCGTACACGCACACCGCCAACTACCACGCCAGATTGATCATCGACGAGTTGTCCGGGCACGGCCGGGACGCCGATCAGCGGGCGATCCCGCGGGCGGTCTACACCGATCCGCCGCTGGCGGCGGTCGGGCTGACCGCCGCCGAGGCGCGGGAGGCCGGCCTGCACGTGCTCACCGAGACGGTGGACCTGGCGGAGACCGCGCGCGCCCTGGCGGAGGGCGACGGCAAGCTGGGGCCGGCCGGGCGGCACGGCGGGGTTCTGGTGCTGCACGCCGACCGCGACAGCGGCGAGCTCATCGGCGCCGCCGCGGTCGGGACCGCCGCCGATTCCTGGATCGGGGAGGCGCAGCTGGCCATCCGCGCCCGGGTGCCGGTCCGGGTGCTGGCCGACCTCGTGCACCCGTTCCCGGCCTGGTCGGAGGCCTACGGCCCGGCCTACCGGGCGTTGGCCGCTCGGCTCACCGGCCGCTGACTGAGCTACCTCACGTCGGCAGCACCCGAGCGACGATCTGCCGGTGCGCGGCGGACGGCGGGAGGGTGCCCAGCACCCCGCCGGCGTCGCCGGCCAGCCGGGAGGCGCAGAACGCGTCGGCGACCGCGGCCGGGGCGTGCGCCAGCAACTGAGAACCGGCCAGCAGCAACGCCATCCGTTCCACGACCCGCCGGGCGGAGGCCTGCGCCACGGCGGGTTCGGCCCCCACCAGGGCGCCGAGCCGGTGGTCCAGGTCGGCCAGCGCGGCGTCGTACCGGGCATCGGCGCCGGACGCGGCACCCAGCTCCGCGCGCAGCACCGTCCAGGACTCCGGGTCCTTGCCGAGGGCGCGGAGCACGTCCAGGGCGTTGACGTTGCCGCTGCCCTCCCAGATCGAGTTGAGCGGCGACTCGCGATACATCCTCGGCAGCCCGGACTCCTCCACGAAACCGTTCCCGCCCAGGCATTCCAGCGCCTCACCGACGACGACCGGGGTGCGTTTGCAAACCCAGAACTTCCCGACAGCGGTCGCCAGGCGGCGGAACGCGGTCTCGTTCGCGTCGCCCGCGGCGGCCCGGTCGACGGCGCCGGCCAGCCGCAACATCAGCAGCGTTGCCGCCTCGGCCTCGACGGCGAGGTCGGCGAGCACGTTGGTCATCGCCGGCTGATCGACCAGCAGCGCCCCGAAGGCGCGCCGGTGCCGGGCGTGGTGGACCGCCTGGACCAGGGCGGCCCGTTGCAGCGCGGCGGATCCGATCACGCAGTCCAACCGGGTGTGCATCACCATCTCGATGATGGTCGGCACGCCGCGGCCCTCATCGCCGACGCGGAACGCCACGGCCTGCTCCAGCTCGATCTCACTGGAGGCGTTGGAGCGGTTACCGAGTTTGTCCTTCAGCCGCTGCAGCCGGATCCGGTTGCGCTGACCGTCGTCAAGTACGCGGGGCAGCAGGAAGCAGGTCAGCCCCCCCGGCGCCTGCGCGAGCACCAGAAACAGGTCGCTCATCGGCGCCGAGGTGAACCATTTGTGCCCGGTCAGCTGATAGCTGCCATCGGCGCGCCCGACCGCCAGGGTGGTGTTCGCCCGGACATCGGAGCCGCCCTGCTTTTCGGTCATCCCCATGCCCGCCACCAGGCCCGCCTTGTCGCGGAACGGACGCAGGCCCGGGTCGTAGGCGCGGGCGGTCAGCAGCGGTTCGTACCGCGCCGCCAGCTCCGGGGCGTGCCGCAGCGCCGGCACCGCGGCGTAGGTCATCGACACCGGGCAGCCGTGCCCGGACTCGACCTGCCCGGTCAGGAAGAAACCCCCGGCCCGGGACACGTGGGCGCCGGGCCGGGGCCGCGCCCACGGATCGCCGGCCAGGCCGGCGCCGATCGACAGGTCCATCAGCTGGTGCCAGGCGGGGTGAAAGCTCACCTCATCGATGCGATGGCCGTACCGGTCATGGGTGTGCAAGCGCGGCGGGTGCTCGTTGGCCTGCACCGCCCATTCCTGCACCTGACCGCCGCCGAGGCGCCGGCCCAGCGTGTGCAACGCGTCGATCGACCAGCCGGCCCCCTCGCGGTCCAGGCCGGCGAGCAGCGCCGGATCGTCGGCCAGGTCGTGGCCGAGCAGCGGCGGCACCTGATTGTCGACCTGGTGGGTGCGGAACGGGTCGCTGCCGGCCCGGTCGGCCGCGCCCTCGGTGATCACCTGATCGTGGGTCGTGGCCTGATCGTGGGTCGTGGCCTGATCGTGGGTCATGCCGTGATCGTGCCACCGCCGCCCGAGTCAGGGCAGCAACAGCAGCTTGCCGGTCGTCCGGCGACCTTCCAGGTCCTCATGCGCCTGCCGGGCCTGCCCGAGCGGGTAACGGTGCCCGATCCGCACCGCCAGTTCCCCGGCCGCCGCCCAGCCGAGCACGTCCTGCGCCCGGGCCAGCAACTCCGGCCGGCTGGTGGTGTAGGCGCCTAACGAGGGCCTGGTCACGAACAGGGACCCGCCGGCAGCCAGGCGTTGCAGCTCGAAGGGAGGCACCTGGCCCGAGGCGGCGCCGTAGAGGGCGAGCAGGCCGCGGTTGCCCAGGCAGCTGAGACTGGCGTCAAACGTGGACCGGCCGACCCCGTCGTAGACCACCCGGACACCGGCCCCGGCGGTGATCTCCCGGACCTGGGCGGCGAAATCCTCCCGGGAGTAGTTGATGACGTGCTCGGCGCCCGCGCCGCGGGCCAGCTCGGCCTTCGCGTCGGTCCCGACCGTGGCGATCACCCGGCCGCCTCGGCGCACCACGATCTGGGTCAGCAGCAACCCGACGCCGCCGGCGGCGGCGTGCACCAGCACCCAGTCCCCGGCGGCGACCGGGTAGGTGGAGGTGGCCAGGTACTGCGCCGTCAGGCCCTGCAGCAGCACCGCGGCCGCGTCCTCGTCGGCCAGCCCGGCGGGCACCGGCACGGCCTCCGCGCCCGGGACCGTCACGTACTGCGCGTAGGAACCGAGCGCCTGCTTCCAGGCGACGTGATCCCCGACCGCGAAGTCGGGATGTTCTGAGCGGGTGACCTCCCCGGCGCCTTCGACGCCGAGCGTGAACGGCGTCGGCTGGGGATACACCCCGGTGCGCTGGTAGGTGTCGACGAAGTTCACGCCGGCCGCCTGCACCCGAACCAGCAACTCACCGGGGCCGGGCACCGGCTCGTCGAGGGTGGACAGCGCAAGGACCTCGGGGCCGCCGTGGCGGGGGACGGTAATGGCTTGCACGGTCCCGGCAACCCGGCCGGCCGGCGGATTAGTCCCGGCCCCCCGGCGAATCGTCCCGGCCAACCGGCGGATTCATGGGCGCCCGGCCGGCGTCCCGCCGGGCTTGCCCGACCGTCCCGCCGGGGGGAAGTGGGAGGCTCTTGGGGCCGACATCTATCGTCGGTGCCTTACAGCCGCCGGTACCGGGTACCGGCGCGGACCTTGAGGACGGACGTGGGTAAGAAGAAGGCCACCGGCATGAGCAAGCGGCTGGGCTTCACCGACCGCGCCACCATCGCCGAGAACAAAGACATCCTGCGCTACAACGACCGGTTGGAGCGGGAGGCGAAAGGCCTTCCGCCGGATGCGCCGCGCGCTCCGCGGGAGGCGCGGGAGGCGCGGCGGCCACGTGCCGGCGGTCCCGGGCGCGGTGATCCGGCCGAACGGGCCGCAGCGGCCCCCGCATCCCGGCCGCCGCGTGCCCCGCGCCCGGTGCGACCGCCCGCGCTGGACGAGGAACAGACGGCGATCTTGCAGACCGCCCTGGCGGCGGCTGTCGGGGAGACCGGATTGGATCCGGCCGGTGCCAAGGTCATCGAGCGGCTGATCGCGCACGATTCGTTCGACCGAGCCACGAACGCCGGCTGGGACCTGGCCGCCGCCGGAGGCAACGCCGCGGAGCGCACCGAGCCGGAGTGGGCGCTGCTGCGCAAGACCTGGCTGACGATCCGGATTGCGCTGCTCGAGGCCTACGCCCAGATCAAGCCGGAGCTCGCCGCGGCGGTGGAACGCGAACGCAAGCAACTGGCCCGGATCGAGCGGCCGCGGCGTAACGCGCGTCGCCGGCCGGGGGACAAACCCGCCGGTGAAGCCGGCGAGCGACCCCGCCAGCGGGGACCCAAGCCCGACCGCGGTGCCCGTAAGGGCGGCGCCCCGACCCCCGCGGATGTCGCCCGGGTGGCGGGTCACGCCGAGCCGGCGGATCAGCCGGCCATGGCCGAGCCGCCACAGCCGGACGCCGCGCCGGACGCCCCGCAGGACCTCGCGCCCGACCTCGCGCCGGAGCCAACCGCCTCGGCGCCAGATCCCACGGCCCCCGAAGCGCCCGCACCTGGCGTCGAGCAGATTTCGACGACGCCGGAACCGCCAGCAGAGCCCACCCCGGAGCCGGCATCGGCACCCCCCGAGCCGGTCAGCGAGCCGACCTCGGCCACACCCGAGCCAGCCCCGGAGCCCGTCGCCGAGCCAGCCCCGGCCACACCCGAGCCAGCCCCGGAGCCGGTCAGCGAGCCGGCCTCGGCCCAGGAACCAGCCCCGGAGCCACCCACCGAGGAACCCTCATCGGAGCCACCCACCGAGCCGGCCGAGCCCGATCCGGCGGCCAGCGAGGTGACCGCGGCGGTGCCGCTGGACGGCACCGAGATCGCGGCCGAACTCCGCGCCGAGCACCGGGGCCTGGAACCCCCGGCGCCGGTCGCGGAGCCGGAGGACAAAGACCAGCTGACCCTGGGCTTCTAGCGGCTACTCCGCGCCGAAGCGGGCGGTCCACCGGCCCGCATCCGCGCGGATCACGATTGGCAGCCCGAAGCACCGCGATAACGTACGGCTGGTCAGCGCCAGGCCGATCGGTCCCTTGGCGACCACCCGGCCGGCGGCGAGCAGCAACGCGTGGGTGGTCCGCGCCGGTATCTCCTCCACGTGGTGCGTCACCAGCACCGTGGCCGGCGCGGTGGGGTCGTTTCCCAGCCTGGTCAGCCAGTGCAGCAGCGCCTCACGGCCGGCCAGGTCCAGTCCGGCCGCCGGCTCGTCCAGCAGCAGCAACTCCGGGTCGGCCATCAACGACCGGGCAACCAGCACCCGCTGACGCTCCCCAGCCGACAGGGTGCCGTACGCGTGCTCGGCGAGCGGGCCGCAGCCCAGCCGGCGCAGCAGCCCGGTCGCCCGCTGCTCGTCGCCGGCGTCGTAGGCCTCCTCGCCGCGGGTCAGCCGGTTGTAGCCGGCGGTCAGCACCACGTCGAGGGCCCGTTCGGTGGCCGGCACCGGCAGGTCGGCGACCAGGCCGACGGTGTCCACGAACGCGCGGTCGGCGGCCTCGCGCAGCAACGTGGTCTTGCCCGCCCCGTTCGGGCCGAGGATCACCCAGCGCTCGCCGGCGCGCACGCTCCAGTCGACCTGATCCAATAGCCGGCGGTCGTCCGGGGCCGTGATGGTCAGCCGGCGTAGCCGCAGCAGGTCCACGGCGGTCACCGTAGCGGCCGGCCGTCACCTAGCCTGTGGGGCATGGACCAGAGCGCCGCCGAACACGCCGTCGAGCAGTTGCGGGCCCGAGCCGTCATGGCACATGTCGCGAGCACCGGGCTGTACCGCTTCGGGATCCGGGTGGTGCTGCCGGATGGCCGGGAGGCGCTGTGGGATGCCGACGGTACGGCCGGTATCGAGGCTCAGGTGCTCCGCGACGGCATCTTGACCGGCTTCATCCCTACCCTGCCCGGCAGCGCGGACTGGGATGTCGCGCAGATCGTCGAGGCGATCGCCGGCATCGACTACGACGACCCGGCGAGCAACGACATCGGCAGCATCGGGCCCGTGCAGCGCCCGCCGATGGCCGAGCGGGGCGGCCTGCAGGAAACCCGGCCGCGCACCACCGGACCGCTTCGGGAACCGGGACTGGCGCGTCGGTTCACGGGTTTGTTCCGGCCCGGCAGGTAGGGTCGAGGCTCGCCCGGGACAGGCAGCCGTCCGGGCGTTATCCCCTACCGTTGAGGGAGATCCGCGCCAACCGTGTCGCTTCCGCACGCCCTCCGCGTCCCCGACCACCGGCCGCGCCTGCGGGCCTGGCAGGCCCGGGCGCTCGCCGCGTACGACGCCGCCGGGGCGCCGCGAGACTTCCTGGTCACCGCCACGCCGGGCTCCGGCAAGACGACTTTCGCGTTGGCGCTGGCCGAGAAGCTGCTCGCGGCCCGGGCGGTCACCCGGGTGATCGTGGTGGCGCCCACCGATCACCTACGCACCCAATGGGCGCAGGCCGCGCACGCCGCCGGCCTGTCGCTGGACCCGACGCTGTCCAACGCCGTCGGCCCGGTGGGCCCGGACTTCGTCGGCTACGTCACGACCTACGCGCAGGTTGCTGGGAAACCACTTTTGCACCGGCGCCGTACCGAGGCGAAAAAGACGCTGGTGATCCTCGACGAGATCCATCACGCCGGCGATGGGTTGTCCTGGGGGCTCGCCGTCGAGGAGGCCTTCGACCCGGCCGTCCGGCGGCTGTGCCTGTCCGGGACGCCGTTCCGGACCAGGGCCGACGAGCGGATCCCGTTTGTCCGGTACGAGGACGCCGAGGGTGACCTGCGCTCGGTCGCCGACCACGGGTATGGCTATAAGGAAGCTCTTGCCGACGGCGTCGTGCGACCCGTCGTGTTCGCCGCCTACACCGGCGTCGCCCGTTGGCGGAACTCGGCCGGGGAGGTCATCGCCGCGTCGCTGTCCGAGCCGCTGACCCGGGAAGCGGAGATGGCGGCCTGGCGGACCGCGCTGGACCCGCGCGGTAAGTGGGTGCCGCATGTCATCGCCGCGATGGACGACCGGCTGAGCCACATCCGGTCCGCCGGGATGCCGGACGCCGCGGGGCTGGTGCTCGCCTCCGATCAGGACGACGCGCGGGCCTACGCCGAGATCGTGCACCGGGTCACCGGACGCCGGCCGGCGCTGATCTTGTCCGATGACCCACGGGCCTCGGCGAAGATCGCGAAGTTCGCCGCGTCGGACGCGCGGATCGCGGTCTGCGTCCGGATGATCTCCGAGGGGGTGGACATTCCCCGGGCCGCCTGCCTGGCCTGGCTGACCGCCTACCGGACGCCGCTGTTCTTCGCCCAGGCCGTCGGCCGGGTGGTACGGGCCCGGCGCCGGGGCGAGTCGGCGACGGTGTTCCTGCCCGCGGTCCGGCCGCTGCTCACCCTGGCCGCAGAGCTGGAGGCCGAGCGCGGTCACGTGCTGCGGGCCGCGCCGCCGGGGGAGGAGCTCGACCCGCCGGTGGCGCCCGAGGACCAGCCCGGGCTGGCGCAGTGGGAGGCGCTGGAGGCGGAGGCGTCCTTCGCGCACGTGCTGCACGGGGGCCGGGCGGTCCTCGGGGATGAGGGGATACGCCCGGCCACCGACGACGAGGAAGACTTTCTCGGGCTACCCGGTCTGCTCTCCCCGCAGCAGACCGCGGATCTGCTGTCCCGCCGCGACGCCGACCTGCGGGCCCGGCTCGCAACCGTCCCGGACCGGCCGGCCGAGGAGCCCGCCGAGGGGGCGTGGCAGCGGACCGGCGCGCTCCGCCGGGAGGTCAACGCGCTGGTCGCGCAAGTCGCCGCCCGGACCGGGCAGCCGCACGGCGCGGTGCATGCGGCGGTTCGGTCCGCCGTCCCCGGGCCGGCCTCGGCCAGTGCCGGCGCGGCGCTGCTGGCCGCTCGCCGCGATCACCTGCTCGGGCTGCGCTGACCGGCGCGCTAGGGGTTGGGGTCCGAGCCGCCCAATATGCCGCCGAGCGCCCCGCCGAGCAGACCGCCGCCTAGCCCGGCCCGCGATCCGGCGGCCGCACCGCCGGCCGCGGCGGCCACCTGCCCCTCGTAATATCCGCTTTGCAGGCAGACCCGACCCGGTCCGGTGAACCGGTTCCAGATGATGTTCCCGCCGCCGCCGAACATGCCGGTACGCAACCCGAAAACCTGCTGGGCGTAGCCGACCCGGGCTTCCTTGTAGACCCACGCTCCCGGCTCGACGTCGATGACCTCACCGGGCTCAAGGTCGAAGATCTGCGCGTTGCCGTGCGCGTGCAGGAACAGCACCCCCGGCCCGCGGCTGGCGGTGAACCGGTCGATGAAAAAGCCCTGCGAGCCGAGCAGCATCGTGCCGAAGCCGCCGGCCCGTTCGAAGGTGTAGTCCAGCCCGGCCGCCGCCAGGAACTGATGCTCCCGGACCTGAATGGTCTCCCCGTGATCGAGGTGCAGCGGGATGACCTGGCCGGGGAAGTCGCGGGAGAAGGCGATCTCGCCGGCGCCGACCGCGTGGGTCATGAAGATGGGCATCCCGGAGAGCACCCGTTTGAAGGCGCCCTTCATTTTCATCAGCTGCACATCCACCTGCGGCTGCTTCCAGAGCAGCACATGGTGCTCGAACTGGACCGGCTCGGTGCCGTTGACCGCGAGATGCAGCGTCGGCACCAGTTGGCCTTCGATGCGATAACGCAACCCGGGGCCGTCACCGTCCGGCACGGTGGAAGGCACGAACTGGGGTGTGGGCATGGCCCCTCCTGGACGGTGAGCTCGCCCGGCGCGCCGCCGGCGTGCGCCGCATTCTGACCGATCGCCGCAGTCGATCAGCGCAAACGCGGCCGATCAGCGCAACGCGGCCGCCAGGGCCTCGCCGCTGTCCAGCACCTGGGCGTAGGCGGCCTTCGCGGCGATCGCCCGCCGTTCATCGACGCTGCCGCCACGGCGAGCGAGCGCGGCCCGCGCCGTCTCATTCGGGGCGATGGTGACCACCCGCACGCCCGCGCGGACCAGTCCCGCCGTCTCGCTGCGCGCGTGCCGGGCGGCCCAGACCCGTACCGCGGTATCCCGGCCCAGGCCGCCGCCCTCCGGCGGCGCGGACATGGGCGCGCTGATCACGACGATGTCCAGCGGCTCACCGCCCAGCAGGTCCGCGTTCGTGGGGGCGTGCGCGCTGCCGTCCACGTACGTTTCGGCGCCGATCACGATCGGGGCCATGTACGCCGGGACTGCGCTGGACGCGGCCACCGCGTCGGCCACCGGGACGCCGGTGGTTTGGTCGAAGACCACCCGCACGCCGTCCCGGAGGCGCACCGCCGCGATCCGCATCCCGGGCGGCCAGTCCCGGCCCTCCCACAGCAGCCGCAGCGGGGCCAGCCACGGCTCCCCGGACACCGTGCCGGCCGGCAGCAGCCCGGCGAGCAGGGCCCCGACCCGGGGCAGGCGCCGATCCCGCACCGCGTGCATGACCACCGATGGGGCAACCGGCCGCAGGACCGGCCGGCCGGCGGTGGCCAGCTGGCCGGTCGAGCCGATCCGGGCCGAGAGCGCCGCCCCGGGGGCCGAGGCGGACTCCCCGATGGCGCTGGCGTAGAGATCCGCGCCGGTGAACCCGCCGCGCAAATAAGCCGCCGCGTAGGACCCGGCAGACGTGCCGACCACCGGTTGGATGTCGCGCAGGTCCGCCCCGGTGATCTCCTCCAGGCCGCGCAGCACCCCGGTGTGCCAGCCGTAGCCGCGGCTTCCGCCGGCCCCGAGGGCGATCCCCAGCCGCAGCACGATCAGACGGGAACTTGGGCAAGAGCGTCCCGGCAGGCCGCCGTGACCGCCTCGATGGGCTGATCGCCGTCCACCTCGTGCAGCAGGCCGCGGGCCTGGTAGGCGGCGATCAGCGGCTCGGTCTCGGCGTGATAGACCGCCAGCCGGTGCCGGATGGTGGCCTCGGTGTCATCGGCGCCGCGCCCCCGGGCCAGCAGCCGCGCGGTGAGCACATCGTCGGGGACCCGCAGGAACAGCACCGCCTGCAGGGCAACCCCCTCTTCCTGCGCCATCAGGTAGGCCTGCTCGGCCTGATGGACCGTCCGCGGGAAGCCGTCCAGCACGTAGCCGCCGGTGTGGGCGGCCTCGACCACCGAGACGCGCAGCAGGTCCTCGATCACCGCATCGGGCACCAGATCCCCGGCCGCGAGGTAGGCCTGCACGGTCGTGCCGAGCTCCGTGCCCGCGATGATGTTGTCCCGCAGCAGGTCCCCGGAGGAGATGTGCGTGACCCCAAACTGCGCGGCCAGCCGTTTGCCCTGGGTGCCCTTGCCGGCACCAGGCGGGGCTAGCAGCAGCACGCGCATGAGCCGGGAGGTTACCCGAGGGTCAGAAAGGTCAGGACCGGGCCAGGCCGGCCAGGAATGAGCGCAGCGCGGCGGTGACCTGTTCAGCGGCCTCCTGTTGCACCCAGTGACCGGCGCCGGCCACCCGCAGATCGGCCCGCAGGTCGGTGACCAGCGGCGGTGCCATCGCCCGGGTCGGGGTAAACGCCAGCACCATGTCCTTCGCACCGGCCAGGAACAGGGCCGGGCAGGAGACCGGCGCCCTGCCGTAGGCCGGGACACGTTCCCAGCTCAAGTCCATCGCCCGGTAGTAGTTCAGCGGCCCGGTGAAACCGTGCGCGGTGAAGCGGTCCACCGCCCGGGCGAACGCCTCCCGGTCCAGCCACGCCGGCCACGTTTCGGGTGCCACGAGCTGATCGAGCATGGACGCGCCCCGGCGCAGCGGGGCGAACGCGCCGGGTGGCGGCTCGCCGGAGGCGGCGGCGTACATGCCGAGCAGGAAGGCCGCCACGTCGGCGCCGAGTTCGCGTTCGGCGCGGCCATCCGGTTCGTTGAAATAGAGCATGTAGAAGAAGTTGTCCCCGGCGA
>DASYGP010000170.1:0-22687 GCA_035999615.1 Mycobacteriales bacterium
ACCTTCGCGACTCGGTCCCGCGGGTTGCGGTTATACATGATCTTGCTGTTCGCGTTCACCGCTGAGGAGAAATAGAGCTGGTAATCCTTGAAATGAATGGCGAACGCGAGCCGGCTCAGCAGCTTGCTGCCCAGCTTGACGCCGCCCGTGCCGTTGTAGTGGTACGCCGCTTGGTCCGGCCCATCGATCTCGTTCTGGGTCGAGTCCACGATGCTGTACGTCGGCGACTTTTCGCCGTAGTAGATCCGCGGCTGGGTGATCGGGATCGGCGGGGGCCCGTTGGTCCCCGTGGCGGGGATGTCCTTCACCGAGAAGATCGGCCGGCCGTTGGTGGGATCGACGTTGCCGGTCTGCGCGGCGACGAACCCGATGCCGTGGGTGTAGGTGAGGTGCTCGTTCGGCCAGTTCTGCTGATCTGGCTGCAGCCCGTTGAGGTCCAGCTCGCGGGCGGCGACGACGTACGAGTTCTGTTGACCCGCCACGGTGTACCGGTCGACGTCCAGCGTCTGAGCAAAACCGTAGTAGGACCGCACTTGCTGCAACTGCTCGAAGGTGGGCTGCAGCTTTTGCGGGTCCAGGAGCCGGGCGTTCGGAACGGTGGTCGTGTCATTGCGAACAGCGGCCGCCTGCGGAGCCGCGCTCGCGTTGTACGGCGTTTCCACCACGCTGCCATTGGGATGCTGCTTGTCCCGCGGCAAGATCCCGTAGGCCGTTCGCGTCGCGGTGATGTTGCGCCCGATATACGGCGCCTCCCGGTTGATCTCGTTCGGCTTGACCTTGAACTGCTGCACGATCGCCGGATAGATCCCGCCGATGACAACAGCGGACAGCACCAACAGGCCAAAGGAGATGGCGGGAAGCGCCGAGCCCCGACGGAACGCATTCGCGAAGAACAAGCCCGCGCAAATAACCGCGATGACCACGAGAATGTTCTTGCTCGGCAGCGTCGCATGCACATCGGTGTAGCCGGCTCCGGTCACGCGGCCCCGCGGGGAGAAGTTCAGGCCGTACCGGTCCAGCCAATAAGCCGCCGCCTTCAGCAGCACGAAGATTCCCAGGAGCACCGACAGATGCGCCTTCGCCGCCGCGGATACCTTCTGCCCCCGGGTTTGGATTCTGATACCTCCATAGAGGTAGTGCATCCCGACGGTGATCAGCCCGCTCAGGATGATCGCCGCGAACGCGTAACCCAGAACCATCCGTTCGAACGGGAGCGTGAACGCGTAGTAGCTGACATCCCGGTGGAACTGCGGGTCTTTGACCCCGAACGATTGCCCGTGCAGCCACAGCTGCCAGGTCGTCCACCGGCGCTGGGCGGCCACCCCGAACAACACACCGAAGATGCCGCTGACCACGATGAGCAGCGCCTTGCGGTAGGGCTGCAGGGCGACCCGGTAGCCCTCCAGGTTCTGCTGTTCCGGCGACATCGGCACGTAGGCCGGGCGGAGCAGGTAGCCCAGCACCAGGTTGGTGCCGAGCACCGTCGCGGCGAGCACGCCGGCCGTCACGAACAGCAGCACCCGGGTGCCGAGCACGGTGGAGAAGACCTCGGAAAAGTGGACGCCCCGATAGAACAAGAGATCGACGTAGAGGTTCGTTCCGACCGTCAGGACCAGCACGATGAGCGCGAGTACCAGCACAATCGGGAGGACGACCGCTAGCCGAGGTCCGTTTCGAAGCCGCGGGGCATGGAACGTCACGCCGGTGGTCCTCCTCGTCGCGGGGCAGGTGGGCGTGGGTCATGAACGGCCCGCCCGCGGGACACGCTAGCCGCACGCAGCCCGGTTGAACTCGCCGACGGGCCGGTCTCACCCGGCGTTGACCCGCCGTCTGGGTTGACCGCAGGCAAGTCGAGCCAAAAGCTCGTGCCGTCCGCGGTGGATTCGACCCCGACATGTGCGTCGAGTACGACGGCAACCCGGCGGACGAACGCCAGCCCGAGGCCGAGGCCCTCGTGCCGTCTGGTGGCCGAACCGTCCGCCTGCGCGAAGTCGACAAAGATGGCGGCGTGCGCCTGCGGGTCCAGGGCGACGCCGGCATCCCGTACCTGCAGCCGGACCCGCCCGTTCTGCGCCGACGGAGCCGCGACCAGGGCGACCACTGTGCCAGGTGGGGTGTATTTCAACGCGTTGTCCAGGAGTTCGTCCACCGCCCTCGCGAGCCATTGCGGGTCGACCAGGACCGCAGTCAGGTCGCCCGCGACGCGTCCGCGCAGATCCCCGGCCCGGACCGGTGAGCGCCGGCGCCAGTCCGCCAACCGGGCCGCCACGAACGGCCCGAGCGGGACCGGTTCATGGACCGGAGCGACGCTTCCCGCGTCCAGCGCGGCCACATCGACCAGGAGCCCGACGACCCGGCCCAGGCGACGGCTGGCCGCCGCCAGGCTGGCCGCGGCATCCGCCCGGGTGTCGGCCGGCAGATCCGGTCGCCGGTGCAACAGGTCGGCATATCCCTGCAACGGCGTGAGCGGGGTCCGCAGTTCGTGGCTGACATTGGCCAAGAACTCGGTCTTCGCCCGCGCCAGCTGCCGGGCCCCGGTGACGTCCCGGACCAGATGAACCTGCCCGTTGCCGTGCGGGAGCTGCGCGCGACTCAGGTCGACGGGAACCGGGCCGGTCGCCCCCGCGAGAATGCCCTCCCCCTCGGCCAGCGGCACCCCAGCCGGGTCGGTCAGCACGTCGTCGACCGGACGACCCACCGCCGTCCCCACCAACGCGACAGCCGCGGGATTCGCCACGCTGACCACCCCGGCGGCGTCGCTGACCAGCAGTCCGTCACCCAGGGCATCCAGAACGGTGGTCAGCCGGGCGCGGGTTGCCGACTCCTGCTCCGCGGTCATCCGCAGATCCCCGGTGAGGGTGCGCAGCGACGCGGTCATTGCCGCGAAAACCTCGGCGAGCTGACCGATCTCGTCACTGCCGCCCACCTGCGGACTGACAGTGAGATCGCCGGCACCGACTCGACGCGCCGCGGTGGTCAGTCGTAACACCGGTTCCACCGCCCGCCGGCCGAGGAAATAGGCCCCACCCGCGACCAGCAGGCCGATCACGGCCAGGGCAGTGAACAGCAACTCCAGGACCAACCGCTGGGTGCGCAGAACGGTGTTACCGGTCGCCGACAACGCCAGCGCCGCGACCGGATCGGTGCCGCTGGGGAGCATCGCGTAGCCGACCGTCGGCGCATGGCCCTCCCCCACCCGGGACACCGGCGCCCCGCTCGCCGGTAGCCGGGCCAGCACCCCCGCGCCGCGCGCCCGAGCGGCCAACATCGCCGCCGGGCCGGCGGGCAGGCTGGAGGCCACCTCGGTGCCACCGGGCAGCGCAAGGACGGTTGCGTCGAAGGTGGAGCGTTGACGCGAACGCGACAGCAGAACCGCGTCCACGACGACGCCGTACACGACCACAACGCGGGGATTCGACGTGGGCTGGGCACCCGCGCGGTGGCTGGCGACGCCCAACGCCACGAGGCGGACCGGGGCGCCGTGCAACAGCACGAACCCGGACCCCACAAACCCGGGATCGGCAAGCGCCTCGCGCAACGCCTGTTGCTGGCCCAGGTCGAGCAGCGCCGCGGTGTCCAGTCGGGTGTCACCACCGACCTGGCGTACCGCGGCACCCGGTGCGGCCACCGCCGTGAACACGCTGCCCGTGGCAAAGGCGGCCACGCTCGCGGCGCAGCCGGTGACGGCAGCCACCTGGTCCGCGCAGCCGGCTGCCAACGTCGCCAACTGCTGGGCCGTGGCGGCGTCGGACTGCAGGTCGGCGACGGCGCCTGCGGCGGCCTGGCGTACCTGCGTCGCCTGGTCGCGGGTGAGCTGATCGGCGGCGACGGTGCCGACGACACCCGCCGTCGCGATCGCGGTGGCCAGGATGCCGACACCCACGACGGCGACCACCTTGGACAAGACGCTGGAGCGGGCCATCAAGCCGAGCGCCGCCAGCACCGCCAACGCCCCGACCGCGCGTAACCCCAACATCGCTGCGGCCGCCGCGGCGCCTCGGCCGGCGGCTGGTGCCAAGACCGCGCAGCCGCCCTCCAGCAGCAAACCCAGCGCGAGCACCCGGCGGCCCGGGACCGGCCGGCGCCACGCCGCGACTGCCGCCAGCACCCCCGCCGCGACGGTGGCCTCCGCTACGGGCAGTGCGGCGCCCAGAGGCACCACCGATGGAACGCGGCGCTCAGCACCGGGAATGGCTGGCGCGCCGGCCATTCCGCGCCGGTCGCCTAGCCCCGCCGCCAGCAGGAGCAGGCCAATGGCGTGCAAGACCAGCAGCACATCGTTGCGCGGAACACCTAGCCGCGCACCGGTGACGCCGTCCGCCACGGCCAGCACCAGGCCACCGGCGACGATGAGCCACGAACTGGTGGGAGTCCCTCGCAGCGGCGCCCGGAACGCACTGGCGCACAGGGCCAACGAGCCCCCGACCGCCAGAAGCTGAGCGGTGGCCAGGAGCGCGAATGGCACTCCGAGGGTCACGACGCGAAGTCTAGGAGCGGCGCGACTTCAGGTCCGGCAGTTCACCCGCGTGCCCGCGCGCGGCGGGTTCGGGGTCCGGCCCGCGCGGCGGGTTGGGGGTCCCGGCCCCGGGGCGGTCAGCAGGCGGGCAACGTGGCCGTTCGGCCGGCGCGCACGCCAGCGAGGGCCCGCAGCGCATCGTCAATGGTGCTGACCTTGACCACGCGCAGGCCTTTGGGCACCGAACCCTTCGTGTCCCCGCAGTCCCCGGCCGGCGCCAGGAACACCTGGGCGTGGAAGGAATGTGCCGCGGCGTACATCTTTTGCTGAATTCCACCGATCGGGCCCACCTGACCCGAGCTGTCAATGGTTCCGGTCCCTGCCACCACCGTGTTGCCGGTGATGTTGCCCGCGGTCAGCCGGTCATAGACACCGAGGGAAAACATCAGGCCCGCGCTGGGACCGCCGATGACCGACGGGTCCAAGGTGATCCGTACCTTCGCCTTGCTCGTCACCGATCCCAGCTCAACCCCGAACACCAGCCGGCCCGAGCCGTCCGCGCTCGGCTTGCGCCCCAGCGTGACCTGCTGCACCCGGCCGCCGCGGCGGATGCCGAGCCGAAACGTCCGGGCCGGGTCCTTCGACGCGCTCGCCGCGAGGATTCCGGCGGCTGAGTAGACAGGCGTCCCGTCCACGGACAGGACGACGTCGCCGACACGCAGCACGCCGGCCGCCGGGAATCCCGGCTGCAGCTTGGCGACCTGCACCCCGAACACCGCCTCCTCCCCCGCGAGGATGGCGGCGTCCTGGGCGTTTTGCATGTCCTGCCGGTTGACCTTGTCCACCTGCTGCTGCGTCTTGCCGGGCGGGGTGATCACCTCCGCCGGGACGACCGCCTCCGACGAGGTCAGCCACGCGCCGAGCGCCTCTGCAGCCGATGGCTCCCCGTTTTTCACGCTCACCGTCGTGAAACCGAGCCGGGAGCCGCTCGGATGATCCGCGCTCACCGGGGTGATCTTGATCAGTGACGTCCCGCTGACGGCGGGGCAGTCCCGATTGCCGGCGCCGACCGTGTTGCACACCGGTCCCGGCGAGAGGATGGCGTAGGGCACGTGCACGAAGAACAGCAATGCCGTGAGGAGCACCACCGCCGAACCCGCGATGGAGGCTGCGGTAACTCGGCGGTTCACTGCCTGATCCTCGCATGGTCCCGGCGGTCAACCGCCGCGCCGGGCTAGTGCACGAAAAAGCCCAACCCGCGCGGCTTAGCCTGGCTGGGCAGGATGGTGCCCATGGTCAGCGGTTCGTCCGCGGCCATGGCCAGCGGGTGCTCGACGGGCTCCAACGGGGGCTCAAGATCCATGGCTGCGCTCGGGGCCAATGCCGGGCCGGAGGCGACGATGACGCTCAGCGGGGCCGTGTCCGTGCTCGCCTGGAGGGCCTCGGCGGCCGCTGCGAGATCGCCGGATCCCACCGAGGTCGCGGAATGAAACGGCCCGGTGAGGGCATCACTGGGGTCCACTTCGGTCGGGGCGGCCACCTCAACCCGGACGTAGGAACGCACCGCGAGCCGGACCGGCGTCAGGGCGAACACGGAAGCGTCCGTGACCCCCCGCTCGTTGTGCAGCCACTCGACCAGGGAGACCGCCGCAGCGAGGTCAGCGACCCGGGTGAACGCCGCATCGCCTCCGTGCGGATGGAAGACGACGTGCTCACCGGCGGCTGAGTTCTTGCTCACGGGGACCTCCGAACGCTGGGCGCGGGATCGCGCCGCTCCCGGTCCCTGTCGAGCCGCGCGGGCCTGGACTTGAGCGTCCGGCGTCAGGAGCGATGCGGGTCAGCGACGCCCGTGGGCGCCCTGGGCGTCGCGCGGCGCCATCGGCTGGGCGGCCGCGAGCGCGTCGAGCGCCTTTTTGTAGGCCTCGACCTGGCTCATCGGGTCGAGCGGCTTGTCCGGACGCCGGACCCAACGCACCCAGACGAGGGCCAACGCTAAGGCTGCGACGGGGATGAGAAATACGATCACGGCGGCTGCTTCCACGAAGAAGAGGTGGCCCGGCCAGAGTAGCGCGCGGAGTCCGCCTCGGAGGCCATCAGGGCAACCCCACCCACCCCGAACTGCCGTCGGGATGGTGCTGACGTTTCCAGATGGGTACCTGGGCCTTCAACGTGTCGATCAGCAGCCGGCAGGCGTCGAACGCGGCATCGCGGTGGGCCGCCGAAACGGCGACCACGACAGCGAGGTCACCGACGGCAAGCGCACCCACGCGATGCTCGACAGCGACCGCAATCAGCCCCGGAGCGCTAGCCACCTGTTCGGCCACCCGCCGCAGTTCTTGTTCGGCACCGGGGTGGGCCTCGTAGTCGAGGCCCTGCACCGCACGACCGTCATCGTGGTCCCGGACCATGCCCACGAACAGGACCTGACCGCCCGCGGGGCCCTCCGCGGTCAGCGCAAGCAGACGGGACGGGTCCAGCGGACTCTCGGTCACCACGGCGCGCCGCAGCACCCCAGCCGATTCCCCCGACGGAATCGTTGAGTCGCAGGTCACAGCGCGGACGTTACCGTTTCACCGAGAGCGCAGCGCGGGGCCGGGACGGCGTGCGGTCGCCGGACTACCGTGGACGTATGCCTGCCGACTTCCCCTTCGGCTTCGCCGCCGGCGGGGGCGAGGACCGCCCCGACGACCTGTCCGCGAAGATGCCGCTGTTCGCGGAGCTGGAAAAGTTGATGAACTGGCGCGGTGGCCCGGTGAATTGGGACCTCGCCCGCCAGGTGGCGATCAAAGTCGCGTCCGAGAACGATCCGACCGTCTCGCCGGCGGACGTGAGCGCCAGCGCCGAAGCCCTGCGGCTGGCCGACTTGTGGCTGGATGATGCCACCACGCTGCCGTCAGGTCTGGGCGCCGACGGGCAGGCGTGGAGCCGGGTCCGTTTCGTCGAGGCCACCTTGCCGGTCTGGCAGAAGCTGATCGATCCAGTGGCCGCGCAGGTGACCGCCGCCATGGGTGGTTCCCTGCAGTCCGGGTTGGCCGGCATCGCCGAGAATGGGCTGCCGCCGGAGCTGGCCGGGATGTTGCCGGCCGAGCTCGCGGGCGGACTCCCGCGCGACGCCGCCGGCTTCCAGGCGCTGCTCGGTCCGATGCTCGGCATGTTGAACCAGGTCGGGGGGCTGCTTTTCGGCAGTCAGGTCGGTCAGGCGCTGGGCACGCTGGCCACCGGGGTGCTTTCTCCCACCGAAGTTGGCCTCCCGCTGGCGCCCGCCGGCGTCACCGCGCTGCTGCCCGCCAACCTCGCTGCCTTCGGCGATGGGCTTGAGGTCGATCCGCAGGACCTTCGGCTCTTTCTCGCGCTGCGCGAAGCGGCCGCGGCGCGCCTTTTCGGGCACGTGCCGTGGTTACGCGCCGGCCTGTTGGGTGCGGTGGAGGAGTACGCGCGGGGCATCACCGTCGATCCAGAAACGCTGCAGCGGAGCATGGGTGCGCTGCAGGGGTTGGATCCCAGCGATCCGGAGACCATGGCGCGCGCCATGGGCGAGGGGCTGTTCGATGTTCCCGACAGCCCCGAACAGCAACGAACGTTGGCCCGTCTGGAAACCCTGCTAGCGCTCGTCGAGGGGTGGGTCGACTCCATCGCCGCGGCGGCCGCCGGTGATCGGCTGCCCCAGACGTCCGCACTGCGTGAGGCGGTGCGCCGGCGGCGGGCAGCGGGCGGCCCCGCCGAGGCCACCTTCTCCGCCTTGGTGGGCCTGCAGTTGCGCCCCCGCCGGCTGCGGGAAGCCGCCGCCCTGTGGGAGCGGCTGGCCCACAGCCGGGGAATCGACGGCCGCGATGCCTTGTGGGCGCACCCGGATCTACTGCCGCACGCTGAGGATCTCGAGGACCCGGCCGCGTTCCTCGGCGGCGAGCAGGACATGGTCGGGGACGACCCAGTCGGCGAGATCGAAGCCCTGATGGCTGCGCAGGCTCGTCCTCCCGCGGGAGGCGATGGCAAAGCCGCTACCGAACCGCGCAATCCCGAGCAGGGCGGCGGGCCGGATGACCCCGAGGGGCCCCCGCCGGCCGCCGGCTGAACCCGCCGCGGCTCAGCCCCTGCCCAGCAGGGCCCTGGTCGCGGGCCATCCTGCCAAGTTGTCGTCGAGCAGCCGTAGCTCGGCGGTGGAACGCAGCCGCGCCCAGCCAGGGGTCATCGTCAGCTCCCGAACCGGCGCGGCCCGATGCAGCACCTCGACCGCGAGCGCGTCGTCCAACGACAGGTCCGGCAACCAGCCGGCCCGCGGCGCGCGAGCGCCGAGCGCCACCAAACCTCCTGCCGGCCGGCCGTCGAGGTGCAGCGGCTGGGTGGACGGGCTCGCCGCCACGGGGCAGCCGGCCAGCGCGGAGAACACTTTGCCCAACAGCAGGCCGGGCAGGTCGGGGACGTCGTCGCTGATGACGACCGCCACGTCCGCGCCCGCGCCGAGCAGCAGATCCAGCCCTTGAGTGGCCGACGCGCGGCCGGACTCGGCAGACCGGTCCGCGGGGAGCTGGAAGATCGGCGTTCCCGGCCACACCAGCGCCTCGGCGCGCCCTCGTTCCGACGCCGGGCAGACCAGCGCTGCCTCCAGGCCGGCAAGGGCGGAGACGAGCTCATAGGTGTCCTCGGCGAGCGCGTCCGCCCAGGCGAGGGGATCCACCCCCTCCGGCGGCCGATGCGTCGAGGCGGGCCGCAGCAGCACCGCCGCCATCCTCACGGCGCGCCCGCCGGGCAGTCGACGACGTCGCCCTCAAGGTCCGGGTTCGGCGAGTCGGGGTCCACCGATCCGGGCTCAGCGCCGGCCTCGGGCTCGGCGTACACCACTCCCTCGAGGAACCCACGTGCCCTGGCCGCGTGCGGGAAACGGTCGACCAGATCCCAGAAGGCCGCCGAATGATCGGGCACCAACAGGTGGGCCAGCTCGTGGATCAGCACGTAGTCAGCCACCCAGCCCGGAAAACGTTGCAGCCGGCTGCTCAACCGGATCGCCCCGGTCATCGGCGTGCAGGAACCCCAACGGCGCGCCTGCGTGGTCGACCAGCTCACGCTCGTCGGAGCGGCGCGCCCGTCGAGGTGCCGGGCCGACAGGGCCGCGGCCCGGGCCGCGAGGGCAGCGTCCGTGCGCCGGCGGGGATGGACCGAAAGGCGCGCCACCATTTTCGCCACCCAGTCCCGCTCCTGGGCTGCGCTGAGGCCGGCCGGCACCAGGACCACGATGCGGCCGCCGTCGCGATACGCGGACACGGTCCGGCGCCGGCGGGTACTGCGGCGCACTTCCACCTCCGGCGAGGCGGGCGGCATCCCGCTAGGTGCGCTGCTCATGCCTCACCGTAGGGCGCCGCGCGGCCCAGCCCGCTGAGCCACCCACAGCCGGGCCCGGCGCGGCGCACATGTTGTGCACAGGGTTGTCCACAGTTGTGCGCGGGCTGCGGGCCGGCGCCTCACCCCGCCGAGTCAGGAACCAGTGAAGTGAGGCGGCCGGCGCTCGCCGGCCGCGGCGATGCCCTCGCGCAGGTCGGCCGTCGCCATGGTGATGGGCTGCGCCGCCGCCTCCCACTCCAGCGCCTCCGCATACGGCCGATAGGGATGGGCCAAGGCAGCCTTGGTGAGGCGTACGGCGATCGGCGCAGTCGCGGCGATTCGGTGGGCGACCTCGACGGCATGGGCCAGCACATCGTCGGCCAGCGCGGAGGCGAGCCCCCAGGTGACCGACTCCTCGGCGTGCACCACGCGGCCGGTGAAAAACATCTCCCGCGCGCGGGGCATGCCCACCGCCTCGGGCAACAACCACGTTGCGGCCATGCCGGGGTGCATCCCCAGCGCGGTGAACGGGGCCGAGAACCGGGCCCGCGGCCCCACGTAACGAAGGTCGCAGGCCAGCGCGAGGCAGAGCCCGGCCCCCACCGCGGGGCCGTTCACCGCCGCGATGCTCGGCACCGGCAACTCCCGTAGCGCCAACCAGGCGCGGTAGAACGGGTACATCTTGGTGCGGAGGCGATCCGGGGTGACGTTGTCCGGGGCGTCGCCGGTGATCCAGGACAGGTCACCCCCAGCGCAGAAGGCGCTGCCTGCCCCGGTCACGACGACCGCGCGAAGGGACGGGTCCGCCGCGAGCGCCGTCATCTGCGCACTCCAGGCTTGGGTCAGCGCCTCGGTCATCGCATTCCGGCGGTCAGGCTGGTCCAGGGTCAAGACGACGACCCCATCGTCGTGGCGCTCGACCTGCAACGGCTCGCTCATCGGACTGTCCTTCCTGCGACGCACCGGCAGGCGATTGACCGGCGACTCCCTGGCCCCGGAGTCCACACGGACTCGGGCCCAGGGAGCCTCGCACAGCACCTCGGCGCACCGGTCGCGGGGCCCGCCGGGCGGCAGCTAGCCCTGCGGCGTGGCTGCCGGAAGCGGCACCGTCTCGGTGACGATTTCGGTGATCTGCCGCGTCTCGACCGGTGTCGCGGTGACGTAGCCGACGCCCGCATCGACAAGCCCAATATCGGTCGCGGCCGCCCGGGACAGATCAAGCACCCGATCGCCCACGTACGGCCCCCGGTCGTTCACGAGCACGGTCACGCAGGCGCCGCCATGACAGACGTTGAGATGAGTCCCGAGGGGCAATGTCTTGCTGGCGGCGGTCAGGAGCGAGGAGTCATACGTGGCGCCGCTGGCTGTCGGTTGACCCTCGAAACCAGGCCCATACCAGCTGGCGTTGCCGCTAAATGCGGGAGCCACCGGAACCGTGCGGGTGACCTGGCGGGTGACCCGACGCGTCAGCGGCGCGCGCCGCTGCGAGCGGCTGGCGCGGTTCGGCGCGGCAGCGGGACGGCTCTGGACCGAGGACAGCCCGGACACCGGCTTCGCAGGAGGAACCGTGGCAGCGCCGTGCACCGCTCGTGGGGTCCCCGCACCGAAACTTGCCGCCGGTGAGGTGACCGCGACCGTGCCGGCCAGACCGGCGCCCGCGGCAAGGCCAATGCCGGCAAGGGCAATTCGCGACCGGCGGCGCGGGGGGATGCTGGGAAGCAGCGATGCGGACCGCCGGAGGGGCGGCCGAGTCGAACTGCGCGCACCGGCGCGGGGGGCGCGGAAACGAGCGCCCAGACGATGGAGAGCTCTGCTCATGGACTGGTCCCGGTCCCGCGGCCGAAGGCGGCCGGGGGCTCCCCGGGACAGCCGGACAGCCACCATCGGCGGTCGACGTCCCGAGCGCGCAGGCCCAGGGAACAGGCGCTGCACCGTTGCGGGGCGGACCTCACCTACCTTCCGTTGTGTCCCGCGCAGCGGCGCACCTGGCTCGGGAAGAATCTGGTGGTGGCCGCGTCTGAGAACGACCGTACGTGCAGCAGCGGCACCGCGTCAGCCCCTGCGGGCTCGTTTGCGCAGGCGAATCTGCATCTGCGCAGGTCCCGAGGGGGTAGCGAGGGGGCCAGGGTGAGCGGTATCACAGCCGGATGAGCCCACCGGGAGCCGCCTGCGCAGCTCACTGCGTCCCGCCCGTTACGCTTGATGCGACCGACCGGCCCCCTCGCGGGCCGGCCCACCCGCTGAAGAGGAGAGCTCGTGGCCGAGAAGTATGAGGGCTATTGCGTCAAGTGTAAGGACAAGCGCGAGTTCGATGGCGAGGTCAAGGTAAGCGAGTCGGGGCGCCGGATGGCGCAGGGCCCGTGCCCGGTCTGTGGCACCAAGATGAACCGGATCCTGGGCAAGGCCTAACCCACAGCCCAGCACTTGCGGGCGGGGCGCAGCACCACAGCGCGCACCAACTGAACAGATCACCGCACCAACTCAACAGATCACGAGGTCCCTGCGGGGGCGGGCCGCTCGCGGCCCGCCCCCGCAGCGCGTGCGGCTCGACATCGGGGTCACCGCCTACCTGCTGTGGATGGCTGGCCACGCGGGTCGGGCCGTGGTGAGAGGTTTGCGGTCCGCGGAGCTCCGAGCACCGCGGCGAGGAGGTCGCCGAATGCCCTGTGCCGGCGAAACTTTCCCGGCCACCACGGTGCGGCTCCGGCCCGGCCTCGCCCCGTTGTGGCGTGATGACCGGACGGTGCAGGTGGGACTCGATCCGCGCCGCGCCCTGGTCGCCTCCGGGATCTCCCCGGCGCCGGCTCAGCCGGCGCCCGGGGCTGAAGCCGGCGGCACCCAGCTGCTCGCGCCGGGAGCGCTCGCGACCTGGCTTGACCAGGCCGGTGTCCTGGACAGCAGCCCTCCCGCCGCCGACCCGCGACCCGAATTCGACCCGGCCACCACGGCCAGGTTCGCGCCGGAAAGCGCGGTGATCGGGCTCACCCACCCCCATCCCGGGACAACGGCGGCGGTCCTTGCCGGCCGACGACGGGCGCGGGCTTTGGTGCTCGGTGGCGGCCGAGTCGGGGCGGCCGTGGCGCATCTGTTGGCCGCCAGCGGCCTGGGTCGGGTGATGATCGAGCACGACGGGATCGTGCAGGCCGCCGACGCCTGTCCCGGCGGGCTGTCTCCCGCCGATATGGGCTTGCGGTACAGCGCAGCGGTGACGGCACTGACGGTGCGCGCCCTCCCGCCGGCACTGCCCGCCGGGCCCCCCGACATCGCGGTGCTGGCCCATGACCGGCCGGGGCCGTACCCCCCTCGCTCCTGGCGTGGCCTACGCGCGCAAGGCGTCACCCTCCTGCCGGTCGAGGTACGGGAAGGCACCGTGGTGGTCGGTCCGATGTCCATTGCCGGGCGGCCCGGGTGTCCGGCCTGCCTGGACCGGCACCGCACCGATCGGGATCCCTGCTGGCCGGCGTTGTCCGCGCAGCTGGCGCTGGCCCGGGGCTGGCTCGCCAGCACCGCCGGCGTCGTTCAGGTGTGGGCCGCCGCCGCCGCTGCGGCGGCAGAGCTGCTCGAACACCTCGACGGGCGCAGCCTGAGCGGCGACGGCGCCGCCACCGAACCGGGGTTCGCGGGCTGGTCGGCCGCCACCGGCCCGGTCACCGCCCGGGGCTACAGCCTCGAGCTGGATCCACCCGGTTGGTCCTGGCACCGGCGGTTTTGGGGGCCGCATCCCGAATGTTCCTGTTCGTCGCAGGGGGGCGCCCCCGACCAGGGGGGATGATGGGGCGTGACCGACGACGAGCTGGACGTGCCCGTCCCCCCACGTCGTCCTCCCCGAAGCCCCGCTGACAGCCGGACGGGCCGCCCGGAGATGCCGATCCGCGCCGTGGTCCGGGGCGCCAAACTGGCCAGCCTGCCGTTAGGCGTTGCCGGCCGCACCGCGTGGGGGCTCGGCCGGCGCATCGGCGGCCGGCCGGCGGAGCTGGTCACCAGCGAGCTACAGGCGCGGACCGCTCAACAGCTGTTCCGCGTGCTGGGTGAGCTCAAGGGCGGCGCGATGAAGGTGGGGCAAGCTCTCAGCATCTTCGAGGCGGCCTTGCCCGAGGACATCGCCGGCCCCTACCGGGCGGCGCTGACCAAGCTCCAGGATGCGGCGCCCCCGATGCCCGCGGCCACCGTGCACGCGGTTCTCGCCCACGAGCTCGGCGTGGACTGGCGCGACCTGTTCCGCAGCTTCGATGACCGGCCCGCGGCCTCGGCGTCGATCGGCCAGGTCCATCGCGCGACCTGGCAGGACGGGCGCGAGGTCGCCGTGAAGGTGCAATACCCCGGCGCGGGCGCGGCCCTGCTCAGCGACCTGAATCAGCTGGCCCGCTTCTCCCGGCTGTTCGCGGTGATCTCCCCCGGCCTGGACATCAAGCCGCTGCTCGCCGAACTCAAGGACCGCGTCGTGGAGGAGCTCGACTACCGCCTGGAAGCGGCCTACCAGGGCGCCTTCGCCGAGGCCTATCGCGATGACCCCGACATCAAGGTTCCGGAGGTCATCGCAGGGTCGGACCGGGTCCTGGTCTCCGAATGGGTCGAGGGCACCCCGCTCTCGACGATCATCCGCAACGGGACGCCGCAGCTCCGCGACCGGGCCGGGCTCCTGCTGATGCGCTTTTTGTACTCCTGCCCGGGGCGAGCCGGCCTGTTGCACGCCGACCCACATCCCGGCAACTTCCGGATCACCGCTGATAACCGCCTGTGCGTGATGGACTTCGGGGCCGTCAACCGGCTCCCCGGGGGGCTGCCCGAGCCGATCGGACGGCTCGCCCGGCAGGCGCTGGAGGAAAATGCGCAGGTCGTCCTCGCCGGGCTGCGTTCGGAGGGCTTCATCCAGCCTGGCGTGAACGTCAACGCCACCGAGGTTCTCGCCTACCTGCGTCCCCTGCTCGAGCCGATTGCCCAGCAGCAGTTCACGTTTACCCGGGCCTGGCTGCGCGCGGAAGCGGCCCGGCTCGGTGATCCCCGGTCAGCGGCCGCCCAGCTCGGCCGGCAGCTGAACCTTCCGCCGTCCTATCTGTTGATCCATCGGGTCACCATCGGCACGATCGGGGTGCTCTGTCAGCTCGGCGCCACGGCGGCCTACCGGACCGAGATGGAGCAGTGGCAGCCCGGCTTCGCGGGCCCTCGAACCAAGGCCGGGCGGCACGCCCGGGCAGCGAATGCCGCCGATCGGCCGCTGCCGGTCGTGCAGCTCCCGACCACCCCGATGCGGACCGAGCTGTCCCGCCGCCGGTGACCCGAGCTGTTGCCACGATTACGTGGCGGTCACCAGCGCCAACGTGCCGCCCTGCTGGTTCCAGCTGACCTCACGCAGCCGGTAGCCGCCAGGACCCACCCAGGACGCCAGCCGGTCCGGATGCTCGAAGGCACCCGCGATGACCGCGGCCGCCAACGCACCCTTGACCGTCTTGTTCTCGTGGCTGACCGTGCTGCGCCTGCCGGCACACTCGCGCTGCACCAGCACCCGCCAGCACGTCACCCCGGCCGGTATCGTCACCGCTGAGGCGTGCGCCGCGGGCAGCAGGTCCCAGACGACGGATGTGCCCAGCGCCGTCGCCAGCGGAGCGATGAGCCGCGGCCGCCAGAACGTCGCCAAGCGGCCAAGCCCCGGAAGCGCGGCCCCGATCGGCACCTTGTAGGGCGGCACCGGGTCATCGCCGCGCACCAGCCCGAGTAGGCCGGACACCACCAGGACCTGAACGTCGAGCTGCCGGCGCAGGGCGCTGGAGCGTTCGGCGTACGCCAAGGCGTCATAGAGCACACCGGTGTACCGACGCAGCGCCGGCAGCGTCCGCGCCGTGGCCAACGCCCGGTTGGACCGCATGGCCGCCGCGAGGGCGGTGCCCTTCACGCCGAGATGCGCGGTGGCATCGAAGTCCCTGCGGCGCAGCCCCTGGGATACCTTGCGCCGCCCCGCCGCCAGGGCGCCGAAGCTGCCGGCAGTGGGGTCGTACGCCGCACCGTCGCCCCCTGGCGCCTTGCTTTCGCTCGGCGGCAGCAACACGAACGGCTCACCCACCGGCGCCGTCCCCATGTGCGCCTCCGGCGCCGACCCTATTGGCGCCTCCGGCGCCGTCCCGATTTGCGCCTCCGGCGCCGTGCCGCCCTTCGCCCTCAGCGAAGCGGGTTGCCCCGGGTACCCCTTCCACCGCCAGCGACGTCAGACCCCGCGCGAATTCGGCCGCCATCGCCTGCTCGGCCGGCAGGTCAAGGCCGGCATACACCGACATCCGGTCCCCGCGCAGGCACGCTTGGGGCAGCGCGGCGATGTCGTCGGCGAGCTGCTCGGCCGCCGACCGGGCACTGCCGGGCGCGACAACCCGATCGGCCAGTCCGATGGCCAAGGCTTCCGCGGCGCCCACCGGTCGCCCCGTCATGATCAAGTCGAGGGCTCGCCCCACGCCCACCAGGCGCGGCAGTCGCACCGTTCCGCCGTCTATCAGCGGTACGCCCCAGCGGCGGCAGAACACCCCCAGCACGGCGTCCTCGGCGACGACCCGCAGATCGCACCACAACGCAAGTTCCAGGCCACCGGCGACGGCGTACCCCTCGATCGCGGCAATCACCGGCTTGGACAGCAGCATCCGGCTCGGGCCCATCGGGCCGTCCCCGTCGGCGGAAAGCCGGTTGCCGGCGCCGGCCGCGATCGCCGTCAGATCAGCGCCAGCACAGAAACTGCCCCCGGCGCCGGTCAGCACCGCCACCGAGGCTGTCGAATCAGCCTCGAAGTCGGCGAAGGCCGTCACCAGTGCGGCCGCCGTAAACTCATCGACGGCATTGCGCCGCTCGGGTCGATTCAGGATCACCGTAACTACGGCTCCGGCCCGTTCCACCACTACGGTCATACCCGCTCCGCCATGGCGGCATCCTGACAGCGAGCGAGCAGCCCCGCGGCGGGCGGGGCACGGATCACCGCCGCGGAGCGCACCCTCAGGGTAGGGGCAGCCGAGCAACCGAATGCGGCGCGGCGAAACGAGTCCGCGGCCGGGCGCCGGGTGGACCCACCACAATGACGGCCATGGCGCTGACAAAACACGGCCGGACGGCTTTTGTGCTGGGCGGCGGTGGAATGCTCGGCGCGACCGAGGTCGGCATGCTGCGGGCGTTGGCAGAACGCGAAATCCGTCCGGACCTGGTGGTGGGCACCTCGGTCGGGGCCATCAACGGGGCCTACATCGCCGCCGATCCTTCGCCGGCGGCCGTCCAGGCGCTGGCCGACCTGTGGGGTGCCCTGGGCCGCAGCGACGTCTTCGGGCAGTCCCTGCTGCGGCAGGCGACCACCCTAGCCCGCTCCGGCACCCACCTGCACCAGAACAGCGCGCTCCGCCACCTGCTTGAAGAACACGCCGGCGACACGTTGATCGAGGACCTGCCGGTGCAGTTCCAGTGCGTGGCCGCGAGCATCGAGCAGGCGAGCGCGCACTGGTTCGAGCGCGGGCCGCTGGTCGAGGCGGTGCTGGCGTCGTGCGCGGTCCCCGGCTTGCTGCCGCCGGTGCGGATCGGCGATGAGCACTTCATCGACGGGGGGATCGTCCGCAGCCTGCCGGTGGGGCGAGCCCTCGAACTCGGCGCCAGCACGGTCTACGTGCTGCACGTCGGCCGGATCGAGCGCCCGCTGACCGCGCCGCGCTGGCCGTGGGAGGTAGGCCTGGTCTGTTTCGAGATCGCCCGCCGGCATCGATTCGCCGAGGACATGGCCTCGCTGCCGGAGGACGTGCAGGTCCACGTGCTGCCGGCCGGGGACATCAGCTCCCCGCTGGCTCAGCTGCGCTACCGGGATCCCCGCCAGATCGGGTCCCGCATCGACCGCGCCCACGCGGCGACCAGCGAGTACCTGAACAGCCGCGTACCCGGCGCCGGCTGATGTCCCTCCCGGTCCCGCCCTGGCTGCTGCGGCGACTTTTGCTCGCCCCACTCATGCCAGTACTCGCCGCGATCGCGATCCTGCTCGGGCCGGTGGTGGCCCTGGCCTCGCTGCCGCCCGCGATCACGGGACAGGCCCGCTGGCGGCTACTGCGCCTGTGGTGGTGCGTCACGGTCTACCTGCTGCTGGAAACCTTCGGCCTGCTGCTGCTTTTCGGACTTTGGCTCGCGACCGGCTTCGGGCTGGCCTTTCACCGGGGTTGGTCGCGGCGAGCGCACCGGTGGCTGCTGCGCACCTTCCTCGGCATCGTGCTGGCCACCGCCCGGCGCACCCTCAACTTCCGCCTCGAGGTCGAGGAACCTGGGGGTACCGCCCGCAAGTTGCTGAACATGGACGGCCCCGACCCGCTGATCGTGCTGGCCCGGCATGCCGGCCCCGGCGCCTCGTTCGTGTTGGTCTGGTTGCTGCTGGCCGGATACCACCGCGACCCGCGGATCGTGCTGAAGGCCCAACTCCGGCTCGACCCGGCCATCGACGTGATCTTGAGCCGGCTCGGCTGCGCTTTCATCAGCACCGCGGCCGACGCCGGTGAGCGGTCGGTCGCGGCCATCCGCCAGCTGGCGGCAACTCTCGCGCCGCACGATGCCCTGCTGATTTTTCCCGAGGGTGGGAACTTCACGCCCCTGCGCCACCGGCGGGCCATCCGCCGTCTGCTGCGCGGGGGATTTCGGGTCCAAGCCGCGCAAGCGCAACGCCTCCGGCACACGCTGCCGCCCCGGCCCGGCGGCGCCTTCGCCGCGATCGATGCGGCACCCGGCGCGGGGGTCCTCATCTTCACCCACACCGGCCTGGACGAACTGCGTACCGGCGCCGATGTGTGGGCCGCGCTCCCCCTGACCCAACCGCTGCGGATGGCCTGGTGGCCGACCCCGCACGCGGCGGTCCCCCGCGGCGATGAGCAGCAGCGGGCCGATTGGCTGCTCGCCTGCTGGGGTCAGGTTGACGCCTGGATCGACGAGCAACAGCTGCTGCTCGCCCTCTGACCGGCGCGCCATCCGCGCGGTCGCATACATCGCAGGTCGTACACCGCGCCTCCGGAAGTTCAACCTGCAGGATGTCGGCGCGACCGGTGGCGCTGCCTACGGTGGAACCACAGTCAAACGAAAGGCTCCTCCATGATCGAAGCACGTGAGCTGAGCAAGAAGTACGGCGACAAACTTGCGGTGGACGGGCTCTCGTTCACCGTGCAGCCAGGTATCGTCACCGGCTTTCTCGGCCCGAACGGCGCCGGCAAGTCCACCACGATGCGGATGATCCTTGGTCTGGACCGGCCGACGTCGGGCTCGGCCACCATCGATGGCAAGCGCTATGCGCAACTGCCCGCCCCCTTGCACGAGGTCGGTGCGCTGCTCGAAGCCCGTGCCGTGCATACCTCCCGTTCCGCCTACAACCACCTGCGGGCGTTGGCGGCCACCCACGGCATCGGCCGTGACCGCGTCGATGCTGTCATCGAGCTCGTCGGGCTGCAGGAAGTCGCCCGCAAGCGAGCCGGCGGTTTCTCCCTCGGCATGGGGCAGCGGCTGGGCATCGCCTCCGCGCTGCTGGGCGACCCGAAGACGCTGATCCTCGACGAACCGGTCAACGGGCTGGATCCAGAAGGGATCCGGTGGGTGCGCGACCTGCTCAAGGGCCTGGCGAGTGAGGGCCGGACGGTCTTCATCTCCAGCCACCTGATGAGCGAGATGGCACTGACCGCCGAGCACGTCATCGTCGTCGGCCGCGGCCGGCTGATCGCCGACTGCTCGGTCAGCGACCTGATCGCCGGCGCCGGCGCGAATGTCGTGCTGGTCCGGACCCCGCAGGCCACCGAACTTCGGGACGCCCTCGTCGGTCCGGATGTGAGCGTCACCAGCACCGGGACGGGAGTGCTGGAGATCGCCGGACTGACCGCTGCCCAGGTGGGCGAGGTCGCCCGCGAACAGGGCATCGTGCTGCACGAACTCACGCCGCAGCAGGCGTCGCTGGAAGAAGCGTTCATGGACATGACCCGGGACGCCGTGGAATACCACGCCGCACCCACCGAACCGGCCGCCGCCGCGGCCGCACCGAGGAGCAACGCATGACCGCCGCGACGATCACCCGACCGAGGAACGCGCCCAGCGGGCAGCGGAAAGTCACTCAGGGGCAGGTGATCGCCTCCGAGTGGATCAAGTTGCGGTCCCTGCGGTCCAGCTGGTTCACCTTCGTTGCCGCCATCGTCGGGATGATCGGGATCGGCCTGCTGGTCAGCGCCGTAACCAACGCGCATTGGGGGCAGCTAGGCCCCGACGAGCGGGCGCATTTCGACCCGGTGACCCGCAGCCTGACCGGCGTGTACCTCGCTCAGCTCGCGGTCGGCGTACTCGGCGTTCTGGTGATCTCCGGTGAGTACGCGACCGGAATGATCCGGGCCACGTTCGGGGCAGTGCCGACGCGCCTACCGGTGCTGTGGGCCAAACTCGCCGTGTTCGCGGCGGTCACGTTCGTGCTGATGCTGATCTCCTCGTTCGTGGCTTTCCTCGGCGGCCAACAGCTGCTCACCACGCACGGCACCACCCTCGGGGCCCCGAACGCGCTGCGTGCGGTGGTCGGGGTCGCGCTCTACCTCACGGTCGTGGGCGCGCTGGGCATCGCACTGGGCTTCCTGATCCGCAGCACCGCCGGGGGCATCGCCACCCTGTTCGGGTTGCTGCTGGTCCTGCCGACCATCGGGCAGGTCCTGCCGGCCAGCTGGCAGGTGCACATCCTGCCGTACCTGCCCGGCAACGCGGGCGCGGCCCTGTTCACGCTGCACCCGGACCCGGGGACACTCTCCCCGTGGATCGGATTCGCGGTGTTCTGCGGATGGGCGGCCGCGGCGCTGCTGGGCGCGTCGGTCCTGATGATGCGGCGAGACGCCTGATCGATATGCCCGTGGCCCGTCCGCCCCGTCCCGGCCTCAGCCCGGGCGGGGCGGACGCGCTGGCGGCGGACGCCCTGAGCGGTCAACCCCCGCCGCTGTGGCCGGCGGTGAGCGGCCGGCTCCGTGCCCTGCGCAAGGCGCATCCCTGGCTGGTGGACAGCCTGCTGGTGGCCGCCCTGGAGGTCATCACCCTGATCGGGGTCGTGCACCGCGGGGGGAACGTTTGGTGGATAGGCATTCTCGACCAAGCATTGATCCTGCCGCTGGTGCTGCGCCGGCGCAGCCCGAGCGGCGTCTTCGCCTTCCTGGCCGCGGTGGCGTTGATTCAATGGCTGGCCGGGGAACGGTTGCCGAGCGATCTCAGCCTGCTGATCGCGCTGTACACCGTCGCCGCGCACCAGCCGAGGCGTCGCGCGCTGCTCGCCGCGGCGGTGCTGGAAATCGGCGTGGTCCTCGCCGCGGCCCGCTTCGCCCCCGCCGGCGGCGTCCTCGGCTCGCTGATCTTCCTGTCCGGGCTCGTCGCCACCGCGCTGTTCAGCGGGATGACGCTTCGTACGCGCCGGGCCTACCTGGCCTTCGTCGTCGATCGGGCGTTGCGCCTGGAACGCGAACGCGACCAACAGGCACGCCTCGCCGCCACCGCCGAACGCACCCGGATCGCCCGGGAGATGCACGACATCGTGGCGCACAGCCTGTCGGTCATGGTCACCCTCGCCGATGGCGCCGCCGCCGCACATGCCACCGATCCGCATCAGTCGGTGAGCGCGATGCGCGACGTGTCGGCCACCGGCCGGCAGGCCCTGACCGAGATGCGCCGATTGCTCGGTGTGCTGCGGGACGACGACGACACCGCCGCGGACGCGCAGCTGGCGCCCCCGCCGGGGCTCCCCCAGCTGGACGAGCTGGTCAGCCAGGTCCGCGGCACCGGGCTCCCGGTCCAGCTGACGATGACCGGGCAGCCGGCCGCGATGCCGCCCGCGCAGCAGACTGTGGTCTACCGGGTGGTGCAAGAAGCGCTCACCAACGCGATCAAGCACGGCCGGGACGTGTCCGAAGTCCGCGTGAGCCTGCGGTGGACCGACGGTCGCGTCGAGGTGACCGTCACCGACGACGGGGCGCCCTGCGCGGAGGGTGCAGCGTCGCAGTCCCCCGGCCATGGACTCACCGGGATGCGGGAGCGGGTCTCCCTCTACGGCGGCCAGGTCGACGCCGGCCCCAGGTCGGTGGGTGGCTGGCGAGTGCACGCCCAGCTCGGCGTGGACCGGGCCGTCGACCGATGACGATCCAGGTCCTGCTCGTGGACGATCAGCCCCTCCTGCGGGTGGGTTTTCGGATGATCCTTTCCGCCGAGCCCGACATGGTGGTGAGCGGTGAAGCCGCCGACGGCGCCGACGCGGTGCGCCTCACCGCCGAGCTGAACCCCGACGTGGTGTTGATGGACGTCCGCATGCCGGGCATGAACGGCGTGGAGGCGACCCGCCAGATCGTCGCGGGTGGTCACCGCGCGCAGATCCTGATCCTGACCACTTTCGACCTTGACGAGTACGCCTTCGCCGGGCTGCGAGCCGGTGCCAGCGGCTTTCTGCTCAAGGACGTGCTACCCGACGACCTGATCGCAGCGATCCGCGCCGTTGCCAGTGGGGACGCGGTCGTCTCGCCGCGGATCACCCGCAAGCTGCTGGACCGTTATGCCGGGCAGCTGAGCGACGACGACGGGCAGCCCGTCGCCGGGGCGGGGCATCCACCCGGCCTGGACCGGCTGACCGATCGCGAACGGCAGGTCTTGCTGGAGGTCGCGGCCGGCCTGAGCAACGCCGAGATCGCCAGCAAGTTCGTGCTCTCCGAGGCGACTGTCAAAACGCACGTCACGCGGGTCCTGGCGAAGCTTGGCCTGCGGGACCGGGTGCAGGCGGTCGTGCTGGCCTACCAAAGCGGGCTGGTGCGGCCCTGACGCACTTAGCCGCCGGCGCTGAAACCGTTGGCGAGGGCCAGCTTCGATAGCTGGCGCCACTCCTCGTAGTCGGCGAAACTTCCTGCCGGGCAGGGCAATCCGACGAATGACGGTACGGCA